>JAEUNQ010000125.1 GCA_016790365.1 Thauera sp. | reverse complement strand
ATGCGAATCTCCTGTAGTACGGATTGAATTATCCGGGAGGTCCGCACCCGCCAAAGCGCCGATTAGTGGGGCAAGCCCGCCCCAATTCGCGCGCTTCAGGCGAAGGTGTCGACCATCCCCTGTTGCTGTTTCAGCCACACTCCGGCGTTGGTCGCGCCGGTGCTGCCGCCCGCGGCCTGCTCCCCGCGTTCGCCACGACCGCCGCCGCCCTCGCGTCCTTCACCCTCGCGACCCTGGTCCGAGGTGCTCACGTTGGTGTCGCCCAGCATGATGCCTGCCTGCTGCAGCGCCTCGCGCAACTGCGGCAGCGCACGCTCGAGCGCGTCGCGCGCGGCCTGGCTCGAGGCGATGAACTGCGCCGTCGTCTGGTCGCCGTTCAGGTTGATCGACACTTCGAGCTTGCCCATGTTCGGGGGCGTCAGCACCAGTTCCGCCTTGCTTTCGGCGCGACCGAGCATCCAGCGCACCTGATTGCCGACGTCTTCCGCCCAGCCCTGCTCGCCGGCCGGAGTCGCCACCGGGAGTTGCGGCGAGGCGGCCTGCGCGGTGGATGCCTGGCGCAGCAGGTGCATCGCGCCATGCGTGTGCGCCAGCCCGGCCGGCTGGCTGCCGGTCGTGCCGGGTGCTTCGAGTGCGTCCCCCTGCATGGCCCCGGCTCCCGCGCCGATTGCGCTGCGTGCCGCAGCAGCAGCGGCAAGCTCGCGGCCCTGGAGGAGGAAGGCGGGAGTGGTATTGGCGCCGGACCCGGCGCTGCCGCCGGACTCGGCCGATAGCTCGGTTTTCGGCAGCATGGCGGAATTCTGAAGCGACTTGCGTCCGCCGTCATCAGTGAGCTGAAGCGTGCCGGTTTCAGCGGTGGCCTCGTCCGCCGTGGAACGCGCTTCGGTCCTGCCGGCCAGCAACGCGGCAATCGCTGCCGGCAGGCCGGCAAGCGCTGCCGGGTCGGTGGGCGAGCTTGCCGTCGCGACGTCCGTGGGGGCTTCGTCCGCCTCGGCCGCAGTGGCCGTGGCCAGGGCGGCGAGCCGCGCGGCGTCGCCTGCCTGGCCCGCCACGCCATGCGGCGACCGTCCCGCGTCCGCGCTTCCTTCTGTCGCGCCAGCCTGTGTGCTGGCCGTGGTGCCCTCCGCCGCCGCATCGCTCTCGCTGCGGGCCTCTCCAGTGGCGGAAGCTCCGGATCCCCGGGCCTGGCTGTTGCCATCCTGCGCAGCCGGCTTGCCGGACGCATCCTGACCCGATTCCGACCTTGCCGGGCTGGTGCTGGCGGTGCGCTCGGGGTCGCGTGTGGGCTCGCCAGTCGCGGTGCGCTCTGTCGGCCGCGGGGTCTCGGGGGCGGACTCGGGTTTGCGCGGCGCCGGCTCGGGCGGGTTGATGCGGTTCGCGAGCGTGCGCGAGAAGCTGTCGGGTTGCGTGCCGAGGCCGTCCAGGGCAGCGACGCCGATGCGCGAATGCTGGGAGCCGAGGCGCAGCTGCAGGCCGTTGCCGAGGCTGGAAGGGGAGAGCGGTGCGGACATGGTTGCGGGCCTCTCTTGGGCTGGGAGCGATGGATCGCGGACGATCCGACAGTCCATCAGAAGCAAGCCTCATGCCATGGGTGTTGCGCTGTGCCGGCGAGCCGCCGCGGTTCCCTTCAGCTCTCCTCTCCGCCGCGCCGCGCTGCATGCTCGTCCGACTGCTTCTGCTCCTGGCGCGCCTCGCTGCGTGCGACCGCATGCTGGTGGCGTTGGGCGAGGGTGTCGAAAGCCTTGAGCTTGGTGCGCTGGGCCAGCCAGGCCTGCTGACCTTCCACGGTGCGCGCGCGCGATTGCTCGACCACCTTGCGCTGCGCGCCGATGGCGTCGTCGAGCTTGGCGATGAAGGCGCTGTAGTTGCGCCATGCGTCCGGGCTCAGTCCGTCGCGTGCGGCCTGCACGAAACGCTCGTGGTATTCCGTGCGGTAGTCCTCGAGCATCTTCAGTTTCTCTTCGACGTCGCGCTCGGCAGCGACCAGTTCGCCAAGCTTGCGCGCGGCTTCGTCGGTGCGGCTGCTGGCGAGGTCGAGCAGGGGCTGGAGGTGAAAGGAAGCTGGCATCGGTTTCTTGTCACGGGGGGAGTTGCAAACGGCATTCTAGCCGCTCGCGAGCTGCCCGAGGTGGGTAGTTTTCAGCCGGCTTGTGGGCGACCGTGACGAAATGCTCGCGTCGATGTCGCGGCGGGCAGCGCCACGCAGGTCGCGATCGCGGCATGCTCCCTGCGCCTCACGCCTCGCTTACCCGAACACCTGCGCCAGCTTCTGCAGGGCGCCCTCGTAGGTTTCGTGCTCCTGGATGCCCTGCTGCAGGAAGGCCTCGAGCCTGGGATACAGCTTGACCGCCATGTCGAGCAGGGGATCGCCGCCGGGCTGGTAGGCGCCGACCGCGATGAGGTCGCGCGAGCGCTGGTAGCGCGAGAAGAACTGCTTGAACTGGCGCACGACGTTGAAATGGTCGTCGCCGACGAGGTTGTGCATCGCGCGCGAGATCGACTGCTCGATGTCGATCGCCGGGTAGTGGCCCTGGTCGGCGAGATTGCGCGAGAGCACGAAGTGGCCGTCGAGGATGGCGCGCGCGGCGTCGGCGATCGGGTCCTGCTGGTCGTCGCCCTCGGCGAGCACGGTATAGAAGGCGGTGATCGAGCCGCCGCCCTCGGGGCCGTTGCCGGCGCGCTCGACCAGCGCAGGCAGGCGGGCGAACACGCTCGGCGGATAGCCGCGCGTGACCGGCGGCTCGCCGATCGCGAGCGCGATCTCGCGCTGCGCCATCGCGTAGCGGGTGAGCGAGTCCATGATCAGCAGGACCTGGCGGCCCTGGTCGCGGAAGTACTCCGCCACCGTGGTGGCGTAGGCCGCCCCCTGCATGCGCATCAGCGGGCTGGTGTCGGCAGGTGCGGCCACCACGACCGAGCGCGCCAGGCCTTCGGGGCCGAGGCTGTGGTCGATGAACTCCTTGACCTCGCGGCCGCGCTCGCCGATCAGGCCGACGACGATGACCTCGGCCTCGGTGTAGCGCGCCATCATGCCGATCAGCACCGACTTGCCCACGCCGGAGCCGGCAAACAGGCCGAGGCGCTGGCCGCGGCCGACGGTGAGCAGCGCATTGATCGCGCGCACGCCGACGTCGAGCGGCTGCGCGATCGGCGCGCGCGCGAGCGGGTTGATCGCGCGTCCCTGCAGCGAGCGCGTCTCCTGCGTGTGCAGCGGGCCCTGGCCGTCGAGCGGGCGGCCGGCGCCGTCGACCACGCGGCCGAGCAGGGCGTCGCCCACCGGCAGGTGCTTGGCGCGGTCGGCGGCGCGCCGGCGCGGGCCGATGCGCTTGCCCGGCACCAGGCGCGGCACGCCCACCTCCATCGGCAGCACGCGCGCGCCCGGCGCCAGGCCGAAGACGTCGTCGGTCGGCATCATGTAGAGCTTGTCGCCGTTGAAGCCGACCACCTCGGCCTCGACCGCGCCGCCGCCCGGCACCAGGATGCGGCAGCCCGAGCCGAGCGGCAGCTTGATGCCGGCGGCTTCCATGACCAGGCCGTTGATGCGGGTGAGGCGGCCGGAGACCTCGAGCGGGTTGCAGCCCTCGACCAGGCGGCGGCCGTCGCCGAGGAAGTCGCCCCACAGCGTCTGGTGGCGGTTCATGAGGCGGGCGGCTCCGCAGCGCTGCCGGTCGCGCGCGCGTCCGCGGCGGCAGCCGCACCCGCGCTGTCCGCGGCGACCGAAACGGTGGGGGGCGCATCCTCGACGGGGCTCGCAGGGCCGGTGTCGTCGCCAGCGGTCTCTTCGTCCATCACCTCCCAGCGCGCGCGCTCGTGGCCGATGGATTCGAGCACCCGCCGCCAGCGCGTTGCCAGCGTGGCGTCGACCTGCGCGCCCTGGCCGTCGATCAGGCATTCCCCGCGTGCGAGCCGCGCGTTCTCCTGCAGCCGATGGCCGGCATGCGCGAGCTGTTCGCCGAGCAGCTCGCGCACGAGGGCGAGATCGTCGGGGTGGAGCTGGATGTGGGCGTGGCCCTGCGGTAGCTGGAGCAGGGCGGCACGCACGGTCTCGAGGATGGACTCGGGATGTTGCGCGATGGTGAGCTTCACCATCCGGCGGGCCATCTCGATCGCCAGCGCCATCAACTGCTCGGCGATCTCGCCGTCGAACTCGCGCAAGGCCTCGTCCATGCTGTCGGCGAGCCCGGCCAGGCGCGCGGCCTCGGCCTCGGCCCGGGCGCGACCCTCGGCGTAGCCCTCGGCGCGCCCGGCCTCGAGGCCTTCGGCGTGGCCGGCCGCGCGTCCTTCCTCGAAGCCGGCGCGGCGCATCTCGTCGTGCAATTGCTCGATCTCTTCCGCGGTGGGCAGGCGGAAGTCGGGCGGCAGCTCGGGGACCGGTTCGGGCGCGGGCGGAGGGGGGGCCGCCGGGCGGGCAGGTGCCGCTGCGATTTCGGATGTGGCCGGTGGCGGCGTTGCCTGCGCGAACTCGTCCGGCTCCGCAGGTGCGAACCCGCCCGTCCGCGCGGCTGGCTTGCGCCTGCCCTCGGCTTCGTCGAAATCCTCCGGCTCCCAGCGCCGGTAGGCGCCGACCGCCTGGTGACGCGAGATGCTCACCGGGCTTCCCTCCTGTCGCTACGCGCGCTCCTGCCTGCGGGAGGCGAGCGCTTGCCTTCCTGTGGTCGTGCGGGAGCGCTCATTCCGGCCTCCCTGCGCGGGTACCGAGGGGATCACACGAAGCCATCGTCCCCACCCTTGCCGCCGAGCATGACCTGGCCTTCCTCTGCCAGGCGGCGCACGGTCTTGAGGATTTCCTTCTGCTCGGCCTCGACCTCGGACAGCCGCACCGGGCCGCGCGCCTCGAGATCCTCGCGCAGCATCTCGGCCGCACGCGAGGACATGTTCTTGAAGACCTTCTCGCGCAACTCGGGTGGTGCGCCCTTCAGCGCGATGATCAGCGAGTCGGATTGCACCTCGCGCAGGATGGTCTGGATGCCGCGGTCGTCGATGTCGATCAGGTTCTCGAACACGAACATCTCGTCGAGGATCTTCTGCGCGAGTTCCGGATCGTATTCGCGCACATTGTCGATGACCGCAGTCTCGGCCGTCGAGCCGACGAAGTTGAGGATCTCGGCGGCGTGGCGCACCCCGCCCATCGCCGCCTTCTTGACCGTCGTGGCGCCCGACAGCATGCGGGTGAGGGCGTCGTTGAGCTCCTTCAGCGCGGTCGGCTGCACGCCGTCCAGGGTGGCGATGCGCAGCACCACGTCGTTGCGCAGGCGCTCGTCGAAGTTCTTGAGGATCTCGCCGGCCTGATCGTACTCGAGGTGCACCAGGATGGTGGCGATGATCTGCGGGTGCTCGCCCTTGATCAGGTCGGCCGCGGTGGCCGCGTCCATCCACTTCAGGCTCTCGATGCCGGCGGTTTCCGAGCCGCTCAGCATGCGCGACAGCAACTGGTTGGCGCGGTCGTCGCCGAGCGCCTTGGTCAGCATCTCGCGCAGCTGGTCGTCGTCGGACTGGATCATCGTGCCCTTGCCGAAATGCTCGTTCACCTCGATCAGCACCGGCTCCACGGTCTCGCGCGACTGCGGCGTCATCGAGGCCATCTTCATCGTCAGCTTCTGCACCTCGCGCGGGCCGAGCTGGCGGAGCACCCCGGCGGCAGCGTCGGGGCCGAGCGTCATCAACAGCAGTGCGGCCTTCTCCAGGCCTTCTTCCGGCGTCGTCACTTGCGCGCCTCCTCGTTCAAGCCCATCCAGTCCTTGATCAGGTTCGCGACCATCTTCGGATCGTTGCGCGCCGCGGTGCGGGCACGCTCGAGCCGCTGCTCGAAGGTCTCCGTCTCCTCGCCCTCGCCAGCCTCGCCGGACAGGGTGACGCGCACGCCTTCCTCGCCCTCTTCGCCTTCCTCGCCTTCCTCGCCCGCGGCCTTCTTTTCTTCCTTGGACTTGGGCGGCACCACCGTGCGCAGCAGCGGGCGAATCACGCCGAAGTAGGCGAACAGGATCGCGACCAGCACCAGCAGCCAGTTGAGGCCTTCCTTGCCGAGCTCGATGATCTCCGGGTCCTTCCACGGCGGTACCGGGGCCTCGCTGCCGTCGTCGGCGAAGGCGCCGCTCGCCACGTTGATCGTGTCGCCGCGGTCGGCGTTGTAGCCTACCGCCTCGCGCACCAGGTTGGTGATGCGCGCGATCTCCTCGTCGGGCAGCGGCACGCTGGTGGGCGTGCCGTCGGGGCCGGGGATGCTGCGGTTGTTCACCACCACCGCGACCGACAGGCGCTTGATCTGGCCGACCGCCTGCTTGACGTGCTGGATGTTGCGGTCGAGCTCGTAGTTGAGCACCGCGCTGCGGTTGCCGCTCCCCAGGCCCTGCGCGCCCGCGCCGCCAGCGCCCACCTGCGGGTTGGTGATCGGTGCGGTGGCCGGAACCGGCGGCTGGTTGGTCAGCGCGCCCGGCACGCCCTGCGCGCCCGGCTGCGGGTTGAAGGCCTCGGTGGTCTGCTGGCTGCGGATCGCCTGGTCGGGCGTGGGGTTGGGCTTGTAGGTCTCGGCGGTCTGCTCGACCTGGTTGAAGTCCACATCGGCCGCGACCTGGGCGCCGTAGTTGCCCTTGCCCACCAGCGGCGCGAGGATCTTGTCGATGCGCTCGATGAAGCCCTGCTCGAGCAGGCGGACGTATTCGAGCTGGGTGGCGTTGAGCCCGGCGCGCAGCAGCGGGTCGGCCTGCTCGGTGAGCAGCTTGCCGTTCTGGTCGACGATCTTCACGCCCTCGGCGTGCATGCGCGGCACGCTCGACGACACCAGGTGCACGATGCCGGCGACCTGGTCGGGCGAGAGGATGCGGCCGCCGCGCAGGTTCACCATCACCGAGGCGGTGGGGCGCTGGTCGTCGCG
>JAEUNQ010000113.1 GCA_016790365.1 Thauera sp. | reverse complement strand
GCGCGATGACGCGATCATCGCCACTGGGCGTTCGGATTACCCGAACCAGGTCAACAACGTGCTGTGCTTCCCGTTCATCTTCCGCGGCGCGCTCGACGTCGGCGCGACCACGATCACCGACGAGATGCAGCTCGCCGCGGTAAAAGCGATCGCCGAGCTTGCGCGCGTGGAGCAGAGCGACATCGTTGCCGCCGCCTACGGCGAGAAGGTCGGCGGCTTCGGTCCCGAGTACATCATCCCGCGCCCCTTCGACCCGCGCCTGATCGTCAAGATCGCCCCCGCGGTGGCCGAGGCCGGCATGGACTCGGGCGTGGCGACGCGCCCGATCACGGACTGGAACGCCTACCGCAGCCAACTCAACAACTTCGTCTGGCATTCCGGCCTGATCATGAAGCCGGTGTTCGCCGCCGCGCACAAGAACCCGAAGCGCATCATCTTCTCGGAGGGCGAATCCGAGACGGTGCTGCGCGCGCTGCAGCAGGTGGTGGACGAGGGCCTGGCGCGCCCGATCCTCATCGGCCGCCCCGAGGTCGTGGCCAAGAACATCGAGCGCTTCGGCCTGCGCCTGGCCGTCGAGCGCGACTTCGAGCTGGTCAACCCGGACTCCGACCCGCGCTTCAACCAGCTCTGGCAGCACTACCACAGCCTGATGGAGCGCAAGGGGGTGTCGGTGGAGTATGCCAAGAAGGAGGTGCGTCGCCGAACCACGCTGATCGGCGCGCTGCTCCTCAAGTTCGGCTACGGCGACGGCCTCATCTGCGGCACCTACGGCATGCACCGCCTGCACCGCGAGTTCGTCGAGGACGTGCTCGGCCGCCGCGAAGGGGTGGACCACCTGTACACGGTCAACCTGCTCAGTCTGCCCGGGCGGACGCTCTTCCTCGCCGACACCTACGTCAACTACGACCCCACGCCCGAGCAGGTGGTCGAGATGACGCTGCTCGCCGCCGAGGAGATGAAGCGCTTCGGCATCGAGCCGCGCATCGCGCTGCTGTCGCATTCGTCCTTCGGCTCTGCCGATTCGCCGACCGCCGCGAAGATGCGCACCGCGATGCGCATGCTGCACGACCGCCATCCCGAGCTGCAGGTGGAAGGCGAGATGCACGGCGACTCGGCACTCGATGCCCGCCACCGCCTGCAGATCTTCCCCAACGCGAAGATGCGCGAGGACGCCAACTTGCTGATCTTCCCGACCCTGGACGCGGCCAACATCGCCTTCAACCTGCTGAAGAACGCGGCCGGCAGCGGCATGACGGTGGGGCCGATCCTGCTCGGCGCGTCCAAGCCGGTGCACATCCTCACCCCCTCGGCGACCGTGCGCCGCATCATCAACATGACCGCGCTCACCGTGGTCGAGGCCGGCCAGGCGGGCTGATCGAGGCGCCGCAATCGGGTGCGAGGGCGCCGCCTCCGCAAGCGGGGGCGTGCGCCCGGCAGTGCTGATCGTCGCTCGCGTTGCGCCTGCGACTTCCTTCCTTGTCGGTCGCTACCTTCTGCGCGATGCTCTCGCCATCCCATGGCCGGAGGCGGGCCGATGAGCGCGGAAGACGGGCGGGCGGCGCTGGTGCTGACCGGGGGCGGAGCGCGTGCCGCCTACCAGGTGGGCGTTCTGGTCGCGATCCGCGAGCTGCGCGGCAAGCGTCCCGGCAACCCCTTCCCCATCCTGTGCGGCACCTCGGCGGGTGCGATCAACGCGGTCGCGCTCGCGGTGCATGCCGGAGACTTCAGCCGCGCGGTGCGTCACATCCAGCGGGTCTGGCGCAGCCTTCATGTCCACCAGGTGTACCGCGTCGATCCGCTCGCGCTCTTCGGCAGCGGTCTGCGCTGGGCCGCTGCGCTGTTCGGCGGCTGGCTGGTGCGGCAGACGCCGCGCTCGCTGCTCGACAACACGCCCTTGCGTGGCCTGCTGGAGAGCGTGCTCGACTTCCCGGCAATCGAGACCGCGATCGGTCGTGGCGAGCTGCGCGCGCTCAGCGTCACCGCCTCGGGCTACTCCTCCGGCGAGAGCCTCGCCTTCTTCCAGGGGGCGCCCGAGCTGCAGCCCTGGCGACGCGCGCAGCGCCTGGGCGTGCGTGCGCAGCTCGACGTCGGTCACGTCATGGCGAGCGCCGCGCTGCCCTTCGTCTTCCCTGCGGTGAAGATCCATCGCGAGTACTTCGGCGACGGCTCGATGCGCCAGCTCGCGCCAGTGAGCCCGGCAATCCATCTCGGCGCGGACCGCGTCCTCGTGATCGGGGCCGGGCGTACCGCCGAGGAGGGGCGGATACGTGCCGTCGGCGGCTATCCTTCGCCGGCGCAGATTGCCGGCCACGCGCTTTCAAGCATCTTCCTCGACACTCTGGAGGTCGACCTCGAGCGCCTCGCGCGCATCAACGACACGGTCGGCCGGCTCGACGAGGCCCGCCGCGCCGAGGCGGGAATCGTGCTGCGGCCCATCGAGTGTCTGGTGATCCAGCCCTCCCAGCGTCTCGACACCATCGCCGCGCGCCATGCGCACAGCCTGCCGCCTCAGCTACGCGTCGTGCTGCGCGGGCTCGGCACCTTGCGCCGCGAGGGCTCGACCCTGCTTTCCTACCTGCTTTTCGAACCCGGTTTCACGCGCGCGCTGATCGAGCTCGGCTATCATGACGCGATGACGCGCGCCGGCGAGTTGCGCCGCTTCCTGCGTATCGATTCCTGACGCGAAGCCGCGACGTTTCCCAGGCTCGCCCCCGGTGCCGCCGCGGGGGTAGAATTCCGCCAATGTTAGAAACAACTTGAAATCCATTTTGTATCTGCCTATTTTTCAAAGCAGATCTCCTGGATTCCGACTCCTCTCGCTTTCGGTTCCGTCGCCATCATGAAAGTTCGCCCCCTGATCGCCGCGATTGCCGCGATGTTCGCGCTGCAGTCGGGTTTGGCCACCGCAGCCCCGAAGGCATCCGGCAAGGCTGCGACGAGCAAGGTTGCCAAGCCGGCCGTGAAGAAGGCCGCGGCCAAGGCCCCGGTTCGCAAGGCCGCCGCGAAGCCTGCGCAGAAGAAGGCGGTTGCGGCGAAGTCCGCCACGCGCGGCGCCAAGGCTGCGAGCCGGGCGAGTGCTCGCGCCAAGGGGCCGGCGATGCGGGTGAGCCTGCGCAAGCCGGCGGTCGCCGCCGCCGCGATCGCTGCCCCCGCGGCGGCGCTCGCCGACGAGCCCGATACCCCGCTCGCCCTCGATGGCAGCGGTATGCCGGTGCTCGGTTCGAGCGCCTTCTACGTGATCAACCAGCGCACCGGCGAGGTCCTGCTTGAGCGCAACGCCACCGAGGTGCTGCCGATCGCCTCGATCACCAAGCTGATGACTGCGATGGTGGTGCTCGACGCCGGGCTGGGCCTGTCCGAGCCGATCGTGATCAACGAGGCGGACATCGACCAGCTCAAGGGCACCGGTTCGCGGCTCGCGCTCGGCACCACGCTGTCGCGCGAGGAGATGCTGCAACTCGCGCTGATGTCTTCCGAGAATCGCGCGGCCTCGTCGCTGGCGCGTCACTATCCGGGCGGCGAGGAGGCCTTTGTCGAGGCGATGAACGTCAAGGCTCGCCTGCTCGGCCTGTGGAACACCCGCTTCCACGACAGCACCGGGCTCAACCCGGCCAACGTCTCCAGCCCGCGCGACCTCGCCAAGCTCGTCGCGGCCTCGGCGTCCTATCCGCTGATCCGCGAGTTCTCCACCGCGCACGAGCGCTATGTACCGGTGCACGGCCGCATGCTGCGCTTCGGCAACACCAACTCGCTGGTGCGCAGCCCGGAATGGACGATCAGCGTGTCCAAGACCGGCTACATCTCCGAGGCGGGGCGCTGCTTGGTGATGCAGACCTGGCTGCACCAGCAGCCGGTGGTGATGGTGCTGATGGATTCCTACGGTCGCTACACCCGCACCGCCGACGCCAAGCGCGTGCGCAAGTGGCTCGAGCAGACCGCCATCCAGCGCCTGGCAGCCGCGCCACAGGGTGCGGGCGGCTGAGCCTCCCGAGCGCGCAGGTCGAGTGACGCGGGGGCCGCCCGGAGGGGCGGCCCCCGCGTCACGTTTCCGTCGCCGTGTTCGCGCCTCGCGGCGCTCCTACACGATGCGTCACGGCCCGGCGCGATGCAGGAGCGGCGCCAGCCGCGAATGCGGCCGTGCGGGGGGCGACGCGGTCGCGGGCGATCGGCGCCGTGTTCGCGCCTCGCGGCGCTCCTACACGATGCGTCACGGCCCGGCGCAATGTAGGAGCGGCGCCAGCCGCGAAAGCGGCCGTGCAGTGGGCGACGTGGTCGCGGGCGATCGGCGCCGTGTTCGCGCCTCGCGGCGCTCCTGCAGGAACCGTCGCGTTTTCAGTACAACGCGTCCTCGCCGAGCATCGTGACGCCCGCCCCCTCGAGCGCGGCGATCGCGCGCTCCGGCGCGGCGAAGCGGAACAGCATCGCCAAGCGCCCGCTGCGGCGCACGAAGAAGCCGTACATGTATTCGATGTCGGCGCCGGCCGCGGCGAGCACCTCGAGGAGGCGCACCAGTCCGCCGGGCTGATCCTCGACTTGGATCGCCACCATGTCGGTCACCGTCACCGCCCAGCCGCCCGACTGCAGCAGCGCGCGTGCGCGCGCCCAGTCGCGCAGCACCAGACGCAGGATGCCGAACTGCTCGCTGTCGGCGAGCGCGATGCCCGACAGGTCGATCTGTGCGGCGGCGAGCGCCTGCAGCGGCTCGAGCAGGCTGTGCGGGCGGTTTTCCAGGAAGACGGAAAGTTGGGAGATCTTCATCGCGGGCTCCTGCCTCAATCGTGGCGCTTGTCGATCACGCGCCGCGCCTTGCCTTCGCTGCGCGGGATGCTGTGCGGTCCCACCAGGCGCAGGCCGACGCGGATGCCGAGCACGTGCTCGATCGCGCGCCCGATGCGCGCGCGCAGCTCCTCCATGCCGCGCACCGTGTCGCTGAAGACCTCGGGCGTCACTTCCACCTCGACCGTCATCTGGTCCAGGCCGTGGTCGCGCGTGAGCACGATCTGATAGTGCGGCACCGTCCCCTCCACCTCGAGCAGGGCCGTTTCCACCTGCGAGGGGAAGACATTGACGCCGCGGATGATGAACATGTCGTCCGAGCGCCGGCTGATGCGGCGGATACGGCGCATGGTGCGGCCGCATCCGCAGGGCTCGGTGAGGATCGCGGTGATGTCGCGGGTGCGGTAGCGGATCATCGGCATCGCGCGCTTGGAGAGCGTGGTCAGCACCAGCTCGCCTTCCTCGCCGTCGGGCAGCGCGGCGCCGGTCGCGGGGTCGATGATCTCGGGGAAGAAGTGGTCCTCGAACACGTGCAGGCCGTCGTGGCAGGTGCACTCGGTGGCGACGCCGGGGCCGGTGATCTCGGAGAGGCCGTAGATGTCGAAGGCCTCGATGCCGGTCTCGGCCTCGATGCGCTCGCGCATGCCGTCGGACCAGGGCTCGGCGCCGAACACGCCGGTGCGCAGCGGCAGGCTCTTCAGGTCCACCCCCATCTCGGCGGCCTTTTCGACCAGGTGCACGAAGAAGCTCGGCGTGGCGCACACCGCGGTGACCCCGAAGTCGCGCATCAGCATGATCTGGCGCTCGGTGTTGCCGCCGGAGACCGGGATCACCGCCGCGCCGATTGCCTCGGCGCCGTAGTGGGTGCCCATGCCGCCGGTGAATAGTCCGTAGCCGAAGGCGTTCTGCAGGATGTCCCCGCGGTGAAGGCCGCAGGCGGCGAAGGTGCGCGCCATCGCCTCGGTCCACACCTCGACGTCCTCGCGGGTGTAGGCGACCACGATTGGCTTGCCGGTCGTGCCCGAGGAGGCGTGCAGGCGCACCACCTCGTCCATCGGGCTGGCGAACAGGCCGAAGGGGTAGGTGTCGCGCAGGTCGGCCTTGACGGTGAAGGGCAGGGCGGCGATGTCGCCGATGCCGCCGATGTCGTTGGGCGTGAGGGCGCGCGCCTGCAGGCGCTCGCGGAACAGCGCCACCTTGTCCCAGGCGCGCGCCACCACCGCCTGCAGGCGGCGCGACTGCAGCTCGCGAAGTTGCGGCCGGGGCAGGAAGTCCGGCGCGCTGACCGGATGGAAGCCACCCGCACGGTCGTTCCAGCGTTCTTTCAGCATCTCTTTGCGTCCCGCTCGAGGGAAAGGACGAAATGGTGCGCGTACGCAGGACAACGTCGTTTGATCGAACGCAAAGCTTGTGCGGGTGCAGCATCGGTGCCCGTGAGGGGGCGTTTTGCAGCGCGTACGACTGCAGCGTGGTTGATCTTCGTCAATGGGGGCGGGGAGGTCGCTGACTAAGCTCGTGGGTTTCGAACCCGAACCCGTCAGAGAGGATCTCCCCATGGGTGCTGCCCTGCCCGAAACCGCCCCGAGCCGCCTGTTCCTATCCGGCAACGAGGCCGTGGCGCTCGCCGTGCGCGACGCCGGCTGTCGCGTCGCCGCCGCCTATCCGGGCACCCCGGCGACCGAGATCCTGGAAGAGCTGTCGCGCTTTCCCGACCTGTACACCGAGTGGTCGGTGAACGAGAAGGTCTCGCTCGAGGTCGCGCTCGGCGCGTCGATGGTGGGGGCGCGCGCCTTCTGCGCGATGAAGCACGTCGGCCTCAACGTCGCCGCCGACGCGCTGATGACCATGACCGTCACCGGCACCGAAGGCGGCCTGGTGATCGCGGTCGCCGACGATGTCGGCATGTCCTCGTCGCAGAACGAACAGGACTCCCGCTTCTGGGCACGCTTCGCCCACCTGCCGCTGTTCGAGCCCGCCGACGCGCAGGAGTCCTACGACATGGCGCGCGAGGCCTTCGCGGTGTCCGAGCGCTTCCGCTGCCCGGCGATCGTGCGCATGACCACCCGCATCTGCCACGTCAAGGGCCGTGTCGTCGCGGCCGAGCGCGAGGCCCACGAGCCCGCCGGCTTCGTCAAGGATCCGCAGCGCTGGGTCATGGTGCCCGGCCACGCCAAGCCGCGCGTGGCGCTGATGTACGAGCGCGAGGAGGCCCTGCGCGCCTCCTCCGCGCAGAGCCCGTTCAACCTGCTGGTCGAGGGCGGCGACCGCCGCATCGGCTTCGTGACCTCGGGCCCGGCCTACATGCACGTGCGCGAGACCTTCCCCGAGGCGCCGGTGTTCAAGCTCGGCCAGTCCTACCCGCTGCCGCTCGAGCGCCTGCGCGAGTTCGCCGCTGGCGTCGACCAGCTCCTGGTGGTCGAGGAGACCGAGCCCCTGGTCGAGAGCGAGCTGCGCGCCGCCGGCATCGCCTGTGCGGGCAAGGACGTGCTGCCGCGCGTCGGCGAGCTCTCGCCCGACCGCCTGCGCCCGGCGGTGGCCCGCCTGCGCGGCGAGGAGGTCCCCGCCACGGCCCAGCCCCGCCTGGTGCCGCAGCAGGTCTTCCCGCGCCCGCCCACCATGTGCGTCGCCTGTCCGCACCTGGGCATCTATTACACCCTCGCGCAGCTGCGCAACCTCACCATCTCGGGCGACATCGGCTGCTACACCCTGGGC
>JAEUNQ010000090.1 GCA_016790365.1 Thauera sp. | reverse complement strand
ACTGGCACGAGCCTTGCGCCGCGCCGTGATGGCTCGGGTACAGGCAGTACTCGGCAACTCGGCGGACCTGGCCTTGTTCTTTACCGGACATGAGCCGGACGGCAAACCGGCACGCAATGGCGGACATGCCCACCTCGCCTTCGTGCCCGACCTGGAACGCGGGCGCCTGCTGATTGTCGCTCCGCACATCATCGAACACCGGGAAGCTTCGAAGGATGAACACCATCACCTGGAGACACTCGCCCGAGCACTCGCGGGGTTCGACGTGCTGCGCGCCGGCACCAACGGAAAGTTGCGGCTGGTACAGGAAACCGTGGATATGAACACCGACCCGCTCTTTGCCGCAGCGACCGTATGGGTTGCCAGATCGCCTTACGTGGCCACAAGGCACGCCAAGCGCAATGGTGCGGATTCCTTGCAGAGCGACGTGACAACGGAAGTTCGGCGGCGCGGGCTGCCTGCTCCGCTGGTGGTGGAACGTCGCCCCACAGCGGGTGAAGAGCTGTCGCTACGATTCGCGGTCGCTGTGTCGGGGCCTCTGCTGCTTGGCAGGAACATGCACTACGGTGGCGGTCTGTTTGCTTCAAGACCACCTCTAGCCGGAACAGACAATCAAGCTGGACCCACGCCGTGACACCGGAAACCCACCTCGTCGAATGGAAGGAATCCTGGCGCGACGACTACCTGCGCTGGCTCTGCGGTTTCGCCAATGCCGATGGCGGGACCTTGATCATCGGCAGGAACGACGAAGGCGTGGCGGTCGGCGCCCCTCACGCCGAGCGGCTGCTCGTCGATCTGCCGAACAAGATTCGCGACACCCTTGGGATCATCCCGCCGGTGCGTTCCGTGGATGCGAACGGCAAGATGCTCATCGAGATCGAAATCGAGCCATCTCCCACGCCCATCAGCTACCGGGGCGAATACCACTTCCGCTCGGGCAGCACGAAGCAGCACCTCACGGGCAATGCCCTGTCGGCCTTCCTGCTGCGCAAGCTCGGACGCCATTGGGACAACGCGCCGGTGCCCGGAGTCGGCATCCGGGACTTGAGCCCGATCGCATTCAAGCGCTTCAAGGAGCACGCGAAGGACGGAGATCGGCTGCCGCCGAGGGCACTTTCAGCAAGCCGCGCCGAGTTGGTGGAGCGACTTCGACTCACCGAGGCTGGAATGCTCAAGCGCGCGGCGCTCCTGCTATTCCATGAAGACCCCGAACATTGGTTCACCGGCGCATATGTGAAGATCGGGATGTTTCGCAGCGAGAGCGACCTCGCCTTTCACGACGAGGTGCATGGCGACCTCTTCACGCAGATGGAGCAGACCGTCGAGCTGCTGCGCACGAAGTACATGGTGGCGTGGATCAGCTATCGCGGCTTGCAGCGACTGGAGACCTTCCCGATCCCACGCGAGGCGCTGCGCGAGGCCGTGCTGAACGCACTGATCCACAAGGACTACGGCTCGGGTACGCCCATCCAGATTCGTGTCTATCGCAACAAGTTGCGCATCTGGAACCCCGGCCAGTTGCCACCGACCTGGACTGCGGACAAGTTGCTGCAGCCACACGACTCGAGACCCCCGAACCCGGATGTCGCCAACACGTTCTTTCGTGCGGGGCTCATCGAAGCATGGGGTCGCGGCTACGAGAAAATGCGAGACGCGTGCCGCGAAGCCGGTGCGCCAGCGCCCGAAGTCGAGTTCGATGGCGGTGTACGGCTCCTGTGGCAGTGGCAGAGCCCGGACGATACGGTCTCATCGTCGCCGGTAGAGTCGCCGGTAGAGTCGCCGGTAGAGTCGCCGGTAGAGTCGCCGGTAGAGTCGCCGGTAGAGTCGCAGGTTCTGGCGGCACTGCGCACCGGCCCGCTCGGTAAAACCGAACTTGCACATGCGCTCGGCCGCAACAGACCATCCGGCCAACTGCACGAGGTGGTGCGGCGGCTCGTCGAGCGCGGTGCCATCACTCCGACCATCCCGGAAAAGCCCAACAGTCGCCTGCAGAAGTATCGCCTGACGGCGGCAGGCAAGCGATTGCGCCGCACCTGACGATCGGACTCCACGTCGAACAAGCTCTTTGACAATCCGGACTCCATTTCCGCGGCGCCCTTCCCTCCGGCGCCGCGGCCTCATTGCGCGCGAAGCGCTTACCACACCCCCTGCACCGCGCCGGGCGTTCTCCCTGCGGCGGTCTCCCTCGCCGGCCAGTCTGATCGACATCGACTCGCCAAGACCACCGCGATCGAGCGCCATGACGCGCTGCCAAGGCATGTCAACAGGAGGAACCAAGGAATGGACGCCCCCCAACCGGAACTCCCGCTACCCTTCCCCGCCCAGGCCGGCGACATGCCGCTGCTGCCGGCGCGCATGGTCAACGAATACCAGTACTGCCCGCGCCTGGCTTACCTGGAGTGGGTGCAGGGCGAGTGGTCCGAGTCTTCAGACACCGTGGACGGGCGCTACCGCCATCGTCGCGTGGACCGGCCCGGCGGCAAGCTGCCCGATGCGGACGCCGGGACCGAGGGCGAGCGTTTCCATGCACGCTCGGTGACCCTGTCGTCTGAACGGCTCGGGCTGATCGCGCGCATGGACCTCGTCGAAGGCGACGGCGAGCACGTCACCCCGGTGGACTACAAGCGCGGCAGACGCCCGCATGTGGCGCGGGGCGCCTACGATCCCGAGCGCGTGCAGCTTTGCGTGCAGGGCATGATCCTGGAAGAACACGGCTACCGCTGCGACGAAGGTGTGCTCTACTTCGCAGAATCGCGGGAACGCGTTGCCGTGCCCTTCGACGATGAACTGCGCACCCTCGCGCGCGCTGCGGTCGATGGCTTGCGCTTCGTCGCGGCAGGGGGCCAGATGCCGGCCCCGCTGGAGGACAGCCCGAAGTGCCCGCGCTGTTCGCTGGTCGGC
>JAEUNQ010000063.1 GCA_016790365.1 Thauera sp. | reverse complement strand
CGTCGCCAACAACGGCATCCTGTTCGGCGAGTCGGCGCAGAAGGGCGCGCACTTCGTCGAGCTGTGCGGCCAGCGCGGCATCCCGCTGCTGTTCCTGCAGAACATCACCGGCTTCATGGTCGGGCGCAAGTACGAGAACGGCGGCATCGCCAAGGACGGCGCCAAGATGGTCACCGCGGTGGCCACGGTGCAGGTGCCCAAGATCACCATGATCATGGGCGGCAGCTTCGGCGCCGGCAACTACGGCATGTGCGGCCGTGCCTACTCGCCGCGCTTCCTGTGGATGTGGCCGAACGCGCGCGTCAGCGTGATGGGCGGCGAGCAGGCCGCGAGCGTGCTCTCCACCGTGCGCCGCGACGGCATCGAGGCCAAGGGCGGCACCTGGAGCAAGGAGGACGAGGAGGCCTTCAAGGCCCCGATCCGCGAGCAGTACGAGGTCCAGGGCCACCCCTACTACGCCACCGCCCGCCTGTGGGACGACGGCGTGATCGACCCCGCGCAGTCGCGCCGCGTGCTCGGCCTGTCGCTGTCGGCCACGCTCAACGCGCCGATCCCGCAGACGAAGTTCGGCGTGTTCCGGATGTAAGGGGGCGAGATGAGCTACGAGACCCTGGAGATCGTCCGCGATGGCGGCGTGGCGACGATCTGGATGAACCGCCCGGACGTGCATAACGCCTTCAACGCGCAACTGATCGCAGACCTCACCACGGCCTGCATCGAACTCGATGCCGACGACGCGGTGCGCGCGGTGGTGCTCGCGGGGCGGGGAAAAAGCTTCTCGGCCGGCGCCGACCTCAACTGGATGAAGGCCGCCGGCGAGGCGAGCGAGGCGGAGAACTTCGCCGATGCGATGAAGCTCGCCGGCATGCTGCGCACCCTGGCCGAGATGAAGAAGCCCACGATCGCGCGCGTGCATGGCGCGGCGCTGGGCGGCGGCATGGGTCTGGCGAGCGCCTGCGACATCTGCATCGCCTCTGACCGCGCGGTGTTCGCGACCTCCGAGGTCAAGTTCGGGATCATCCCCTCGGCGATCAGCCCCTACGTGATCCGCGCCATCGGCGAGCGCCAGGCCTATCGCTACTTCCAGACCGCCGAGCGCATCAATGCCGCGCGCGCGGCTACGCTGGGGCTGGCACACGAGGCGGTAGCCACCGAGGAGCTGGACGCCAAGGTGAGCGAAGTCGTCGAGGCCTTGCTTCAGGGCGGCCCGAAGTCGCAGGCCGCGGCCAAGGACCTGATCCGCGCGGTGGCCAACCGGCCGCTGAGCGACGCGGTGGTGGAAGACACCGCCCGCCGCATCGCCAGCCTGCGCTCCACGCCCGAGGCGAAGGAAGGCCTGGCCGCCTTCCTCGACAAGCGCCCCGCGGCGTGGATCGCGCAGGGCTGAGGCGCGGGCGGTGCGCGACGAGCATCGACCGCGCGCACTGAACGGTTTGCAGGACCGGGGAGACCGCCATGGACGCCTATGCCATCGGCAGCTGGCCCACCGAGCTCACCGCGCTGCTCGATTGGAGCGGCGTGCCGCTCGACATGGCCTCGCTCGCCGCGCTGGCGGCGGGCCTGGGCTGGGCGAGCGGGCTGCGGCTGTATGCGCTGGTGTTCGTGCTCGGTGCCTTGGGTCGCTTCGGCGGCGTGCAGTTGCCGGGCGGGCTGGAGGTGCTGACGCATCCACTGCTGCTCGGGGTGTCCGGGGTGATGCTGCTGGCCGAGTTCTTCGCCGACAAGCTGCCCTGGTTCGATTCGATGTGGGACGCGGTGCATACCTTCATCCGCATCCCGGCGGGTGCGGCGCTGGCCGCCGCGGTGATGGGCGACCAGGCGGGCGCGGTGCAGCTGGCCGCGGCGCTGGCCGGCGGCACGCTGGCCGCGGGCGCGCACTTCGCCAAGGCGGGGGCGCGCGCGGCGATCAACACCTCGCCTGAGCCGGTGACCAACGTCACCACCTCGCTCGGCGAGGACGCGATGTTCGCCGGCGGGTTGTGGATGCTGTTGCAGGAGCCGCTGTGGTTCCTGGTGGCGCTGGTGGTGTTCGTGGTGCTGGCGGTGGCGCTGATCGTGGTGCTGTGGCGCTTCCTGCGGCGGGTATTCCGCCCGCGCTTGCGACCGGAGCGGCCCGCGTTGCCCGCGCCGTGAATCGTGCAGGGAGCGCAAGGACAATTTTCTGAATTCCGACAAGAAGCTGGAGACGACATGTTCGACAAGATCCTGATCGCAAACCGTGGAGAGATCGCCTGCAGGGTGATCAAGACCGCCCGCCGCATGGGCATCAAGACCGTCGCGGTGTATTCCGAGGCCGACGCCAACGCCCGCCACGTGCGCCTGGCCGACGAGGCCGTGCTGATCGGTCCGGCGGCGGCGCGCGAGTCCTACCTGGTGATCGACAAGATCATCGCCGCGGCCAAGGCCACCGGCGCCCAGGCCATCCACCCCGGATACGGCTTCCTGTCCGAGAACGAGGACTTCTGCCACGCCTGCGAGCGCGAAGGCATCGTCTTCATCGGCCCGCCGGTGTCGGCGATCCGCGCCATGGGCTCGAAGTCCGAGGCTAAGAAGCTGATGGAAGCCGCCGGCGTGCCGCTCACCCCCGGCTACCACGGCGACGACCAGGACCCGGCCTGGCTGCACCAGCAGGCCGACGCCATCGGCTACCCGGTGCTGATCAAGGCCGCGGCGGGCGGCGGTGGCAAGGGCATGCGCCTGGTCGAGCGCTCCGAGGACTTCATCGACCTGCTCGCCTCCTGCAAGCGCGAGGCCAGCTCCAGCTTCGGCGACGACCACGTCCTGGTCGAGAAGTACATCACCAAACCGCGCCACATCGAGATCCAGGTCTTCGGCGACACCCACGGCAACGTGGTGTACCTGTTCGAGCGCGACTGCTCGGTGCAGCGCCGCCACCAGAAGGTGCTGGAAGAGGCGCCCGCGCCCGGCATGACGCTCGAACGGCGCGCGGCGATGGGCAAGGCCGCGGTCGAGGCGGCCAAGGCGGTGGGTTACGTCGGCGCGGGCACCGTCGAGTTCATCGCCAACCAGGACGGCTCCTTCTACTTCATGGAGATGAACACCCGCCTGCAGGTCGAGCACCCGGTCACCGAGATGATCACCGGGCTGGACCTGGTGGAGTGGCAGCTGCGCGTCGCCTCGGGCGAGAAGCTGCCGCTGGAACAGGAGCAGTTGCAGATCCGCGGCCACGCGCTCGAAGCGCGCATCTACGCCGAGGATCCGGCCAAGGGCTTCCTGCCCTCGACCGGCAAGCTGGTGCACCTGGCGCCGCCCGCCGAGAGCCTGCACGTGCGGGTCGATACGGGGGTGGAAGAGGGCGACGAGATCAGCCCGCACTACGACCCGATGATCGCCAAGCTGATCGTGTGGGACATCAACCGCGACCGCGCGCTCGCCCGCATGCTGCAGGCGCTGGCCGACTACCGCGTCGTGGGCGTGGCCAACAACATCGAGTTCCTGTCGCGCCTCACCGCCTGCCCGGCGTTCTCCGGTGCCGACCTCGACACCGGCCTGATCGAGCGCGAGAAGGCCTACCTGTTCCCGGCCGACGAGGCCGCTCCGGCCGAGGTGCTGCAGATCGCCGCGCTTGCCGAGCTGCTGCGCGACGCTGCCTTCGCCGACCGCCGCGCGGCACGCAGCGCCGACCCGGCCTCGCCGTGGCATGCGCGCGACGGCTGGCGCATGAACGCCACCGCTTGCCGCAGCCTGCTGTTCCGCCACGGCGAGAGCGAGCATGAGGTCGAGGTGGCCTACCTGCCCGGCGCCTGGCGGTTGAGCGTGGGCAGCTGCAGCGTGGTCGCACGCGGCGAACTCAATCCGCGCGGCCTGCTGCGCGTAGAGCTCGACGGCACCCGCATGGACGCCACCGTGATCGCCGCCGCCGGTCGCCGCCACGTCTTCGCCAAGGGCCGCGCCTGGCAGCTCGCCGCGGTCGACCCGCTGCACCACGGCGGCGAGGGCGGCGGCGCCGAAGGCGGGCTGATGGCGCCGATGCCGGGCAAGGTCATCGCGCTGGTCGCCGTCGAGGGCGCCAAGGTCGAGAAGGGTGCGCCGCTGCTGATCCTGGAGGCGATGAAGATGGAGCACACCATCACCGCTCCTGCGGCCGGGACGGTCAAGGCCTTCCGCTTCGGCGTCGGCGACCAGGTCGGCGACGGCGCCGAGCTGGTGGAGTTCGAAGCCGCGGCCTGAGCGATCCCGCCGTCACGAAGGAACTCGATGGAAAGGGGCGCGATTCCGCCGCAAGAGCCGGCGCGCCCTCGATGGAGAGGAGAGGAAACCCGATGAGCAGTCACCAGAGCTACGTCCATGGTGCATCCGACAAGCCACTGATCGGCCAGACCATCGGCCGCTTCTTCGACGAGGCCTGCGCCCGCCACGCCGGGCGTGAGGCGCTGGTGGTACGCCACCAGGACGTGCGCCTGACCTATGCCCAGCTGAAGAGCAAGGTCGACGCGCTCGCCTGCGGCCTGATGCGCCTCGGTCTGGAACCGGGCGAGCGCATCGGCATCTGGTCGCAGAACACCCTGGAATGGACGCTGACCCAGTTCGCCAGCGCCAAGGCCGGCCTGGTGCTGGTCAACATCAACCCGGCCTACCGCCGCTCCGAGCTCGAGTACGCCCTCAACAAGGTGGGCTGCCGCGCGCTGGTGCTGTCGCCGGCCTTCAAGACCAGCAACTACCTGGAGATGATCGCCGACCTCGCCCCTGAGCTCGGCCACTGCGAGCCGGGCCTGCTGCGCAGCCACCGTCTGCCCGCCCTGGAGATGGTGATCCGCATGGGCGCGGACACCTCGCCCGGCATGATCAATTTCGATGCGCTGCTGCGTACGCCCAGCCGCGAGGAGCTGACCGCGCTCGCCGTGCTGTCCGAGAAGCTGCAGTTCGACGACCCGATCAACATCCAGTTCACCTCCGGCACCACCGGCCATCCCAAGGGCGCGACGCTGTCGCACCACAACATCCTCAACAACGGCTTCTTCGTCGGCGAGGCGATCAAGCTGGTGCCGGGCGACCGCCTGTGCATCCCGGTGCCGCTCTACCACTGCTTCGGCATGGTGATGGGCAACCTCGGCTGCCTGACCCACGGCGCCACCATGGTCTACCCGGCCGAGGCCTTCGAGCCGCTGGCGGTGCTGGAGACCGTGGCGCAGGAGAAATGCACCGGCCTCTATGGCGTGCCGACGATGTTCATCGCCGCGCTCGACCATCCGCGCTTCGCCGATTTCGATCTCTCCAGCCTGCGCACCGGCATCATGGCCGGCAGCCCGTGCCCGATCGAGGTGATGAAGCGGGTGATCGGCAAGATGAACATGGCCGAGGTGACCATCGCCTACGGCATGACCGAGACCTCGCCGGTGAGCTTCCAGAGCGGCACCGACGACCCCATCGACCGCCGCGTGTCCACCGTCGGCCGCGTCCAGCCGCATCTGGAGGTGAAGATCGTCGACAACGAGGGCCGCATCGTGCCGCGCGGCCAGTCGGGCGAGCTGTGCACCCGCGGCTACTCGGTGATGCTCGGCTACTGGGACGACGAGGCCAAGACCAAGGAAGCGATCGACGCCGGCGGCTGGATGCACACCGGCGACCTCGCGGTGATCGACGACGAGGGCTATTGCAACATCGTCGGCCGCATCAAGGACATGGTGATCCGCGGCGGCGAGAACATCTACCCGCGCGAGATCGAGGAGTTCCTCTACGCCCACCCCAAGGTGCTCGACGTGCAGGTGGTCGGCATCCCGGACGAGAGGTTCGGCGAGGAGCTGTGCGCGTGGATCATCGTGCGCGAGGGCGAGCGCCTTGCGGAGGACGAGGTGCGCGAGTACTGCAAGGGCCAGATCGCCCACTACAAGATCCCGCGCTACCTCCGCTTCGTCGACAGCTTCCCGATGACGGTGACCGGCAAGATCCAGAAGTTCCTGATCCGCCAGAAGATGAAGGAAGAGCTCGGGCTCGACGAGGCGAAAACGGCCTGATCGCTGTGAGAGCAGTGCAAGCCGAGAATCGCGGACCGGCCCGCGCCGTGTGTCGGACGAGCTCAGCGGCCACCCCGTTCGCGGCTTGCGCCGCTCCTACAGCCCAATTGAACCCCCCTTGAGGAAATGTCTTCCATGGCGAACTCCATCCTTCCCGCCACCGTCCGCATCGTCGAGATGGGCCCGCGCGACGGACTGCAGAACGAGAAGCAGCTCGTCTCCACCGATACCAAGCTCGAGCTGGTGCGCCGCCTCGAGCGCGCCGGGCTGAAGGCGATCGAGACCACCTCCTTCGTGTCGCCCAAGTGGGTGCCGCAGATGGGCGACAACGCCGAGCTGCTGCCGCGTGTGCTCGCCGCCGCGGCGCCCGGCGTCGCCTACCCGGTACTCACCCCCAACCTGAAGGGATTCGAGGCCGCCCTCGCTGCGGGCGCGCAGGAGGTCGCAGTGTTCGGTGCCGCCTCGGAGTCCTTCAGCCAGAAGAACATCAACTGCTCGATCGCCGAGTCGCTCGCGCGCTTCCGCCCGGTCACCGAGGCCGCGCACGCCGCCGGCGTGAAGGTGCGCGGTTACGTCTCCTGCGTGGTCGGCTGCCCCTACGAGGGCGTGATCGCGCCGCAGGCGGTGGCGGACGTGGCGGCGACGCTGCTGGACATGGGCTGCTACGAGGTCTCGCTCGGCGACACCATCGGCGTCGGCACGCCGGCGAGCATCCAGCGCATGCTCGAGGCGGTGACGAAGCACGTTCCGGTCGAGAAACTCGCCGGCCACTACCACGACACCTACGGCATGGCGGTGGCCAACGTGTATGCGTCGCTGCAGATGGGCGTGGCGGTGTTCGACGCCTCGGTCGGCGGGCTGGGCGGCTGCCCCTACGCGGCGGGCGCCTCCGGGAACGTCGCCACCGAGGACGTGGTCTGGTTGCTCGACGGACTCGGGATCGACACCGGCATCGACCTCGACGCGCTCGTCGACATCGCGGCGTGGATCAGCGCCCAGCTCGGCCGCGATCCCGCTTCGCGCGTGGCGCGCGCGGTGCTGGCCAAGCGCGCCAAGGCGGCCTGCGGCTGAGCGTCCGAGGAGCCGATCCAGGCCACCTGCGGTGCACTCGGGCAGGCGGCCGAAGGTGGTCGTTGCGAGCCAAGGCTTGCCGGCTGCTTCATAATCCGGACTTCGGATCACGAGGCGGGCCACACGCATGGCCCGCCCGCCGCCCCCTACAGAGACGACTGCCATGAGTGTTCCATCCCCCTGCATCAACATCTGCCGCATGAGCCCCGACACCGGCTGGTGCGAAGGCTGCCAGCGCACGATCGACGAGATCACGCGCTGGAGCCGTACGACCGACGATGACCGCCGCGGCATCCTCGCCGCCGTTGCCGAGCGCCGCGAATGGCTGGGCGCAGCCGGCCAGGCCGTGGAGACGCGGGCATGAGCGGCGACGCGCTCTGCGTCGGCGTGTGCATGATCGACTGGGATGCGGGCGTGTGCCTGGGTTGCGGGCGCACTGCCGACGAGATCAACGGTGTGCCGGCCTCGGCGCCTGTGTCCGGAACGAGCGCCGGCGTGCCGCCCGATGCGGGGCGGGCGTCTCCCGCACAGCCGGCCGGCGTGCCGCTGCCGCCCAATGTCGCGGCCCGGGTCGGGGAGGGCAGCGATTGAGCACGCGGCCCCGCCTTCCCGACACCATCGAGGTCTTCGAGCGCGGCTGGCTGTCCGCCAACAACGTGCTGCTGTTCGACGGTGGTGAGGCCACCCTGGTCGATTCGGGCTACGTCACCCATGCGGAACAGACGGTGGCGCTGGTGCGCGGCGCGCTCGCAGGGCGTCGCCTCGAGCGGCTCATCAACACCCACTCGCACTCCGACCACATCGGCGGCAACGCCAGCGTGCGCCGTGCATTCGGCTGCAGCATCACGGTGCCCGAGGGCATGGCGCGCGCGGTCGAGGAGTGGGACGAGGAGGCTCTGCTCCTGAGCGTGGGCGCACAGGCCGGCGAGCGCTTCCGCCATGACGACACGCTCGCGGCGGGGGCGCGCTTCGTCGCCGGCGAGCTCGAATGGCGGGCGGTGGCCGTCCCCGGTCACGACATGGACGCGCTCGCCTACTACAACCCCGAGCGCCGCATCCTGATCTCGGGCGACGCGCTCTGGCGCGACGGTTTCGGCATCCTGTTCGCCGAGGTGATGGGCAACGGCGACGCGCTCGGCGAGGCGCGCCGCACCCTGGAGGCGATCGGCCGGCTCGCGGTCGATGCGGTGATTCCCGGCCACGGTGCTCCTTTCGCCGAGTTCGACGATGCGCTCGAGCGCGCCTTCGCGCGCATCCGCGCCTTCGAGGACGATGGCGCGCGCATGGCGCGCAACGCGATCCGCGCCTGCATCACCTTCAAGCTGCTCGAGGTGCGCAGCATGGCGCTCACCGAGCTGCCGCGCCATCTCGACGAGACCCCGCTCTACCGCACCGCCAATGCACGCTACCTCGGCCTCGACGCCGATGCGCTCGCGGCCTGGCTGGTGAAGGAACTCGAGCGTGCCGGCGTGGCGCGCAGCGAGGATGGGACCCTGGTGGTGACCTGATCGGGTTTTCCCCGAGTGCGCCGGTTCGTCATCGAGTTGCAACAAGCGGATACAATCGCGACTCGATTCTCGGGAAAACACCAAAATGCAAGCAACCGTCGATTGGATCAACGGCTGGGTTTGGAGCCCCGCCCTCGTCTACCTGTGCCTGATCGTGGGTCTGTACTTCTCCATCCGCACCCGCTTCATGCAGGTGCGGCACATCGGCGAGATGGTGCGCGCGATGTTCCGCGGCAAGAGCTCCGCGGCCGGCGTGTCGTCCTTCCAGGCGCTCACCATTGCGCTATCCGGCCGGGTCGGCACCGGCAACATCGCCGGTGTCGCCACCGCGATCGGCTTCGGCGGTCCGGGCGCGGTGTTCTGGATGTGGATGGTGGCCTTCCTCGGCGCCGCGACGGCCTACATCGAGTCGGCGCTCGGTCAGATCTACAAGACCGAACACCACGGACTCTACCGTGGCGGTCCGGCCTATTACATCGAGAAGGGCCTCGGCTGGCGCGTCTATGCGATCGTGTTCGCGGTCGCCACCGTGTTCGCCTGCGGCCTGCTGCTGCCCGGCGTGCAGACCAACAGCATCGCCGCCAGCATGCAGAACGCCTTCGGCTTGGCGCCGGCGGTCACCGGCACGATCATCGTCATCCTGCTCGGCCTGATCATCTTCGGCGGCGTGCGCCGCATCGCCCAGGTCACCCAGGTGGTGGTGCCCTTCATGGCGCTCGGCTACATCCTCGCCGCCGCCGTCGTCGTCGCGCTCAACGTCGAGAAGGTGCCCGAGGTCATCAGCTTGATCCTGTCCTCGGCCTTCGGTCTGGACGCGGGTTTCGGCGCGATGATCGGTCTCGCCATCCAGTGGGGCGTCAAGCGAGGGGTGTACTCCAACGAGGCGGGCCAGGGCACCGGCCCGCACGCGGCGGCGGCGGCCGAGGTGCCGCACCCGGCTGCGCAAGGCCTCGTGCAGGCCTTCTCGGTGTATGTGGATACGCTGTTCGTGTGCTCGGCGACCGCCTTCATGGTGCTGATCACCGGCACCTACAACGTGACCGGGGCGGACGGTCAGCAGATCTTCACCGGCTTGGCCAACATCTCGGCCGGCACGGGCTTTACCCAGGCGGCGATGGAGCAGGTGCTGCCCGGGTTCGGCTCGATGTTCGTGGCGGTGGCGCTGTTCTTCTTCGCCTTCACCACGGTGCTCGCCTACTACTACATCGCCGAGACCAACGTCGCCTACCTGACCCGCAACCTGCGCTCCGAAGCGCTGATCTTCATCCTGCGGGTGGCGCTGATCGGCTCGGCGCTCTATGGCTGCGTGCGCACCAGCGATCTGGCGTGGGGTCTGGGCGACATCGGCGTCGGCGTGATGGCGTGGCTCAACATCTTCGCGATCCTGGTGCTGCAGAAGCCGGCCCTGCTGGCGCTGAAGGACTACGAGGCGCAGCAGGCCCAGGGGCGCCTCGAGCCGCAGTTCGATCCGCGTCCGCTCGGCATCGAGAATGCCGACCTCTGGGTGAAGATCGCCGATCGCAGGAAGCGCGAAGGCTGATCGCGCGGGAATTCGCACCGGAGCCGGGTGGTGGGCGCAAGCGTCTCGCCGCCCCCGCCACGCAGGACCCGCCCGCCGACACTCGGCTATAGTGTCGGCGGGCGTTTTTCATCCGGAATTGGCAATGCAGATCGTACTCATCAGCGGATTGTCGGGTTCGGGCAAGAGCATCGCGCTCAACGTGCTCGAGGATGCCGGCTACTACGTGGTCGACAACCTGCCGGCGGTCCTCCTGCCGCAGCTGGTCGCGCACCTCCACGGCGCGGGCTGGCGGCGCGTGGCGGTCGCGATGGACATGCGCTCGGGGGCCAGCATCGCGGCCCTGCCGCAACAGGTCGAGGCTCTGCGCTCCACCGTTCGCGACCTGCGCTTCATCTTCCTGGAGGCACGTGACGACGCGTTGATCGCGCGCTTCTCCGAGACCCGCCGGCGCCATCCGATGGCGGTCGACGGCTACTCGCTCGAAGAGGCGATCCAGCGCGAGCGCGACGCGCTCGCCAGCGTCGCCGAGCTCGGGCATCGCATCGACACCAGCGACCTGCATGCGAACACCTTGCGCGCCTGGGTCAAGGATTTCATCCAGATGGCCCCGGCCGAGGGCATGACGCTCATGTTCGAGTCCTTTGGATTCAAGTACGGCATCCCGCTCGACGCCGACCTCGTCTTCGACGTGCGCTGCCTGCCCAATCCGCACTACGACCCGCGCCTGCGTCCGCTCACCGGGCGCGACCAGCCGGTGATCGATTTCCTCCAGGGCGTGCCCGAGGTCGGAAGGATGTCGCAGGACATCCACGACTTCGTCGCCAACTGGCTGCCCGCCTATGTGCGCGACAACCGCAGCTACCTGACCGTGGCGATCGGCTGTACCGGTGGCCAGCATCGCTCGGTGTATATCGCCGAGTGGCTGGCCGAGCGCTTCCGTGGCCAGGTCGAGGTCATCGTCCGCCACCGCTCGACCGCGCGTCGTGCGGCGGATCGCGCCGCCGGCAACGTGGACGCGACCGGAGACGGGAACGGACGGTGAGGCTCGACCTTGCCGACTGGAGGGGCTTGCTCCGCCCAGGCGACGTGCTGGTGGCGATCGGCGGATTGCTGGTGTGCGGCTATGCGCTGTTCGCGCTTTGGCAGGGCGGGGTGCCCGACGGCGCGGTGGTTCGCGCCGGCGGCAAGGTGATCGCGCGGGTGGACCTGGCGCGCGAGCGCACGATCGAGGTGCCCGGCCCCCTGGGCGTCACGGTGATCGAGATCCGCCCCGGCCGTGCCCGCGTCGCCTCCGATCCCGGTCCGCGCCAGTACTGCGTGCGCCAGGGCTGGCTCACCCAGGCCGGCGCGGTGGCGATCTGTGCCCCCAACGAGGTGAGCCTGAGCCTGACCGGGCGGGCTGCGGACTATGACTCCCTCAACTATTGAGCTGACCCCCACCGCAGAGGACCGCCGCATCGCGCGCCACGCGGCGGCGGCGATCGTGCTGACCGTGGCCGAGGCGGCGATCCCGCTGCCGCTGCCCGGAGTCAAGCCAGGGCTCGCCAACATCGTGACCCTGGTGGTGCTGGCGCGCTGGGGCTGGCGCGAGGCGGTGTGGGTGTCGCTGCTGCGCGTGCTCGCCGGCAGCCTGCTGCTCGGCCAGTTCCTCGCCCCCGGCTTCTTCCTGAGCCTGTCGGGCGCGCTCGCCAGCCTGGTGGTGCTCGGCCTCGCGATGCACCTGCCGGCGCGCTGGTTCGGCCCGGTGAGCCACAGCATCCTCGCCGCCTTCGCTCACATCGGCGCACAGCTGGTGGTCGCGCGACTGTGGCTGGTGCCGCACGACGGAGTCTTCTACCTCACCCCGGTGTTCGCGCTCGCGGCAGTGGTGTTCGGCCTGGTCAACGGCCTCATCGGGGCGCGCCTGCTCCGCGAGCTGTACGCCAAGCGTCCTGCAGCGGGTGATCCGATGGAACGCTGACCGGCCCTCGCCGTCCAAAATGGCGATGCCGGTGCGGCAAGGCCGGCGCGGGTGAGGGAGATGGCATGCACGGACGGTGGTGGAGGTGGCTCGGCACGGTGCTCGCGATCGTATGCGGCCTGGTGTTCGGCTGGGTCGCGGGCACCGGCCTGGTGCACGCGGCGTCCATCGGGGTGACGGATGCCGCGTACTGCATGCCGGCGCAGCGGCCCGGGACGGAGGATCAGCCGAGCGCGGCGGCGAAATGCTCGAGTGTGCGCTTCCAGCCGTCTTCGGCCTCCGCCTTGCGGTAGCTCGGCCGGTAGTCGGCGTGGAAGGCGTGGGGTGCGTCGGGATAGACATGGATCGTGCTGCGCCCGCCTGCCGCGGCGAGGGCGGCCTGCATCTTCTCCACGTCGGCGAGCGGGATGCCCTGATCCTGGCCGCCGTAGAGCCCGAGCACCGGTGCGCGCAGTGCCCCGGCGACGTCGAGCGGGTGGCGCGGGGTGAGTTCGGATGCAGCTCCGCTCAGGCGCCCGTACCACGCCACTCCGGCCCGCACCGCCGGGTTGTGCGCGGCGTACAGCCAGGTGATCCGCCCACCCCAGCAGAAACCGGTGACTGCGAGGCGAGCGGGATCGCCGCCCCGGCTCGCCGACCATGCGGCGCAGGCGTCGAGGTCGGCCATGACCTGGGCGTCGGGCACCTTCGAGACGATGTTCTGCAGGATCGCGGGGATGTCGGGCTGGGTGGTCGGATCGCCCTGGCGGAAGAACAGCTCGGGTGCGATCGCGAGGTAGCCTGCGTGCGCGAGGCGGCGGCAGACGTCGCGGATGTGCTCGTGGACGCCGAAGATCTCCTGTACGACGAGTACGACGGGCAGCTTGTCGCCCGCGGCGGGCCGCGCATGGTAGATCGGCAACTCGCCGCCCGCGACCGCGATGGCGGCCGTGCCGGCGGTGAGGCCGGTGCTGGCGGTGCTGATCACGGTGCTGGCATGGACCGGCTGCACGGCCAGCGCGAAGCCGGTGGCGGCGATGCCCGCGAGAAATCCGCGGCGGTCGAGGCGGGCGGCGGGGAGCAGGCTGTCGAACTGGCCGCGCTCGTCTTCGGTGGCGAGTTGCGGAAGGGTGGGGGTGGTTTGCATCGTGGCGGTCTCCTCTGGGGTGTCGGGGGGATGCCCCGGAGAGACAACGCCTTGCGCCGGGTCGTTCCGCGAGTGGCAGCGGAAGGAGGTCGCGTAAACGACGCGCGGCCCTCGAGGGGCCGCGTCAGGCTCGAGGGCGGTTCAATGCCGCCTCGAGGTCGATCGAGCGCGCCTCAGCGCCGGCGCGGGGGGGGCGCGGCGGCGGCGCCGGCCGGACGGCCGGGCAGGTGGCGGAAGGTGATCCGCCCCTTGCTGAGGTCGTAGGGCGACATCTCCAGCGACACGTTGTCGCCGGCGATGATGCGGATGTGGTGCTTGCGCATCTTGCCGCCCGAGTAGGCGATGAGGTTGTGACCGTTGTCCAGCGTCACGCGGTAGCGGCCGTCGGGCAGCACCTCGGTGACGGAACCGTGCATTTCGATGAGTTCTTCCTTGGCCATGTCGGGGCTCCTGTTGGGGTGCCGGTGCCCGCTCGTGCGCGGGACCGGGGAGGCGCGTTCCGCCGTACACGGGCCTCGGATGGGACGATCTCCGCGTTGTCGCGCAGCATCGACCGGAAAAAGACGGCACCAGATCGGCGGGCCGGCTGGAAATGTTGCAATTGCGCATCCGGGCCAGAAGCCGGAGACGTGCAGCGAAGGCGAGATCGGAGAGCGTACGCGGGGCGCTCGGGATCGCTGCGGAATGACCATGACGCGCTGCGTCACGCACGACGGCGCCGGATTGAATGCGTACATTCCAAACCGGCCGGGTATTCGACACGCACTATATCAGATCAGGCCTTGCCGGTCCATGTCTTCATGCTGCGTCGCAGCAAGATGTCGAGCCGGTTCGCGAACGCACGCGCATCGGCTGAGGAAAAGGTGGCTGGACCGCCGGTGTCGATCCCGGTCGCGCGCAGGGTGTCCATGAAGTTGCGCAGGTCGAGCAGTTCGCGGATGTTCTCGCGGCCATAAAGCTCTCCGCGCGGCGACAGCGCGTGGGCGTCCTTTTCCACCACAGCAGCGGCGAGCGGGATGTCGGCGGTGATGACGAGGTCGCCTGCGCCGGCGTGCGCGGCGATGTAGCGGTCGGCCTCGTCGAATCCGCCCGGCACCTGAATCATGCGGATCCGCGGCGATGCAGGGGTGCGCAGGAACTGGTTGGCGACCAGGGTCAGCGGCTGCCCGGTACGTTCGGCGGCGCGGAACAGGATGTCCTTGACGAGTACCGGACAGGCGTCGGCATCGACCCAGATGTGCATGCGGGGACTCCTGCGAGGGCTTGCGCAAAAAAAATGCCCGGACCGAGGTCCGGGCATTTTCCGTGAAACTTGGTAGGCCGTGCGGGATTCGAACCTGCGACCAACGGATTAAAAGTCCGCTGCTCTACCAGCTGAGCTAACGACCCAAAAGCGAGGCCGCATAATACTGGTCCGGCGGCTGGGCGTCAAGCGTCGGTGCCCGCAGCGTCAGGCGCGGAACGGTAGCCCGCCAGGTTGCGCCAAACCCGGCCCGGCCCTATAGTCGGACCACTCCCTCAAGCCGAAGGACGGCGATGGACGGCCCGTACTCTTCCGGTCCATCGACCGGGGCGGCATTCCAGCCTCTTGTCGATGCACTCCTGGTCGGCGACCACAAGCGGGCCGCCGCGGTGGCACAGCACCTCGTCGAGCAGGGCTGCTCGCGCGAGCGGATCGTCACCGAAGGCCTGGAGCACGCGATGGGGCTTCTCGACGAAAAGTGCACCGTCGAGAGCTTCAACCTGCTCGAGATCATGCTGGTCGGCCGCGCGGTTTCTGCCGTGGTGCGTGTCCTCTACCCCGGCGGCTATGCTCCGACCGAGGGGCGCGCGACCTTCGTCATCGCCACCCTCGAGGGCGATGTGCACGACCTCGGCAAGAACATCGTGCGCATGGTGCTCGCCGGAAAGGGCTTCCGGGTCGTGGATCTCGGCCGCGATTGCCCTGTCGGCGACCTGGTCAGCGCGGCGCAGCACGAGGGCGCGGCCGCCGTGCTCGTCAGCGGTCTCATCAGTCCGGTCGTGAGCCAGGTGCGCAAGCTCAGGCCCGCGCTGCGCGCCTGCGGTCTCGCGCACGTCCCGGTCGTGGCCGGCGGTGCTGCACTGAAGCAGTTGCGCCCGGAGGCGCTCGACGTCGATTACGTCGCCGAGAATGCCTTCGACGGGGCGCACTATCTCGAGCGTCATGTGCTCGGGACGCCCGGGTCATGAACAGCCTGGAGCGCATCCTGCGAGCGACCCGGCTCGAGCCGGTGGACCGGACTCCGCTCGTCCCGCAACTGTTCGGCCACGCAGCGATCACCGCAGGCCTGTCGCTGCGCGACTACCTGCACGATGGCGAGGCGCTCGCGCACGCCCAGGTCCTCGAGCGCGAGCGCTATCGTACCGATGCGGTCTTCGCCTTCCTGGACTTCGGTGTCGAGGCCGAGGCGCTGGGCGCGCCGCTGAGCTTCCGGGCCGATCGCTATCCCGATGTGGTCGGCTGCGTGCTGCGCGCCGAAGACGATCCCTCCCGGCTCCGGCTACCCGATCCCGCGGCCGCCGGTCGCATGCCGGTCTGCCTGCAGGCGCTGCGAGCGATGCGGCGGCGGCTCGGGGACGACGCCCTCGTCGCGGGGGCGGTGGCCGGGCCGATGACCACCAGTGCGCAGCTCTACGGCATCGAGAACGCACTGTATCTCGCAATCGACGACCCGCCGCGTCTTGCCGCCGCACTCGATTTCGCCACCCGGCTGGCCATCGCCTATGGGCTCGCCCAACTCGATGCAGGTGCGCACGCCGTGATCGTGTTCGAGCCGGCGGCGTCGCCGGCAGTCGTCCCGCCGGCGTTCTTCCGCGAATTCGTCGCCCCGCGCCTCGCGCGCGTCCTGGGGGGGCTGCGCGACGGTGGTGCGGCCTTCACCTGGCTCAACATCGCCGGGCCCACCGCAGGCATTCTCGACGCCTACGCACGCATCGGCGCGGATGTCGCGACCTTCGACTATTACCTGAGCGCTGCCGAGGCGTGCCACCTGTTGCCGCAAACCTGCCTCGCCGGAAACCTGAGGTCGCTCGATTTCCTCGACGCTGCACCGGGCGTGGTCGAGCACCAGGCTCGCGAACTGGTCGTGGCCTTCGAGGGGCGCAGCGGCTTCCTGCTCTCGAGCGGGTGCGAGATTCCGCCCGAGGCCGCGGCGGAAAGCATCGCTGCCATGGCGGCGGCGCTGAGCGTGGAGTGAGTGCGATGGCCATGCTGCGAGTCCGCGCAGGTGGAACGCTGCATCGCCTCGCCTACGATCCTGCGGCCACCCTGTCGCTGCGCGAGATCCTGGAGCCGACCGATTTCCGGGTCCGCACCGCATGCCTGGGGCTGGGCGCCTGCGGCCTGTGCCGGATCCGCGTGCTTGCGGGCGAGGTGGGTGCGGTCACCGAGGTCGAGCGTGTCCAGCTCGGCGAAGCCCTCCTCGCCGGGCGGGTCAGGCTGGCGTGTCAGTGTCGGCCGATCGGTGAGGTGGAGATCGAGGTGCTCAGCCTCGCGCCGCCGTCGAACTGGCGTGTGCCGCCCGGTGGCCCGGGTGCGATCGGGCCGCTGCGCTGGGGCGCCGATCCCGTGCCGTCGCACGCGGGGGCGCGTCCGTTGGGGGTCGCGGTGGATCTGGGCACCAGTCACATCAGCGTGGCCATCGTCGATCTCGTCCGCGCGCGGCCGCTCGCTTTGCGCGTGGGGCCGAATCCGCAGGGAGCCCACGGCGCGGACGTGATGACGCGGCTCGTCGTGGCTGGCGATCCGGATCACGCAGCCACGCTGGCTGGATTGGCGCGCGCCGCCGTGGGCGAGGCGATCGGCGAGATCGCCCGCAGCGAGGGCATCGACCTGCAGCGCGTGAGCCAGGTGCAGGTGGTCGGCAACACGGCGATGCTGAGCCTGCTCGCGGACCGGAACCACCAGCGCCTGCTCGATCCGGCCAACTGGTCGCAGGCGATCGAGTGTGCGCCGCGCGAGACGGCGTCATGGGGCAGGGAATGGGGGCTCGCGTCTGCCGCCTCGATCGAGGTGGTGGCGCCGCTGGCGGGTTTCGTCGGGTCCGACCTGCTCGCCGGCGTCGTCGCCCAGCGCTTGCTGGACGCAGCCCCGCCTGGGCTGCTGATCGATTTCGGCACCAATTCCGAGATCGCCCTGTGGACGGGCGATGCGCTCTGGGTCACGGCCACCGCCGGCGGGCCGGCATTCGAGGCCAGCGCAGGCCGGGACTGCATTCCTGCCGGGGCCGGCGCGGTGTATCGGGTGCGCGAAGGCGATGCCGGCGACTTCGAGTACGACATCATCGCGGGTGACGTGCCGAGGGGCCTGTGCGGCTCCGGCCTTGTCGACCTGCTGGCCTGCTTGTTGCGGCAGGGGCGTCTCGGCCGGCTGGGCCGTTTCAGTAACGGCAGCGAGCGCCTCGAGTTCGAGGTGAATGGTCGCCGGCTCGGCCTGGGCTGGCGCGAGGTCGATGCCCTGCAGCGCGCGAAGGCTGCGATCGGGGCGGGTGTAAGCGTGCTGTGCGGCTGTGCCGGCGTGAATCCGCAGAATCTGCGACAGGTGCTGGTCGCAGGCCTGTTCGGGAATCATCTCGACCTCGACAACGCGGCGACGATCGGCCTGCTGCCCAGGCTTCCCGAGGGCAGCCTCGCGCTCGTCGGCAATGCCGCGCTGGCCGGCGCCTGTGCCCTGCTGCTCTGCGCGGACGCGAGAAGAATGTTGGAGCGTGCGCGCGGGGTGGCGCGCTTCGTCAATCTCGGCCGAATGGCGGCGTTCGACGATGCCTTTGTCGACCATCTCTTTCTCGAACCGATGAGCTCCGCCCCATGAGTGCAGTCCCGTCCGATCCGCGCACCCCGGTGGACGCCGTCGTGCGCACGGCCCAATACCTCGCCGGGATCGTCTCCTACGAAGGGCTGTGGCCTCAGCTCGCGCGCCTGGTGCGCAACTTCTTCGGTGCCGACGTGGCCGCGTTTGTCGCGCGCGAAGCGGAGGGTGGCGAGCGTTGCCTGCATTGCGAGCCGGATTGCCCGATGCTCGTCGCGGCGTGCGCGGAGGCGAGCGGGCTGGTGTTCGAGAGCGGCTTTCTCGCCACCGAGGCGGTGCGGATCCCCGATCCCCACGAAGCGATCCTGCTGCCCATCGGTCGCGAGCGGCAGCGTACCGCCTACGTTCTCATCGCGGCGCATCGGGGCGCCATGGAGCTGTCCCGCGACACGCTGGACCTGTATCTCGCCCTGGCGGGCCTGATCGAGACCACGCTCGATCGCATCGCCTCCCAGCATCGTTTCCTCAGCATGGCCGACAATGTGCCGGAACTCCTGTTCCAGCTCGTCGAGCACGACGGCACGTGGATGTTCGGTTATGCCAGCGGCGGCGCGCGGGCGGCGCTGGGAGTCGAGGCGCAGGCGCTGATCGCGGATCCCGCGGTGTTGTTCGCCGGTGTCGACGAAGTCGGGCACAAGCGCCTGCTGGAGGCCCTGCAGGTCTGCGCGACGGGGCGCCGGGTGCATTTTCCGTTGTGCTGGCGCGGGCCCGACGGCGGCCTGCGCCACCTGCTGCTCGATGCCGTCGGCGCGACCGGCGAACTCGGGCGTCCGGTGTGGGATGGCGCGCTGCGCGACATCAGCGAGCAGGTCCGGCTCGAGGAGGAGAGCCGGCGCAACCTGCTGCGCCTGAACAAGAGCATGGAAGACGCCATCCAGGCGATCGCGACCACGATCGAGAAACGCGACCCATACACCGCGGGTCATCAGCGTCGCGTGGCCGATCTCGCGGCCCACCTCGCCGCCGCTCTCGGCATGCCCGACGAGCAGGTCCACGGGATCCGCCTGACCGCGGCCATCCACGATATCGGCAAGATCCATGTGCCGGCCGAGATCCTCAGCTACCCCGGCCCCTTGCCCGAGATCGAGTTCGCCCTGATACGCACCCACCCCGAGGTCGGCTACCAGATCCTCAGGAGCGTGGACTTTCCGTGGCCGGTTGCGGAGATGGTCCTTCAACACCACGAGCACCTGGACGGATCCGGTTATCCGCGGGGTCTGCGCGGCGACGAGATCATGCTCGGGGCGCGGATCATCACGGTCGCCGACGTCGTGGAGGCGATCGCACTCTACCGACCGTACCGGCCAGGCCTCGGCGTCGACACCGCGCTCGCGGAGATCGAGCAGAACCGCGGCGCGCGCTACGATGCGCGGGTGGTCGATGCCTGTCTCGACTTGTTCAGGCGGCAGGGCTACCGCTTCCCCGAGACGGTCGATCCGGGGCGCCTGTTCGCGCGCCCGGCCGCACATCGCAAGCAGGAAGGGTGAGACTTCGCCGGAGCCTTCCCGGCCTGGCCGCGGGGGTGGCGCTCGCCGTCGACCGTGCACCCGCGTGCTTCGGGGATCGAACCGTGCCGAGGCACGCTCAGGGTTCGCGCGTCAGCAGCCAGTACTGGAACTTCATCGTCGCAGCGGCGCCCGCGACGATCGCGGCGGTGGTGATGATCGCGCCGAGCGCCAGTGTGGACAGGCCCGAGACGCCCTGGCCGAGCGTGCAGCCGAGTGCGGTGACGCCGCCGAAGCCCATCAGCAGGCCGCCGGCGATGTGGCGCACGAGGTCGGCTGCGTCGCGGAAGCCCTCGATGCGGAAGCTGCGCGTGGCCAGCGCCGTCGCCGCGGCGCCGGCGACCACGCCGAGCGCACTGGCGATGCCGAAGCTCATCTGGCGGTTGGCGTCGCTCCACAGCAGCAGCAGCTCCAGGGTGAAGGCCTGTGGAGCGACGAAGCTGAGCGATTCCGCGCGGCCGCTGTTGGTGGCGAGGAAGACCTCCTCCAGGGTGTCGGGGTGCTCGGCGATGTGGCCGAGGTGGCCGGTGACGTACCAGCCAGCGACCACGGCGAGGCCGACGATGGCCCCGCCGAACAGCACCTCGGGGCGGCGTGCGTCGCGGCTGGCCAGTGCCCAGGCGAGCAGGGCTCCGCCGGCCAGTGCGGTGGCGGCGAGCAACGCGTCGCGCGAGTCCATTCCGGCCGCGGCGAGGAAGGCGGGCAGGGTCTGGGCGTGGGGCAGCTGCAGCGCGACCGGGTCGAGGAACTCGACCCGCCACACACCGGTGAGCCCGCGCAGGGTCATCGAGGCGCCGATGGCGAGGAAGACGAAGACCACCACCGACTTGAGGTTGCCGCCGCCGATGCGGATCAGGGTCTTGCCGGCGCAGCCGGAGGCCAGCGTCATGCCGATGCCGAAGGCGAGTCCGCCCACGACATGCGACAGCCAGGGCAGGCGGGCGCCGGTGTAGATCGTCTTCGCAGGGTCGAAGAGGCCGAGGGCCTGCAGCGCGCCGGTGCCGAGGATGGCGGTCGCGATGGCGAGCGCCCACATCCGCATCCGCGTCCAGTCGCCGATATTCACCGCGTCGGAGACCGCGCCCATGGTGCAGAAGCTGGTGCGCTGGCTGGAGGCGCCGAACACGGCGCCGATCGCGAGGCCGAGCCAGACGATGGTGGAGGCGGAGACGAGGGCGTGGTCCATGGCGCGGCTGGTGCTCAGGTCGAGCGCGGCTGGTAAGGCGTGGGGTCGGGGACGCCGGCCGCGGCGAAGCCGGCGGCGCGCAGCCGGCAGGCCTCGCAGCGACCGCAGGCGCGGCCCTCGTCGTCGGCCTGGTAACAGGTCACGGTGAGGCCGTAGTCCACGCCGAGGGCGACGCCACGGCGGATGATGTCGGCCTTGGAGAGCTCGATCAGCGGCGCGTGGATGCGCAGCTGCGCGCCTTCGACGCCGGCCTTGGTGGCCAGCCGCGCCATGTGCTCGAAGGCCTCGATGAAGGCTGGCCGGCAGTCGGGGTAGCCGGAATAATCGACCGCATTCACGCCGACGAAGATGTCGTCGGCGCCGAGCACCTCGGCCCAGGCGAGCGCGATCGACAGCATCACGGTGTTGCGCGCCGGAACGTAGGTCACCGGGATGCCGGCGTTGTCCTGGTCGAGCGGTACCGCGATGCCGGGGTCGGTGAGCGCCGAGCCACCGAATTGGCCGAGCTCGACACTGGCAGTGCGGTGCGCACGCGCGCCCAGGACCTGCGCCACCCGCTTGGACGCGGCGAGTTCGGCTGCATGGCGCTGGCCGTAGGCGACCGACAGCGCGTAGGTCTCGAAGCCCATTTCACGGGCGATCGCGAGACAGGTGGCGGAATCGAGGCCGCCGGAAAGCAGGACGACGGCGCGGGGCGGGGTGTGGGCTTGGGTCATTCTGGATGGCGGGTCGGGGTGGGTCTGCCAGCCGCACGCTTGCGCTGCCGACGGGCGAGAACGGCGCCGCTCAGCGGCCGCGGGCGTCGTTCCACAGGATCTTGTGGAGCTGGAGCTGGAAGCGCACCGGCAGGCGGTCGCGCACGATCCACCCGGCGAGCTCGGCGGGGTCGAGCGCGCCGGCGACCGGCGACAGCAGCACCGTGCAGCGTTCGGCGAGGCGGTGCTCGGTGATCTGCCGCGTGGCCCAATCGTAGTCGGCGGCGTCGGCGAGCACGAACTTGAGCTCGTCGTGGGCGCGCAGCAGC
>JAEUNQ010000044.1 GCA_016790365.1 Thauera sp. | reverse complement strand
CCGCAGTGGCGCCCATGACCGACGCGGAAGCGGCGATCCTCCGACTCGCGCGCGAGGCGCCCGAGCTCGGCCAGGTCGCGGTGGCGGAACGGCTCCGGAGCGAAGGCTTGCGGATCTCGCCCTCGGGCGTGCGCTACCTGTGGCAGAAGCACGGCCTGGAGACCGCAGTGAAGCGCCTGCAGGCGCTGGAGGAAGGCAGGGGAGCGGAAGCGCTCACCGAGGCGCAGCGTCGCCTGCTGGAACGCGGCATGCTCACCGAGCGCCTGGCACGTGGGGAGAATACGGAGGGCGATTCGGCCGGCGATCCGGAGCCGACCGAGCGCCGGCGCCTGATCCTCGACGCCGCGGCGCGCCTGTTCGCCGCCGAGGGCTACGACCGCACCTCGATCCGCGACATCGCGCGCAATGTCGGCCTGCTGCCCGGCTCGGTCTATCACTACTTTCCGTCCAAGCGCGAGCTTTTCCTGGCGGTGCACCGCGAAGGCTTCGAACACACGCTCGAGCGGGTCCGGGAGGCGGCCGCGAGCAGCGACGATCCCTGGGAATGCCTGCGGCGCGCCTGCGAGGCGCATGTCGAAGGGATCGTCGGCGGCTCCTCGGTGGACCGCCTGGCGGGAAGCAACCTGGCGGTGGCGCAAAACGACGAGCTGCTGCACGAGATCCGCCCTCATCGCGCATCCTACGAAGCGGTGTTCAAGGCGCTGATCGACGCCCTTCCCCTGCGCCCCGGCACCGATCGATCGCTGCTGCGGCTATTCCTGCTCGGCGGGATGAACTGGGTCTATCTCTGGTACCGCGAGGGCAAGCGCACACCGCGCGAAATCGCCGACGCGATGGTCGACATGCTGCGCAGCGGCGTGCAGCCCTGAACTGCGCGCATTCGCCGGGCGGCGCTCACTCCTCCAGCACGCCGATGGCTTCGTCGTACCAGGCGATCCAGCCTTGCTCGTACTGGATGCCGGCCTTGAGGATGAGGTGGTGGATGCGGCGCTGGCGCGTGGGTTTGGCGTCAGGGGGAAAGTCGCGCGCCTCGATGGCGCGGTAGGCGCGCAGCTTGTCGGCGTGGAGGGTGCGGCGACGCTCGAGCTCGGGCAGCAGGCCGAGCGGTCCCGCCACCGCATCGGCGCGCAGGCGGACCATGAATTCGTCGCGCAGCTCGGGGAGCGGCGCCGCTTCGCCCGCCCAGCGCATCAGCTCGTCGCGCCCGGCCGGCAGCACGCTGTAGCTGCGCTTGCGCGTGCGGCCGGCATCGGGGTCGGCGTCGGAGCGGATCCAGCCCGACTTCTCCATGCGGCCGAGCTCGCGGTAAATCTGCTGGTGGGTGGCCTGCCAGAAATGGCCGATCGACTTGTCGAAACGCCGCGCCAGATCGTAGCCGGACGAAGGTTGTTCGAGCAGCGAGGTGAGCAGGGCGTGGGCGAGCGACATGGACGAAGTCTAGCCGCGCACTAAGCGAACATGCAACGCGTTGCATAGTTGGCGCGGATCTTCTACAGTCTTGCAACTGGTTGCATAGTCGGAAGGCCGGTGGGTGGCGCAGGCCTCCCCCGCCCCGCGCGTATCTCCCTCCCCTCTCCCGCGCGCGCGGCGGCCCTCCCCTGCCGCCCGGCCATGCGACCAGCCCCCTATAAAAATCCGCGAGCGAGACGATGGCCACCTACCCGAACCTCTTCCGTCCCCTGGACCTCGGCTTCACCACCCTGCCCAACCGTTTCCTGATGGGCTCGATGCATGTCGGCCTGGAAGAGGCCGAAGGCGGTTTCGAGCGCATGGCCGCGTTCTACGCCGAGCGGGTGCGTGGCGGCGTCGGCCTGATCGTGACCGGCGGCATCGCCCCCAACC
>JAEUNQ010000027.1 GCA_016790365.1 Thauera sp. | reverse complement strand
CTGCGGTCGCCTTCTTTTTGTTCATCGTTCGGGAATCATGCCGGTCATGCGTGCAATCATCTGGATCATCCGCCTGCTGCTGTTCTTCCTCTTGTTCGGCTTCGCGATCAAGAACGACCATCTGGTCACGCTGAACTTCTTCTTCGGCATCCAGTGGCAACTTCCGCTTGTGTTCGTGATCCTGGTCACCTTTGCCGCCGGCGCCCTGATCGGCGTCACCGCGACGCTCGCCTCGATGATGCGCCAGCGCCGCGAGATCTCGCGCCTGCGTCGCCAGCTCGAGCTGGTCGAGCGCGAGAAGGCTTCGACCGAGACCGCGCTCGCCGCGGCCGAGTCCCGCCTGCCGATGCCCTGAGGCCCGATGGAAATCGAATACTGGTGGCTGCTCGCGCTGCCGCTGTTCTTTGCGCTCGGCTGGCTGGCCGCGCGCATCGACATCCGCCAGGTGGTGCAGGAGTCGCGCGCGCTGCCGCGCTCCTACCTGAGCGGGCTCAACTTCCTCCTCAACGAGCAGCCCGACAAGGCGATCGACGCCTTCGTCGAGGCCGTGCGCATCGACCCTCAGACCGTCGAGCTGCACTTCGCGCTCGGTAGCCTGTTCCGTCGTCGCGGCGAGACCGACCGCGCGATCCGCATCCACCAGCTGCTGGTCGATCGCGAGGACATCAGCGACGAGCATCGCCTGCAGGCGCTCGGCGAGCTCGGCCAGGATTTCCTCAAGGCCGGCCTGCTCGATCGCGCGGAGGCCGCCTTCCTGCGCCTGCGCGGCACGAAGGCCAACGACGTCGCGCTGCGCTACCTGCTCGAGATCTACCAACAGGAGAAGGACTGGACCAAGGCGATCGAGGTCGCCGAGGCGCTGCCCGGTCATGAAGGTGTGATGTGGCACACCGAGGTCGCCAACTTCCATTGCGAGCTCGCCGCCACGGCGCTGGCGAACTCCCGCCACGACGAGGTGCGGGTGCATCTGGATCGCGCCTTCGAGGTCAATCGGCGCTGTGTGCGCGCGAGCCTGCTGCTCGGCGACCTGCACGCCGCCCTGGGGCGCGACGAGGAGGCGCTGGAGGCCTGGCAGCGCATCGAGAACCAGGATCCGAACTATCTCGCGCTTGTCGCCGAGCGGGTCATGGATGCCTGCGGCCGGCTCGGACGGGTCGCCCAGGGCCACCAGCTGCTGCGCTCCTGGCTTGCCGGGCACGCGTCGCTCGACCTGCTCGACGAGCTCTTCCACTGGGAGCTCGAGCGCGAAGGGCCCAAGGCAGCGTACGAGATGGTGCGCGAAGAGCTGCGCCGCAACCCGACCCTGCTCGGCCTCGACAAGCTGCTCGAGGCGGCCGCGCTCAACGCGCCGGCCGACCAGCGCGCCGACATCGATCTGATCAAGCAGCTCATCCACGGTCACACCCGGCGCGTTGCGCGCTACCGCTGCAACAGCTGCGGCTTCAAGGCTCGCCAGTTCCACTGGCGCTGCCCGGCCTGCGGCGGCTGGGAGACCTATCCACCGCGGCGCACCGAAGAGTTCGACCTGACGCCCTGAAGCGCGGCGAACCCGGTGGGCCGGTCGGGGTCCATCCCCCGACGAACCCCACTCCACAGGGCAGAAATGGAATTCAGGACGCTGGAAGACTACGTCGGCCGCACGCCGCTGGTGCGCCTCAAGCGCATCAACGCCGGTCGCAACAACGTGATCCTCGCCAAGCTCGAGGGTAACAACCCGGCCGGCTCGGTGAAGGACCGCCCCGCGCTGTCGATGGTGATGCGCGCCGAGGCGCGCGGGCAGATCAAGCCGGGTGACACCCTGATCGAGGCCACCAGCGGCAACACCGGGATCGCGCTTGCGATGGCGGCAGCGATGCGCGGCTACCGCATGATCCTGGTGATGCCGGAGAACCAGAGCGTGGAGCGCCGCCAGACCATGCGCGCGTTCGGCGCCGAGCTGGTGCTGGTGCCGAGCTCGGGCGGCATGGAGATGGCGCGCGACATCGCCGAGAAGATGCGGGACGAGGGTCGCGGGATCATCCTCGACCAGTTTGCCAACCCGGACAACCCGGTGGCGCACTACGAGGGCACCGGCCCTGAGCTGTGGGAGCAGACCGACGGTCGCATCACCCACTTCGTCAGCTCGATGGGCACCACCGGCACCATCATGGGCACCTCGCGCTTCCTCAAGGAGCGCAATCCCGGCATCTGCATCGTCGGCTGCGAGCCGGAGGAAGGCTCCTCGATCCCTGGTATCCGCAAGTGGCCCGAGGCCTACCTGCCGAAGATCTTCGAGCGTCCGCGGGTCGATCGTTTCGAGCGCGTCAGCCAGGCCGACGCCGAGGAGATGACCCGGCGGCTCGCGCGCGAGGAGGGCATCTTCGCCGGCATCTCCTCCGGCGGCGCGATGCATGTCGCGCTGCGCATCGCCGCGCAGGTCGAGAACGCGGTGATCGTCTCCATCGTCTGCGACCGCGGTGACCGTTACCTGTCGACGGGTGTATTCCCGGCCTGAGCCTTTTGCGGTCGAGGATTGGCCAATGGCGGGTCGGCCGATCCGTGTGCCGGCTCCTGCTGCAGGGCATGAGCCGCTCCGCGGCAACCGCTTTCCGCGCGCCTTGGTGAGCATGCTGGTCCTGCTGGTGTTGGCGACCGCCGTGCCGATTGCGGGCGCGGCGGTGTTCCGCGTGCTCGCCCTCCAGATCGGCGAGATCTCCCGCCCCGGTCTGGTGGTGCAGGAGTTGCGCGTGCGCCTCGATGCGCATGAGCAAGGCGGCGAGCTTGCGATCGGTCGCCTGCAGGTCGGTGCGCGCGAGTGGCGCGCGCTGTCGCTGCGCTGCGGCCGCTTGCGCATCGACGACGGCGCGTTTGCATGCACCGCGGCACGTGTGGATCTGGGCGGGCGGCGACTGCCTGTCGAGGCCGACGTCGAGGTGACGCTCGGCGTCGGTCCGGTGCGGGTCGTGCTGCGCCTGGCCGACGGCGGGCGCATCGATGCGGCCCTGCAGGCGGATGGCCGCTTTCGCGCAAACCTGCACCGACTCACCTCTCCTGCGGCAGCGGCCGTGCTCGAGCCCTGGCATGCCGAGCTCGCCTCGCGCCTGCGCGATCTCGAGGCTGCCGGCGTGCTCGACGCCGAGCTCGATTACCGGCTGGGCGAGGGCGGCGGTGCCTTTGCGCAGCTGCGCGGCCGCCTTTCGGGTGGCGGTTTCGGCCGTGCCGATGGTCTGCTCGCGGCCGAGGGTGTGGGCGCGGCGTTCGCGTTCGAAGTCCGCGCGACGGGTGCAGCGTGGTCCTGGTCGGCGCAGCTCGACTGGGATGCCGGTGCGGCCTACGTACATCCGCTGCTCGTCGAGGCCGGTCCGCGGCTGCACGCGCGCGGCCGCTTCGACGGACGCCGGATCGAGCTCGAGGCCGCCGAGCTGGCGATCGACGGCCTCGAGCTCGCTACCGCGCGTGGCGTGTTCGACAGCTCCACACGCACGCTGGAGGCGCTCGTGGTCGAACTGACCGGTGCCGATCTCCCCCGCATCGGCCCACGCTGGCTCGCACCGCTGCTTGTGCCGGCGAATGCGCAGCGGCTGCGCTTCGAGGGTAGGGCGGACCTGCGGGCGGAACTGCGTGCGGGTCGGCTCGAGACGCTGGGCGTTGAGCTGCGCGGGGCAGGCTTCGGCCTCGCGCCGCCGCAGGGTGGGTACTCGGCCGACGGGGAAGGGGAGGCGGGCAGCGGCGCAAATGGCGAAGCCGAGCTGCTTGCCTTTGGTCCGGTGGATGGGCTCGTGCGCTGGTCCTCGCGCGGGTCGGGCACGGCCGCCCTGCAGGTCGGGGGTGGGCGCTGGGAGAAACTCGCGCTCGGCGCCTTCGCGCTCGACGCGGCGCTGGAGCCCGCTGGGCTGCGCCTGGCGCGTGTGCGCGTCCCCGTGCTCGATGGCGCGCTGGTGCTCGAGGACCTTGCCCTGGGCTGGTCCGCTGCAGGCTGGGAGGGGAGCGGCGGCGTGGTCCTCGAGCCGGTGTCGATGCCGTCGCTCACCGAGGCACTCGGCCTGCCGGGCATGGCGGGGGTGATGTCGGCCGCGCTGCCGGGCGTGCGCCTGAGTCCGGGCGAACTCGTTCTCGACGGTACGCTCGCAGTGTCGGTGTTCGGTGGCTGGCTTCAGGCCAGCGGCCTGCGCGTGCGCGAACCCTTCGGCGTTGCCTCGCACCTGACGGGTGAGATCGAGGCGCGCCACATCGATCTCGCCCAGCTCACCGAGACCTTCAGCTTCGGCAGCATCACCGGCCATATCGATGCCGATGTGCGCGGCCTGGAACTGTCGAGCTGGCGGCCCACCGCCTTCGATGCCCGCATCGCGAGCATCGAAGGCGATGAACGGCGCCGCATCAGCCAGCGCGCGGTGGAGAACCTCAGTGCGCTCGGCGGCGGTGGCGCGCTCGCGGTCGTGCAGCGCAGCGTGCTGCGCCTCTTCGAGAACTTCGGCTATCGCGAGCTTGGCCTCCGCTGCCGGCTTGCCAACGGCGTATGTGAAATGGGTGGTCTGGATGCGGGGCCGGACAGCGGTGCGCGCGCCGACGGCGGCTTCGCCATCGTGCGCGGCGGCGGCATCCCGGCACTCGACGTCATCGGCTACAATCGGCGCGTGGATTGGAGCGAACTGGTGGCCCGCCTGCAGCGCGTGGTGGCCGAGGACGTCTCTCCAACGATCGATTGAATCTGCATATTCCGCGAGGACGGCATGAACCCTGCTTTGCGCTGGCTGTTCGCGGCTGCGCTGGCCGCGAGCGCCACGGCCTGCGTCACGATCAACATTTATTTCCCGGCCGCGGCTGCTGAGAAGGCTGCCGACCGCATCATCGACGAGGTCTGGCAGATGCGCGAGGGTGCAGGCAGTGCGCCTGCCACGCCGCCGGCCGCGGGAGAAGCGAAATGAAATTCGGTTCGATGCAGCCCCGCTCCCTGAGTGGGTGCGTGGCGGCCCTGTTCGTCGGGCTCGTGCTCGCCTTGTCGGCGCACGCGCAGGGCAACCTCGAGATCGACACCCCGGCGATCTCCGCGCTGCGCAAGACGATGCAGCAGCGCCACGCGCAGCTGGCGCCGCTGTACGCGTCGGGTGCGGTGGGGATCGCCGCCGACGGCACCGTGAGCCTGCGCGACGCCGCGGCGGTGCCGCTCGCGCAGCGCGCCCAGGCGAACGCCGCGGTCGCCGCCGAGAACGCCGACCGCGCCGCGCTCTATCGCGAGATCGCACGCGCCAACGGCCATCCCGAGTGGGAGGCCGAGGTGCGGCGCACCTTCGCGCAGCGCTGGCTCGAGCGCGCGCAGCCGGGCTGGTGGGTGCAGCAGGGCACTTCGTGGTCGAGGAAATGATGCCGGTCCTCGTCTTCGACATCGAAACCATTCCCGACGTCGCCGGCATCCGCGCGATCGAGAGCCTGCCCGCGGGCCTGTCCGACTACGAGGTCGCGGAGTGGGCATTCCAGCAGCGCCGCGCCAGCCACGGCAACGACTTCCTGCCGCACCACCTGCAGCGCGTGGTGGCGATTTCCTGTGTGCTGCGCGACGCGCAACACTTTCGGGTGTTCTCGCTGTCCGAGCCCGAAAGCGGCGAGGGCGAGATCATCCAGCGCTTCTTCGACGGCGTCGAGCGCTACTCGCCACAGATCGTGTCGTGGAACGGCGGCGGCTTCGACCTGCCGGTGCTGCACTACCGCGGCATGCTTCACGGGGTGGCGGCGCCGCGCTACTGGGACCAGGGCGAGGGCGACTACCACGACTCGCGCGACTTCAAGTGGAACAATTACATCAGCCGCTACCATAGCCGTCATCTGGACTTGATGGACTTGCTGGCGCTCTACCAGCCGCGCGCCAGCGCACCGCTAGACGATCTCGCCAAGCTGATGGGCTATCCCGGTAAGCTCGGGATGGACGGTTCGGCGGTCTGGCAGGCCTGGCAGGAAGGGCGGATCGCCGAGATCCGCGATTACTGCGAGACCGACGTCGTCAACACCTACCTCGTCTACCTGCGCTTCGAGCGCATGCGTGGGCATCTCGATGCCGCCGCGTGGGCGGCGGAGGTGGAGACGGTGCGTGAGGCGCTCGGCCGCATCGACGCACCGCACTGGAAGCAGTTCCTCGCCGCCTGGCCGCAGGGCTGAGCGGCACGGTATGCGCTCCATCACCCATCCCATCACTGGAGAGAATCATGGGCATCATCGGAACGATCCTCATCGGCCTGATCGTCGGTCTCATCGCCCGCCTGCTGCATCCGGGCAAGGACGGCCTGGGCATCATCATGACCTCGCTGCTCGGCATCGCCGGCTCGCTGGTCGCTACCTACGGCGGACAGGCGCTGGGCATCTACCATGCGGGCGAGGGCGCGGGATTCCTGGGGGCGGTCATCGGTGCGGTGCTGATCCTCTTCGTGGTGACCCGCCTCAAGAAGTGATCCCGTCCCGCGGCACTGCAAAAAAACTTTGACAAGTTTCTGGCGGTGTCTATAATGCGGGTCTTCAGCAGGCGCGTAGCTCAGTTGGTTAGAGCACCACCTTGACATGGTGGGGGTCGTTGGTTCGAATCCAATCGCGCCTACCAGGATTCTGGAGTCGAAAAGTCATGTTCCGAACTACCACTCAGGCCGGAAACTGAACAGGTCGGCTCCGCTTGTCTGCTAAGAGAAAAAAGCGCGCCTAGACCGCGCTTTTTTTTCGTCCACGTTTTCCCGATCTTCCCTGTGCGTCCTGCGCCTCGCGGGACGGACAACAGTCCGAGGCTTCAGCCATGCCCAACATCACGCTTCCCGACGGTTCCGTGCGCAGCTTCGATCATCCGGTGACCGTCGCCGAGGTCGCTGCCTCGATCGGCGCCGGTCTCGCCAAGGCGGCGATCGCCGGCCGCGCCGACGGGAAGCTGGTCGATCTCTCGCATCGCTTCGAGGCGGATGCCGAACTCGCCATCGTCACAGACAAGAACGCCGAAGGCCTCGAGATCATCCGCCACTCCACGGCCCACCTGCTCGCACACGCGGTGAAGGAGCTCTTTCCCGATGCCCAGGTGACGATCGGGCCGGTGATCGACAACGGCTTCTACTACGACTTCTCGTACAAGCGTCCGTTCACCCCCGAGGACCTGCAGGCGATCGAGCAGCGCATGGCCGAGATCGCGAAACGCGAGATCCCCGTGCATCGCGAGGTGTGGCCGCGCGACAAGGCGGTGGACTTTTTCAAGGGCATCGGCGAGCACTACAAGGCCGAGATCATCGCCTCGATCCCGGCGGGCGAGGATGTGTCGCTGTACCGCCAGGGGGATTTCATCGACCTGTGCCGCGGCCCGCATGTGCCCTCGACCGGCAAGCTCAAGGTCTTCAAGCTGATGAAGCTCGCCGGCGCCTACTGGCGCGGCGACTCCAAGAACGAGATGCTGCAGCGCGTATACGGCACGGCGTGGACGAAGAAGGACGAGCTCGACGCCTACCTGCACATGATCGAGGAAGCCGAGAAGCGCGACCACCGCAAGCTCGGTCGCCAGCTCGATCTCTTCCACATCCAGGACGAGGCGCCCGGCATGGTGTTCTGGCACGCCAAGGGGTGGACGCTGTGGCAGCAGGTCGAGCAGTACCTGCGCCGCACGATCGGCGAGCACGGCTACCAGGAAGTGAAGACGCCGCAGATCGTCGACCGCTCGCTGTGGGAAAAGTCGGGCCATTGGGGCATGTATTCCGACCTGATGTTCACCACGCAGTCCGAGAAGCGCGACTACGCGGTCAAGCCGATGAACTGCCCGTGCCACATCCAGATCTTCAATCAGGGCCTCAAGAGCTACCGCGACCTGCCGCTGCGCATGGCGGAGTTCGGCTCCTGCCATCGCAACGAGCCCTCGGGTTCGCTGCACGGCATCATGCGGGTTCGCAACTTCGTGCAGGACGACGCGCACATCTTCTGCGCCGAGAGCCAGGTGCAGGCCGAGTCGGCCGAGTTCATCCGCCTGTTGCAGCAGGTGTACCAGGACTTCGGCTTCACCGACGTGCAGGTCAAGCTGTCGACCCGCCCCGAAAAGCGCGTCGGCACCGACGAGCAGTGGGATGCCGCCGAGGCCGCGCTCGCCGCCGCGCTCGACGCGCAGGGCCTGCAGTACGAGCTGCAGCCGGGCGAGGGTGCCTTCTACGGCCCGAAGATCGAGTTCTCGCTCAAGGATTGCCTAGGTCGCGTGTGGCAGTGCGGCACGCTGCAGCTCGACTTCAACCTGCCGGTGCGCCTTGGTGCCGAATATGTCGACGAGGACAACACCAAGAAGGTCCCGGTGATGCTGCACCGTGCCATCCTCGGCTCGCTGGAGCGCTTCATCGGCATCCTGATCGAGCACCACGCTGGCGCCATGCCACTGTGGCTCGCCCCGGTGCAGGCGGTGGTGATGAACATCTCCGAGGGGCAGGCCGAATATGCCGAGGAGGCGGTGGCGAGGCTGAAGAAGGCTGGCTTCCGAGTCGAGGCGGATTTGCGCAACGAGAAGATTAACTATAAAATTCGAGAACATAGCGTGCAGAAACTGCCTTACCAGATCGTCATCGGCGAGAAGGAAAAGGCGGCGGGCCTGGTGGCCGTGCGCGCCCGAGGTGGCCAGGATCTTGGCCAAATGTCCCTCGATTCGCTGATCGAACGCTGGCGTCGCGAAGTCGAAGCGAAAGCCGGCACGGTCTGATTTTTGGTTTTCGTGGAGAGTTGAACCATCGCTCAAGATAAGAAGCAGCGCGTAAATCGGGAGATCACTGCGCCTGAGGTCCGGCTGGTCGGCGAGGAGGGCGAGCAGCTCGGCATCGTGTCCCTGAATGCATCCCTCAACATGGCCGAGGAGGCCGGGCTGGATCTGGTCGAAATCGCACCGATGGCCGTGCCGCCCGTGTGCAAGCTGATGGATTTCGGCAAGTTCAAGTATCAGGAACAGAAGAAGGCCCACGAAGCCCGACTCAAGCAGAAGCAGGTGCAGGTCAAG
>JAEUNQ010000022.1 GCA_016790365.1 Thauera sp. | reverse complement strand
CGACGATTCCGACAACGTGACCGGTGATTCCGACGGCGGCCTGAATCGGTCACGATCAAATCGGAATCGCCGGTCACGACCTCGGAATCACCGGTCACACCCTTCTCGGAATGGGCGGTCACGATGGGTCGGAATACGCAGATCAGGCTCTGCACACACAACTGCCTGATCCACCGCCGGCTGCGAACACAGTCTGGCCACACGAAATGGACCGTATCCATCAGTGGCTCGCGCGCTGTGATCTCGATGATCGCCTGCGCGGGGCGATTTCCGTCTCGCTCCGCTTGGCATGGTCCTGCCGGCTGCGGACCGAGGAGCTGATGACGTTGCGGCTGCGCAACGTGCAGGGGGCGGTCCTGGAGGTCGCGCCGATGATCCGCGATCGTCAGCCGAAGTCGGACAGCAGCGTGCGGGCCATGCATCTTGATGACGTCGCTGTGTCCGCGCTGGATGACTGGGTCTGCAGGCGTCGCACCGAGGGGGCAACGGACATTGATCTCCTTTTTGGCGACCCGCACCACCCAGATCACGTCTATCGGCGCGGCACGCTTCATGCCGCGCTGATCGGGCTCCTGCGCGCGGCGACGGGCGACCCCTCGGTCGTTTTTCACACCCTTTCACATGCGTGGTGTGATCGCCAGATCGTGGGGGGAAATAGAGAGCGGGGCGATGTCAATTGGCTGAACCCGATTGCTGCCGGGATGGGCCACTTGTCAGCAAGTTCCCTGCGATCGTACGCACATCAATATGAGCGTTGGCTGCAGGGTGAGTTGCACGCCGTGCTGTCGAGCATGGTCACCCTCAACGCCACGGACTGCGCTCGTCTGATCGGTGAGCCGCCCGCGTCCGTCAGAAAACGGCTGGAGCGGCTCAGGGCGCGGGAAGGGCAGGGCGACCGAAATGCGCAAATCTGGAGCTTGCTTTACACATACAAAGCCAAATCAACTTGGCCTGATGTCGCCGAAGGGATCGCGTTGGTCGAGTCCGTGCCACCGTCTTGGCTGAAAGACGATCCGCCGCCCAGCGCTGAGCGCGTGGCCTGGATTCTTGAGGATTTAGCAACCCAGAGGCCGCCCGAGGATCTGGTTGCGTGGGTCTGCAGGCGAAATGCGTGCATGCCGAAATTGGTGCATTCAGTCGTGCATGCCGCGATGCAGATTCTGCGCTTGGTCGGAGCCTGGAGCCCCAGTCGGCGGATCTGGAGAAGCGGCGATCACGATGCCCATTTTCTGCGGGAGTTCCTGCTCTGGAATGCCTCAGCCCGAATGGATTTCAAACGAAGGCATGCTGAAAAGTATCTTCCTTTGCTGTCGGTGCTGCCCGCCAGTATCGAGGCCCCCGCCTGGATCATCTGGGCCGAGGGTTACTGGCGATCGGGTTACTTCGCGCTCGACCCGACACGTGCCGCGACGTTGTTCGATTGGTTGCGGCGATGTGGGGTGTCCGGTCTCTCAGTGGGGATTTCAGTGTGCTCCGACGCGACGGAGGGTCTTGCGCGTGAGCGAGCAGCCATTCGGGGGGCGTTCCGCGCAGCGTTTGGGGTGCCCTGCCCAACGTTTGAACATGTGCCGCACCAGGCGCGTCCGAAGATCTACTTCCTGTGGAGCGCCCAGCCTATCGAAGAGGACGTGCGGCCACCGTCCGCGGCGATCTCCCTGGATGGGTTCCATGCGTGGATGCTTTCTGTGGGTGTTGCTGCCGTTCTTCGAGAGCAAGTTGCGGATGTGTCTGGATTACTGATGCCATCTCTCTTGAGGAAGGGGGAGTGAATATGGCTGATGAGTTCTCCAGGACGGTCTCGATGCCAATCAGTGCCCCAGGGCAGCGGCTGCCATTCGAGCGCGTACAGATGCGGGTCAGGGATCTTGAGCGGGAACTGCGCTTGTTGATCCCGGAGCCCCGCCGTCACGACATATGCTTGAAGCTGCATGTGAGCGCCGTGGATAGCCAAATGCTTGCCGAGATTCACATGGTGGCCGCACCACAGGCTGCGCTGGGGCTGGATGAGGTCAGCGCAATGCCGATCAAGATCGCGATCGCAAGGGAGTTGGCGGATCTCGAGCATAGAATTCGAGAGGAACACGCTACCATCCTCGTGCGTCTGGATGACGATAGTGCGCCTCCGCTGTCACCACGACAGGAGCAAAGGCTTAAAGTGCTCAAAGGTCGTTCAGTGCGACTGGATCTGGCGACCGGCCCTCTTGATCTGCAGGGCGTCGAGATCCCCGCGCCTATCGACGGTGAGCTTCGCTTGTTGCGGATGCAGGTCTATGCCCATTACCGGCGATTGTTGATGGTGACTGACGTCGTCGACGCGGCCGACGGCAGCGCATTCGAAATCCCTGCGCGGGCGGGCATTCCCCTGCTGCTCGAATCTGCCGACGCCGAAGAGCAGGCTCGGCTGCATCGCGCAGTCGGCGAGTTGTTCTGTGCAGCCCGGAGGGGGCAGATCGAAGTGCAAGCGAGGGTACAGGTATCGCCGGTTAATCAGAAGCCTGCGCGGCTCATCTTCGAGCGGCTCGTTTGAGTTGGCTGAAGGATGTATCCGATTAAATTACCGCGAACTAAGTAGCGCCCGACAGTCGTGGGGCCCAGGGTTCGACAGTTCTCCCCGATTCTTGCCGCTTTTAAGGAAGCACCTTCAGCGCCGGCGCCGGTTTGAAGGCTTCAGCTACCATATCGACAACAAGGCGAAGCGTCTTGCGGACATGATGGACGGTAAGCTGCTGCTGGTGACCAACGCCGCGGGCCTCGCTGCGCAGAACGTGATACAGCGCTACAAATCGCTCGCCGACATCGAGTGCGATTTCAAGGTGCTCAAGTCCGAGGTCGAGATCGGTCCGGTGTATCACCGCCTACCCGAGCGGATTCGTGCGCACGCGTCGATCTGCTTCATGGCGCTGATCCTGCATCGGGTGATGCGCAGCCGGCTTAAGGCGGCGGACGCGGGTTACACGCTCGAGCGGGCGCTCGAACAGTTGTAGCGCATCCAGTATCACTGCGTGCCCCTGAACGGCGGCGAACCGATGGAGCGCGTGTCGGCGATCAGCACGGAGCAGAAGGAGTTGCTTCATGCCTTAGGAATCGCAAAGCCAGCAACGACGGAGCAGTTGTCTTGTGGCCGAGCAGCGCCTGGAGAATGCGGGTGTCGACCTTCTGTTCGAGCAGGTGAGTTGCGAAGCAGTGGCGAAGCGTGTGCATCGACACCCGCTTGTCGATGCCGGCCGCCAAGGCGGCGGCCTGAACAGCGCGATTGAGTTGGCGCGGGCTCAGCGACTCGATCGGGTTGAGGCCCGGAAACAGCCAGCCGCCGTCGAGCATCTTGCCCTGTGCCCGGGCGACCCGCCACCACACACGCAACCGCTCCAGCAGCAGGGGCGAGAGCATCGCGTAGCGATCCTTGCGGCCTTTGCCTTGCTCGACCCGTAGGGTCATGCGCCCGCTGTCGACGTCGCTGACCTTGAGCGAGACCACTTCGCTCGCTCGCAGTCCGGTCGCGTAGGCGAGCGAGAGCGCCGTCTGGTGCTTGAGATTGTTGCAGGCGGCGATCAGGCGCGCGACCTCCTCGCGGCTGAGCACCACCGGCAGGCGCTGCGGCAGCCGGACCGGCTGCATTCG
>JAEUNQ010000360.1 GCA_016790365.1 Thauera sp. | reverse complement strand
CGAGGGCATCGTGCGCCTGCTCGCCGGCAAGTACGCGGTGATGAACATGATCCCGTTCAACCGCGTCGACGGCCTCGACTACCGTCGTCCGGCGGCGGAGCACGCGGCGGAGATCGCCCGCCGCCTGCACCGCGCCGGCATCCTCACCAAGCTGAGGCAGTCTGCCGGCCAGGACGTGGACGGCGGCTGCGGGCAGCTGCGCGCGCGCGAGGCGAAGCTCGCCTTCGTGCGTCGCGAAGAGCGGCGCGCGGCGCGGCCGCCTGCCTAGTGCTTCGAGAACACTGCGCTCCGCCCCTGCGCGTCGAAGCTCACCACGTCGTAGCGTTCGGCCGGGTAGGGACCTTCCATGCCGGGCGAGCCGAGCGGCATGCCGGGCGCGGATAGGCCGCGGATCGCAGGCTTCTCGGTCAGCATGCGGCGCACGTCGGCCGCCGGAACGTGGCCCTCGACGACATAGCCGGCCACCTTCGCGGTGTGGCAGGAGCCGAGGGCCTCGGGCACGCCGGCTTCCTGCTTGACGAGATCCATGCGCGGGCTGGCGACCTCCTTCACGGCGAAGCCGGCATTGCGCATGTGCTCGGCCCATTTGCCGCAGCAGCCGCAGTTGGGATCCTTGTACATCACGACCTCGTCGGGGCTGCCGAAGGCGGGCGTGGCGAGGCCGAGGGCGACGGCGCTGGCGAGCGTGGAGAGGCCGCGGCCGAAGCTGCGGAGAAGCGGGGAGCGGGGAGCGGACGTCATGGTGCGGGGTTCCCGGAAGGATTCACAGACAGTCGGACCGGGGTGACCGGCGCGGGGTTCCGGCGCCGGCGTGCGTGCGGGTGCGCGGCAAGCGGGCCAAGTCTCGATGACCAAATTGTGCCGTCCCCGACCCGCCTCGGTGCATGCTTACGAAAATGTAATCGGGCGCGGCGTGCTGCATCAGCTCCTGCGCCGACGGCGCGCCGGCGGGCGTCCGCCGCGGATCACGCTGACGACCATGGTGGCGATGAAGACCGCGAGGGTCAGCGCATTCGCGATCCCGCCCCAACTGCGCAACGCGGGAAGCTCGAGCAGGCTGCCCGCCACGCGCAGCGCGAGCGAGGCGTGCAGCAGCGCGAGCGGCACGTAGAAGGCCGGGTGGTAGGGGATCTTCACCTTCAGCACCGCCGGGAAGATGATCGCGGCGTGGCCGAACACCATCGAGAACACGAAGCCGAGCGCGATCGCGTGCATGGTGATGTCGTGCAGCGGGGACACGGGTGCGAGCCCGCCGCCGAGCGCGGCGAGCGCACCGATGGCCAGCCAGACATAGCCCGACAGCAGGCAGATCGCGATGAAGCGGGTCAGCCCCTGCTGGCGGGCGTTGTGGCGGGCGATGTCGAACGTCAGCAGCCAGGCCGCCATCGCGAGCACGCCGGCCGCGAAGAGGCCGTGGCCGAGGTCTTGTTGCCATGGCGCGAGCAGGGCGCCGGTGAGGATCAGCGCGCTGACTGCGACGAAGCTCGGCGCCGCGGCCGGGCGTGCGGGCAGGAAGCGGGTGAGCTCGAGGCGTTCGCCCGCGATCGTCAGCACCAGGAAGGCGAGCCACAGCGGCACGGCGGCGTGGACGTCGTCGCCCGCCCACCACACCAGGGTGCCCAGCAGCCAACATGCCGCGCCCACCGCGAGCATCACGGTGAACAGCGCGAACTGGCGGCGCACCACGACGATGCCACCGCCGAGCAGGGTCGCCGCGGCGAACACGAAGAGGAACTGCGCCGCAGGCAGCGGGCCGCCGGCGAGCAGCAGCACGCCCCCCGCGCCGGCAGTGGCCGGTCCGGCGTAGGGCCAC
>JAEUNQ010000358.1 GCA_016790365.1 Thauera sp. | reverse complement strand
TGGCCCTGAAGGCCTTCCATCCGGCGGTGCCGCCCTTTCCGCTGCTGCACGTCGATACGCGCTGGAAGTTCCGCGACATGTACAGCTTTCGCGACCGCATGGCGGGCGAGACCGGCATGGACCTGCTGGTGCACATCAACCCCGAGGGCGTGGAGAAGGACATCAACCCCTTTACCCACGGCTCGGCGATCCACACCGACATCATGAAGACCGAGGGCCTCAAGCAGGCGCTCGACCAGTACGGCTTCGACGTGGCCTTCGGCGGTGCGCGCCGCGACGAGGAGAAGTCGCGCGCCAAGGAGCGCGTGTTCTCCTTCCGCACCGCGCAGCACCGCTGGGATCCGAAGAGCCAGCGTCCCGAGCTGTGGAAGCTCTACAACGCGAGAAAGCACAAGGGCGAGTCGATCCGCGTGTTCCCGCTGTCGAACTGGACCGAGCTCGACATCTGGCAGTACATCTACCTGGAGAACATCCCGATCGTGCCGCTCTACTACGCCGCCGTGCGCCCGGTGGTCGAGCGCGACGGCACCCTGATCATGGTCGACGACGAGCGCATGCCTTTGCGCCCGGGCGAGGTGCCGATGATGAAGCACGTACGCTTCCGCACCCTGGGCTGCTATCCGCTCACCGGTGCGATCGAGTCGACCGCCGACACGCTGCCGGCGATCATCCAGGAGATGCTGCTGACGCGCAGCTCCGAGCGCCAGGGGCGGGTGATCGACCACGACTCGGCTGGTTCGATGGAGAAGAAGAAGCAGGAGGGCTACTTCTAAATGGCACACGTTTCCGACCTGATCGCGACCGACATCGAGCAATACCTGAGGGCGCACGAGAAAAAGAGCCTGTTGCGCTTCATCACCTGCGGCAGCGTGGATGACGGCAAGAGCACGCTCATCGGCCGCCTGCTCTACGAGTCGAAGATGCTCTTCGAGGACCAGCTCGCCGCGGTCGAGGCCGACTCGAAGAAATGGGGCACGCAGGGCGACCAGATCGACTTCGCGCTGCTGGTCGATGGCCTGGCCGCCGAGCGCGAGCAGGGCATCACGATCGACGTGGCCTATCGCTTCTTCTCGACCGACAAGCGCAAGTTCATCGTCGCCGACACTCCGGGCCACGAGCAATACACCCGCAACATGGTCACCGGCGCCTCGACGGCCGACGTCGCGGTGCTGATGGTCGACGCGCGCAAGGGCGTGCTGACCCAGACCCGTCGCCACAGCTACCTGGTGAGCCTGATCGGCATCCGCCACATCGTGGTGGCGATCAACAAGATGGACCTGATCGACTACGCCGAGGGCGTGTTCCGTCGCATCGCCGAGGACTACACCGCCTTCGCCCGCCAGCTCGGCATCGAGCAGATCACCTTCATCCCGATGTCGGCGTTCAAGGGCGACAACATCACCGCGCCGAGCGAACACATGCCGTGGTACCACGGCACCACGCTGATGGGCTATCTCGAGACGGTCGAGGTCGACGACTGCCTGATGCAGCGCGCGCCGTTCCGGCTGCCGGTGCAGTGGGTCAATCGCCCCAATCTCGACTTCCGCGGCTTCGCGGGCACGATCGCCGGCGGCGCCATCCGCCCGGGCGATCGCGTGCGCGTGCAGCCCTCGGGGCGAGAGAGCACGGTGGCGCGCATCGTGACGCGCGACGGCGATCTCGACCGCGCGGTGGCCGGGCAGTCGATCACGCTGACCCTCGCCGACGAGATCGACATCTCGCGCGGCGATGTCATCTCGACCGTCGAGGCGCCGGCGGAGGTCGCCGACCAGTTCGAATGCACCGTGGTGTGGATGCACGACGAGCCGATGCTCGCCGGTCGGCCCTACCTGCTCAAGATCGGCGCGCGCACGGTCAGCGCGACGATCACCGAGATCAAGTACCAGGTGAACGTGAACACCCTCGAGCACGTCGCCGCCAAGCGGCTCGATCTCAATGCGATCGGCGTGTGCAACCTGAGCCTGGACCGGCCGATCGCCTTCGATCCCTACCGGATCAACCGCGACACCGGCGGCTTCATCCTGATCGACCGCCTCTCCAACAACACCGTCGGTGCCGGGCTGCTGCACTTCGCGCTGCGCCGCGCGCACAACATCCACCTGCAGCACGTCGACGTGGACAAGCGCGCGCGCGCTGCGCTGAAGAACCAGCGTGGCTGCGTGCTGTGGTTCACCGGGCTGTCGGGGGCGGGCAAGTCCTCGATCGCCAACCTGGTCGAGAAGAAGCTGCACGCGCTCGGCCACCACACCTACCTGCTCGACGGCGACAACGTACGCCACGGCCTCAACAAGGACCTCGGCTTCACCGACGCCGACCGCGTCGAGAACATCCGCCGCGTCGCCGAAGTCGCGAAGCTGATGGTCGATGCCGGACTCATCGTGCTCACCGCCTTCATCTCGCCCTTCCGTTCCGAGCGCCGGATGGCGCGCGGTCTGGTGGAGGAGGGTGAGTTCGTCGAGGCCTTCGTCGACACCCCGCTCGAGGTGGCGGAGGCGCGCGATCCCAAGGGTCTGTACAAGAAGGCCCGGCGCGGCGAGCTGAAGAACTTCACCGGGATCGATTCGCCCTACGAGGCGCCGGAAGAGCCCGAGCTGCGCCTGGACACGACCCGGCTCGACCTCGAGGCCGCAGCCGATGCGGTCCTCTCCTGGCTGGGCGAGCGCGGGATGCTGAGCCGGACGCCCGAGGGCTGAGCACGCGTTCCGTCGAGCGCGCGGGCTGCCGCCCGCCGCTCTGCTAGAATCGCCCGCCATGAGCTATCAGGTCCTCGCACGCAAGTGGCGGCCGAAGTCCTTCGGCACGCTGGTCGGTCAGGAGCACGTCGTGCGTGCGCTGACGCACGCGCTCGCCACCGGGCGGCTGCACCACGCCTGGCTGTTCACCGGCACGCGCGGCGTGGGCAAGACCACCATCAGCCGCATCCTCGCCAA
>JAEUNQ010000357.1 GCA_016790365.1 Thauera sp. | reverse complement strand
GATCTTCTTCCTGTTCTCCTTCTACAACCCGGTCAACCTCGTCCGCGACAAGTTCTACTGGTGGTGGGTGGTTCACCTCTGGGTGGAAGGCGTGTGGGAACTGATCATGGCCGCGATGCTCGCCTTCGTGCTCATCAAGGTGACCGGTGTCGACCGTGAAGTGATCGAGAAGTGGCTGTACGTCATCATCACCCTGGCGCTCGTGACCGGCATCATCGGTACCGGCCACCACTACTTCTGGATCGGCACGCCGGAGTACTGGCAGTGGTGGGGTTCGATCTTCTCCGCACTGGAGCCGATCCCCTTCTTCGCCATGACCGTCTTCGCGTTCAACATGGTCAACCGTCGTCGTCGCGAGCATCCGAACAAGGCCGCCGTGCTGTGGGCACTCGGTACCGGTGTGATGGCCTTCCTCGGCGCCGGCGTGTGGGGCTTCCTGCACACCCTGGCTCCGGTGAACTACTTCACCCACGGCTCGCAGATCACCGCCGCTCACGGTCACATGGCCTTCTACGGCGCATACGTGATGGTCGTGATCACCATGATCAGCTACGCCATGCCGATCCTGCGCGGCCGCGCCGCCAACAGCGAGAAGGCGCAGGTCATGGAGATGTGGGCGTTCTGGCTGATGACCATCGCCATGGTCTTCATCACGCTGTTCCTGACCGCCGCCGGCATCCTGCAGGTTTGGCTGCAGCGCGTGTCCGACACTCCCATGTCCTTCATGGCGACCCAGGATCAGCTGATGCTGTTCTACTGGATGCGCGAATGGGCGGGTGTGATGTTCTTCGTCGGCCTGCTGGTCTATCTCGCCAGCTTCTTCGTGAAGGGTGAAGCGAAGGCGGTGGCGACCCGCGGCTAAGACCGACGGAGCGCATCCGGCAGCAAGCCTGGAACATCCAGGGTAAGGGGTTGGGGCGGCGAAGGCCGCCCCTCTTTTTTTGTGCGCCGCGTACGCAGCGCGAGGGCGGCCGCTAGAATGTCGCACTCCTGAATCCCGCGTCCGGACGGCCTCTCCCGGCCCCTCTCTCTCCGGGCGACGACCGCGACGCCACCTCCGCCCGTGCCCAACGCCTCCCCTCCGTTCTCCGAACTTTCTCCCCTGTCCCGAGCACAGGCTGCCGCAGCGGACGGCGGCCACCCGTTCCGCATCGCGATCAACGGCTACGGACGGATCGGCCGCTGCTACCTGCGCGCCCTGCATGAGGCCGGCCTCGCCGGGCACTACCGGATCGTCGCGATCAACGAACCGGCAGACCTCGCCAGCATCGCCTACCTCACCCGCTTCGACTCCACCCATGGCCGTTTCCCGGGCGTGGTGGACCGCAGCGAGCGCGAACTGATCGTCGACGGGCACCCGATCCAGGTCAGCCATGCGAGCACGCCGGAGGAGGTCGACTGGGCGGCGCTCCAGCTCGACCTCGTCGTCGAGTGCTCCGGACAGTACGGCGGGCGCCGCGAGTTGCAGCGCTTCGTCGACGCCGGCTGCCCGCGACTCCTGCTGTCGCACCCGGGCAACAGGGCAGAGGACGTAGACGCGACCGTGGTGTTCGGCATCAACGAGGGCGAGCTGCGCGGACCCGAGCGCCTGGTGTCGAACGCCTCCTGCACCACCAACGCCGTGGTGCCGGTGCTCGACTGCCTGCACCGCGAGATCGGCATCGAGCAGGCCTTGCTCACCACGCTGCACTCGGCAATGAACGACCAACCGCTGATCGACGGCTACCATCACGCCGACCTGCGCCGCACGCGCTCGGCGATGCAATCGATCATCCCGGTGTCCACCGGCCTGGCACGCGGCGTCGAGCGCCTGTTGCCGGCACTCGCGGGACGCGTCCACGCAAAGGCGATCCGCGTGCCCACCCACAACGTCTCGGCGATCGACATGGTGCTGAGCTTCGAGCGGGAGATCTCGGCCGAGGCGGTCAACCGCCTGCTGCGCGAGACCGCCGCCGGACCGCAGCGCGGCCTGCTCGCGTGCTCGGACGAGGCGCACGCCTCGATCGACTTCAACCACGACCCGCACTCGGCCATCATCGACTGCAGCCAGACCCGCACGATCGGGCCACGCATGCTCAACCTGGTGGTCTGGTTCGACAACGAATGGGGCTTCGCCAACCGCATGGTCGACGTCACCCGGCGCTGGCTGGCAGTCGCGAGCTGAACACGAACAAATCCCAATTAACCACGATCAAGTTAAAAGCGCGCCCTTCTGCCTAGACTGCGCCGCATGGATACCGTCACCACTCCGCAGAGTTCCATGCCGGCCGGCGGACCGGCACAAGCGCACGGCCCCCGCCTGGCCGGCGACCTTGCGATCTGGTTCTTCATCCTCGCCGAGCTGCTCGCCTTCGGGGTCTTCTTCGCCGCCTACGCCTTCGCGCGCGCCAAAAACATCGAGCTGTTCGCTGCCGAGCAGGCCGCGCTCAACCGCAACGCGGGCGCGCTCAACACCGTACTGCTGCTCACCGCGAGCTACTTCGTGGTGCGCGCCGTGCAGGCTGCCGAGGCCCAGGCCTCGCGCCAGTGCGCCAACTGGCTTGGCGGGGCGATCGTCACCGGCTTCGGCTTCATCATCGTCAAGCTGACCGAATACGCTGCTGCCTTCGAGCACAACATCAGCCTGTCGAGCAGCACCTTCCACATGTTCTACCTGTCGCTGACGTTCTTCCACTTCATGCACGTGATCCTGGGCCTGGTGATCCTGATCGCGATGTGGAACGGCGCGCGCCAGGGCCGCTACCGCCCGGGTGACATGAACGGACTGGAGACCGGCGCGGCGTACTGGCATATGGTCGACCTCGTCTGGCTGATCCTCTTCCCGCTCGTCTACGTCATCCACTGAGGAGCCCGCCATGAGCGCACGCATGCACGGAACGCCCAAGGGTTCCACCCTCCTCTTCGCCACCCTGATCCTCGCCACCATCGCCACCTGGGGCATGGGTTCGCTCGGTGTCACCGGCACCTGGGGCGTCGCCATCCTCGCCGCGATCTCCTTCTGGAAGGGCGCGGTGGTCATCCTAGACTTCATGGCGCTACGCCATGCTCCGCTGCTCTGGCGCGCGATCACGATGGGCTGGATCATCGTGGTCTGGGCGCTGATCACCATCGCCTACATCAAGGGACTCGCCCAATGAAGCCCGACACGCCCCACCTCGACATCCCCTTCTACCAGCCCGCGGGCGACGAGGTGGAGATCTTCCAGCACGCCTGGAAGAACCGCCTGCCGCTGCTGATCAAGGGGCCGACCGGTTGCGGCAAGACGCGCTTCGTCTCGCACATGGCTGCGCGTCTCGGCCTGCCGCTGTACACCGTGGCCTGCCACGACGACCTCACTGCCGCAGACCTCGTCGGCCGTCACCTCATCGGCGACGGCAAGACCATGTGGTGCGACGGCCCGCTCACGCGCGCGGTGCGCGAGGGCGGCATCTGCTACCTTGACGAGGTGGTCGAGGCGCGCAAGGACACCACCGTCGTGCTGCACCCGCTCGCCGACGACCGTCGCGTGCTACCGATCGATCGCACCGGCGAGCTCCTCGCGGCGCCGCCCTCCTTCATGCTGGTGGTGTCCTACAACCCCGGCTACCAGAACCTGCTCAAGGGCATGAAGCCCTCGACCCGCCAGCGCTTCGTCAGCCTGCGCTTCGACTTTCCCCGTCCCGAGCAGGAAGAGTCCGTGCTGATCGGCGAGACCGCGTGCCCGCCCGACCTCGCCAGGCGCCTGGTCGCGATCGCCAACGCGCTGCGCTCGCTCAAGGACCGCGATCTCGAGGAAGCCGCGAGCACCCGACTGCTGGTGTACACCGCCCTGCTCGTCAAGGACGGCATGGACCCGGTGGCCGCGTGCCGGGTCGGCATCGTAGAGAGCCTGACCGACGACGTCGAAGTCGCCGAAGGCCTGATGGAGGTGGCCGCCGCCACCTTCGGCCGCTGACGGCCGGGACCCCGAGATGGAAATCAAGCGCGCCGACCCCCTCCGCCACCTCATGCCCGGCCCCCAGCTCGCGGTGGTCGCCGAGGCGCTGTTCCTGATCAACCTGATGCTGCTGCCCGGCCTGGCCTTCGCCGCGCTGATGGTGCTTTGGTACCTGCATCGCGGGCACCCCGATCCGCTGGTGCGCAACCACCTGCGCCAGACCGGATGGACCTGCGTTTGGGGCGGGCTGCTGCTGGTCGTGATCAGCGTCGCGATCTTCCTGCTCGGGGGCTTCGACAATCCATGGACCTGGGTGATCGGCATCCTGTATTTCACCTTCGTCCATTCGAGCATGATCCTGCTCGGCGTCATGGGGCTGTCGCGCGCGATCAACGGCCGCAGCTGGCGCTACCCCGTGTTCGGGCCGCGCGAGCCGGACTGAGCCGGTGTGCCCACGATGAACAGCGGCGCCTCCGTGCGCAAGCCTGCGCGCGTGATCCCGATCGCCATCGCCCCGGCGACGGATGCGGCCGCAGCGGCGGCCATGCAACGCAGGCGGCGCGCGTTCCAGGCGGGCTTCTTCGCGCTCTTCGTGCTCGCCCCGGTGTTCGACCTGTTCCGCTACGACCTCGACGCCGACCACGCCTGGCTGCTCGGCATGGAATGGCGGCTCGGCCTCGACCCCTTCCTCGCCGGCGAGGCAACGGCGCTCGAGGCAGCCGGGAGCATCATCCTGAACCTGTTCGTCCCGCTGCTCGCGCTCGCTGCGCTGGTGATCGGCGCGGCGTGGAAGTGGGGGCGGCTGTACTGCGGCTGGCTGTGCCCACACTTCTCGGTGGTGGAGTCGATCAACCGGCTGATGGCGCGCGCCGCGGGCAAGGCCTCGGTGTGGGACCGCCACCTGCTGCCGGCGTGGAAGCCCGACGGCCGCCCCGCGCAGGTGGATGCGCGCTGGTGGGGCGTCGTCGTCCCGGCGGCGGTGGGCTTCGCCTTCCTGTGGGCGGTGGTGCTGCTTACCTACCTGCTGCCGCCCGCGCAGGTCTACGGCAACCTCTTCGCCGGCGAGCTCACCCGCAACCAGGCGATCTTCCTCACCGCAGCCACCGTGGTGCTGAGTCTGGAATTCCTCTTCGCCCGCCACCTCTTCTGCCGCTTCGTATGCGCAGTCGGCCTGTTCCAGAGCCTGGCCTGGATGGGCAACCGGGACGCGCTGGTGGTCGGCTTCGAGCGCGAGCGCGCGAGCGACTGCTCGAGCTGCCTGCCCGACCGCCAGTCTGCCTGCGACGCCGCGTGCCCGATGCGGCTGCGCCCGCGCAACATCAAGCGCCACATGTTCACCTGCACCCAGTGCCGCCAGTGCATCGACGCCTGCGCCACCACCCAGCACGGCAACCCCCAGGGGCCGCTGCTGTCCTGGGTGGCCGGCGAGGCGGCGCGCCAGAACGAAGCCGGGTTCCGCGCACTCAAGGATCGCTGACGCCATGGAAGAAACCGTAGGCCTGCTCTGGCACCGCCTCATCACCCGCGCCGCCGGCGGCCACTTTCCCAAGGCCGCGGTACGCCTGCGCGACATCGAAAAAACCGCGGGCGTGTTCTTCCGTGCCCTCGGCGGCGACCCAGGCCTGCGCCTGGCGGCGGCGACCACCGACGAGCACGGCGCACGACGCAGCCTGCTGCAGCGCATCGCCGGCGCCGACGAGCGCGTGGCGCGGGCGCGCATGGACGTGTCCACGCTGCGCCTGCCGCCCGAGCTCGACGTGCTGCCCGAGCGCAGCCTCAACCGCGACCTCTACCTCTGGCTCGCCGCCGTGGCCGCCGCGCCCCCCGCGGAGGACGGCGACGGCCACCCCGCGCTCGGGCCGGTGCCCGACGAGCCCATCGACGAGGCCGCCACCCGCGAGCTGCGCGAGAACCAGGCCGCCACCCTGCGCGCCCTCGCACGCTGGCCCGGCATCGAGGCGCGCTATCGCCGCCTCGTCGACGCGGTGATCGCCCAGCGCCCCAAGGTCGAAAAGCTGCCGCCCGCCGAGGCCGAGCGCGAGAAGCTCATCCGCCTCGCCCTGCACGCCCCGGGCAGCGTCGCCGCCCTGCCCCGCCTGCCGACCAAGGCGCGCGCCACCCAGCCGGTTTTGCTGTGGCTGAGCGACTTCCGCGCCAGCGCCGCGGGCGGCACCGGCGGCGCTGGCGCGGGCGGCGAGCTCGGCGAGGCCGGCGCCAGCCGTCCCGGCAAGGACAGCAGCCGCCAGGCCCACCGCGTCGAGCGCCAGGAGAAGATGCCCGAGAAGCACGGCATGATCATCCCCTTCCGCGCCGAGAGCCTGCTGTCGGTGGCGGAGTTCATCAAGGTCCAGCGCAGCACCGACGACGACCCCGACGACAACGCCGCCGACGCCGCCGCCAACCTCGACCACCTGTCGATCACCCGCGATGGCGAGCGCGTCGCCTCCAAGGTGCGCTTCGACCTCGACCTGCCCTCCGCGGCCGAGGACGACGTCGTGCTCGGCGACGGCATCCCGCTGCCCGAGTGGGACTACCGCAAGAACCTGCTGCTCGAGGACCACGTGCGCCTCGTCGAACTCACCCCCTCGGTCCACGACCCGCGCGCCGCACCCAGCGCCCTGCCCGAGCATCTGCGCCGCACCGCACGCCGCCTGCACCGCCAGTTCGCCGCGCTCACCCCGGGGCGGCGCTGGCTCAAGGGACAGGCCGACGGCACCGAGCTCGACCTCGACGCGGTGGTGCGCGCCACCACCGATCGCGCCACCGGCCACCATCCCTCCGACCTGCTCTACCTCTCGCTCGAGAAGCGCGAGCGCGATCTCGCCTGCCTGGCGCTGGCCGACCTGTCGCTGTCCACCGATTCCTGGGTGTCGTCCGAGGCACGGGTCATCGACGTGATCCGCGACTCGCTGCTGCTCTTCGGCGAGGCCCTGCTCGCCACCGGTGACAGCTTCGCGCTATGCGGCTTCTCCTCGGTCAAGCGCAGCCACGTGCGCTTTCACCGCCTCAAGGACTTCGACCAGCGCTTCGACGATCGCGCGCGCGGCCGCATCATGGCGATCAAGCCGGGCTACTACACCCGCCTGGGCGCGGCCATCCGCCACGCCACCACGATCCTCGACCGCCAGCGCGCCGCACGCCGCATCCTGCTGATCCTCTCCGACGGCAAGCCCAACGACCTCGACCTCTACGACGGCCGCTACGGCATCGAGGACACCCGCGTCGCCGTGGTCGAGGCCCGCAACCGCGGCGTGGTCCCGTTCTGCGTTACCATCGACCGCGAAGGCGCAAGCTACCTGCCCCACCTGTTCGGGCCGGCCGGCTACGCCGTGATCCGCCAGCCCGACGAACTGCCCGCCCGCCTGCCCATGTTCTACGCCCAGCTCACCCGCTGAAGCCATGCCCCGTAGCGCTACTCCGGTCGGCGAACGACCCTTCCAGATCGACTCCTCCACGGGCAGCCCGGTGGCCGAACTCGACCGCCTGTGCAGGCTGCTCGCGCGAGCCTCGCTCTTCAACGGCCTCGCCTGCGAGGACATCGCCCGCTTCGCGCGCGGCGTGCGCGAGCTGCGTATCGCGCGCGGCGAGATCCTGTTCCATCGTGGTGATCCCTGCCACGGCTTCCACCTGATCCTCGACGGCCAGATCAAGCTCGCCTTCACCTCGGCCGAGGGCAACGAGAAGGTGGTGGACATCCTCTACGCGGGGCGCAGCTTCGGCGAGGCCGTGATGTTCATGGACAAGCCCTACGTGGTGATGGCGCAGGCGCTCACCGACGCCACCCTGCTGCACATCGGCAAGCAGGTGTTCTTCGAGGAGATGGCTGGCGACCCCGTGTTCTGCCGCAAGATCATCGCCGGCCTGGCCCAGCGCCTGCACCTGCTGATGGCCGACGTCGAGAGCTACTCGCTGCGCTCGGGCCGCGACCGCGTGGTCGGCTATCTGCTGCGCGAAGAGGAACGCGAGGGCGATGGCGTCTCCGAGGGGCAGGTCTCGCTTCGTCTGCCCACCAGCAAGGGCACGATCGCCTCGCGACTCAACCTCACGCAGGAACACTTCTCGCGCATCCTCAGCGAGCTCACCGGCGCCGGCCTGATCCAGGTCGAGGGCCGCACCATCCACATCCCCGACATCGGCCGCCTGCGCAGAAGCCTGGGCTGAAGGGTTGGGGCATCAGCGCACGGAATCGACGCGTTGCGCAGCCGCGCGGCGGCATTCGCGCCTGCCGGCGCCCCTGCGCGAACCAACGGGATTCTGAAGCGGTGCGGGAGCACCGCCTGGCGCGAAAAAGGGGCCCGCAAGCCCCTTTTCGTTGTCTCCGGATGACAGGAGGCACTCAGCCTTCCTTGCCGTCCACCCGTGCGTACCAGAGGTAGGGACTGTAGCGCCACAGGTAGAGCAGGAAGGCGAGCGACCAAAGTGTGGCCGCGGCATGGACGCCGCCGAACTGCGCCGCCGGGATGAAGCCCACGGTCAGTACCCTCGCCAGCGCAGCGAGCAGCACCAGCGTGTAGGCCGCGGTCTCGATGCGCCCGGCGGTCAGCATGCGACCGGTGTGGCCGAGCGCGGTACGGGTCATCATGCCGATGATCAGGCCGCCGGTGGCGCCGATCGCCAGCGCATGGATGCCCGCCGAGCGCGGCAGCACGCCGAACTGGGTGAGCGCAACCAGCGCGAGGCCGAGCGGAATCCACAGGTAGGCCAGGTGCAGCACCCACAGGATGGGCTGGCCGCGCGTCGCCCAGGGGTTCCAGCCGCCCAATCGCGCCGCCTGCAGCGCGGCAGCGATCAGCGACACCGCCCCGGCCCAGGCCCCGGCGCCGAGCGCCCACAGCAGCAAGGCGACCCCCGTGGCGATCGCCGCCGCCCAGTCCAGCTTCACGTTGCGCCACTGCTTGACGCCACGCACCGCGTTGAAGGTGAACATCGGGATGACGCGGCCGCCGACGATGGTCTCGAGCAGCACCACCAGGCCGAGGGCAAGGTGCATTGCCGTCAGCGGATCGGCCTCGATCACACCCAACACGGAAAGGTGGAAGAACAGGTTGGCGAGCGCAAGCATGGCGGGCAGCGCGCCGACGAAGTAATTGCGCTTGCTCTTGGCCTTGATGAGTACCTTGAGCAGTACCCCCGCCGCCACCGGCAGGAAGGCAAGGTCGACAATCGCCACCCAGACACCGCTGCCGAAGGCCATCGCCACGCGGCCTGCGAGCCAGACCGCCGCCAGCACCATCAAGGGCTTGCCCGTCGGCGTGTCGAGCCCGGTCCAGTTGCGCCCGGCGGTGAACAGGAAGCCGATGATCACCGCGACCGCAAAGCCGAAGATCATCTCGTGCGCATGCCACCAGATCCCGGCCATCGGCAGTTCGATCGCGCCCGAGTAGGCCACCGCCCACACCGGAACCGCGATCGCGGCGAACAAGGCGGCAAGCAGGTAGAAGGGGCGGAAGGCGAGCGCCCAGAGCGAGAAGGTATCGGGCGGGATGCGTTTCGTGGTCGGTTCGTCGAGGCGAATCAGCGCCATGTTCAGTTCTCTTTTTTACTGAAGGGGTTGAAGACGGATGAAGCTGCACACGGCCGGGCTCATGCCCGGCCCGGAGGAATCAGTGGCTGGTGCCTTCCTCGCGCGTGATCTTGTTCCAGACGTTGTACTTGCCGACCGGTTTTCTCATCGGCAGGCGCTTGACCTCCGCGAGCGTCTGGGCGTCGAGGACGATCACTGCGCCCTCGTCCTCCCACAGGCTGGCGAGCGCGTAGCGGCCGTCGCGGGTGAACTCGATGTGGGCGAGGGTCTTGCCGGGCTCGCCAGTGATCTCCTTCACCACCTCGAGCGTGTGCTTGTCGATCACCTGCAGGATGTGCTTGGCCTCCGGGCTCATCATCGAATCGACGAAGGCGTAGCGGCTGTTGCCATGGCTGCGCAGGAAAAAGCCGGGGCCGCGGGTGGGGATGCGCTTGACGACCTCCCAGGTCTTCATGTCGATCACCGTGACCTCGCCGGCCTTGAGGTTGGTGCTCGCCATCACCGTGCGCGGCTTCGCGTCCGGGCCGGCCGCGGGATCCTTCCATTCCCAGGTGATGCCGGAGCCCAGGTGCGGCATGCCCTCGAGCGGCAGGTTGGCGATCTTCTTGCGGACATCGAGGTTCACCACCTGGCCGACACCTTCGCGCGATGCGCCCATCAGCTCGGAGTAGTCCTGGGTGAAGAAGAAGTCGTCGAGCACCTCGGCGAGGATGGTGCGGCGCGGATTGAGATAGCCGGGGATGAAGGTCCCCTCGCGCTGCGTGTAGTCGTGGATGTAGCTGATCGGAATGTCCTCGACCGCCTTGGTGTAGCTGATCTCCCACACCTCGCCGACGTCCTTGAGCGCGGCGATGAAGGACTGGCGCGGGGTAGCGTCGTACACCGCGGACACCCGCGAACTCTTCTTGCCGTCGCGGTCCTTGGCTTCGATCGTCTTGACCAGGTTGAGGTCGCCGTCGAGCAGCACCAGCGTGTGCGGCAGGTAGTTGGCCACCGCCACATGGGTGCCATCGGGCGAGGCGGCGACGTTGCGCGTGTTGATGCCGGCGCGCACCTCGGCCACGACCTTGAGGTTCCACAGGTCGAACTTGGTGATCCAGCCGTCGCGCGAGGCGAAGAACACGTAGCGCCCGCTGGCGGCGAACTTGGGCCCGCCGTGCAGCGCGAAGCGCGACTGGAAGCGGAAGATCGGCTCGAGCTTGTCGCCGTCCAGCACGCTCACGTGATGGTCGCCCGCCTCCACCACCAAGAAGAGGTTCATCGGGTCGGCGTCGAAGACCGGCTTGTCGGAAAGCGTTGCGGGATCGACATGGACGACGCGCGAGGCGCGGATGTCGTCGTCGGTCCACCGCGGCTCGGGCACCACCGGGGTGTAGATCCACTCGGTGAGCGCGCCGATCTCGTCCTTGCTCAGTTGCGCGGCGAAGCCGGCCATCTGGGTTGCCGCCCGGCCTTCGGCGATGACTTTGGCCGCCTCGCCCTTGCGCAGGCGGGAAAGGTTCTCGGGCAGCAGCGCCGGTCCCATGCCGCCGAGCCGGTTGACGGCGTGGCAGGCGGCGCAATGCTGCTCGTAGAGCTTGACCACGTCGACTGCGGAAGGGGTGGCATCGGTACCGAAGGCCGGAGCGCAGGCAAGCACGCCGAGCGTGGCCGCGAGGGCGGAGCGAAACTTCATGCGGACACCTTGTTGATGCGTTTCCACGGCGTGGTGACCACGCGCTCAGCGCCATAGTCCTCGGGATTCACCCCGATCTCCTCGTCGTAGAGGTAGCAGGCAGGATCTTCCGCCCAGGGATTGCCGGTGACCTGCTCGGCGCGCACGCGCGAGCTGCCGTTGCAGATGTCGAGATACTTGCACGCGCCGCAGCGCCCTTCGAGCGCGCGTGGATGCTGCTTGAGCCCGGCGAGCAGCGGGTTGGAGAGATCGTTCCAGATCTCGCCGAAGGCGCGCTGGCGCACGTTGCCCAGCGGCACATGCCACCACATGGTGTCGGGGTGCACGATGCCGAGGTTGTCGATGTTGGAGACGTTCACTCCGCTGGCGTTGCCGCCCCACTGGCGCAGCTTGGCCTCGATGTGCGCGGCCTTGTCCGGGAAGCGACGTTGCACCCAGTGCAGCAGGAAGGGGCCGTCGGCATCGTTGTTGCCAGTGACGAAATCCTTGTCGATTCCGCGCCGGTGCAGGTCCAGACAGGTCTCGAACAGCAGCTCCATGGCCTCGCGCGTGGTGCGATGATGCGCATCGCCGGCACGGTTCTTGTTGCCCCGGCCGGCGTAGTTCAGGTGCGAGAAGTAGAACTTGTCGATGTGCTCGTCCTCGACCAGCTTCAGCAGCGCGAGCAGGTCGTGGGCGTTGCCCTCGGTCATCGTGTAGCGCACACCGACCTTGATGCCGCGTTCGCGGCACAGGCGGATGCCGTGCATCGAGGCGACGAAGGCGCCCTCCTTGCGGCGGAAGTGGTCATGGGTGGCGCCGATGCCGTCCAGGCTCACGCCCACGTAGTCGAAGCCGATCTCGTCGATGGCGTCGATGTTGGACTCGTCGATCAGCGTGCCGTTGGAGGACAGGCCGACGTAGAAGCCCATGCCCTTGGCGCGGCGGGCGATGTCGAAGATGTCGGGCCGCAGCAGCGGCTCGCCGCCGGACAGGATCAGCACCGGCACGCGCGCGGCCTTGAGGTCGTCCATGACCTTGAACACCTCCTGGGTGTTCAGCTCGCCCGGGAAATCCTTGTCTGCCGAGATCGAGTAGCAGTGCTCGCAGGTCAGGTTGCAGCGCCGGATCAGGTTCCAGATCACGACCGGACCGGGCGGATTGCGGCGCGGGGCTGCAGGCGTGGGGTGGTCGAGCTCGCGGATGAATTGGGAGATGCGGAACATGGGAGCCTCCTGAATGGAGGCCATTTCACCCGAGCCGCCCGCGAATGAAAATGATGCGCGTCAAGGGTGCCCGGGGCGGGCAGAAAGGGCGTGGGCCGGCGCATGCGGGAGCGCCGGCTGTGCCTATCCGCCGATCCGCAAGCCCGTCTTCTTCAGAATCCCGGCCGAGAACAGCACATCGCGGCCGCGACAGGCACCGGGGAATTCGGCGGCGATCAGCGCAGCGATCTCGTCCACACGCTCGAGCGCGGCCTTGCGGCTGGCGGCGTGCACCATCGCGAACAGGTTGTAGGGCCAGTCGGGCAAATGGCGCGGGCGGCGGTAGCAATGGGTGACGAAGTCGAGCGCGCCGACGCGCTCGCCGACCGCGTGGATCAATGCATCGTCGACGTCCCACACGCTCATGCCGTTGGCGGTGTAGCCGATCGCGTAGTGGTTGGGCACCGCGCCGATGCGACGGATGCGGCCGTCGGCGAGCATGGTGGCGAGGCGCTCGCGCACGAGGTCTTCGGTCACGCCCAGCGTCTCGGCCACCGCCGCGTAGGGGCGAGCGACCAGCGGCAGACCGCCCTGGGTGGCGAGCACGACGCGGCGGTCGAGCTCGGCGAGGGCGGCTTCATCCGCGTTCGTACCCGCGTGGTCGCGGGCGTCGCCCCCCACGAACGCGGTGTTCTCCGGCATGCCTTGCGTCATCACGCTTCCAGTCTCATCTCGACGAAGTATTCGCGTTCCTTGGGGAACTGGTGCACCAGCAGTCCAGTGGCCGCCTCGATGCGACGCGCACAGTCGGCGATGCCCTCCGGCGTCTCGGTGGCGAGCACGAACCACATGTTGAGCGCATGCTCGCGACGGTAGTTGTGCGCCACCTCGGGGAAGGCATTGACCGCCTCGACCGCGCTCGCCCACTGCGCCTCCGGCACCGCGATCGCGGCCAGGCAGAAGGCACCGCCCATGCGCTCGATCTGGTACATGGGCCCGAAGCGGGTCAGCACACGGTCGTCGAGCAGCGACTGCAGGCGCGCGATCACCTCGTCCTCGGACAGCCCGAGCGCCGCGCCGACCTCGGCGAAAGGACGCTCGCAGAGCGGAAATTCGCCCTGTATGGCGTTGATCAGGCGACGGTCGGTGTCGTCGGGGGCGCGCTTCGCGGCCACTCCGCGCCGGCCGGCCGCGGCTGCGGGTTGGGCGTCAGACATGGGCGAGATCCTTGGCGTCGAGGTAGCGTGCACCGGTCTGCTTGAAGCGCCGGCAGCTGAACAGCACGGCGTGCGGATGGCGGTCGAGGCCGAGGCGCGCGGCGAGATCGTCACGGGCGGCGAGCACCTCCTCGCGTGCGCTGCCGTGGATCATGCAGAAGAGGTTGAACGGCCAGTCGGGCGGCACGCGGCTGCGGCGATAGCACAGCGTCACCGCCGCCTCCTGCGCGAGCCGGCGGCCAAGCGCGGAGACCTCGGCGTCGGGCACGTCCCACACGCACATCGCGTTGGCCTCGAGGCCGAGCTCGTGGTGGCGCACGACCACGCCGAAACGGCGGATCAGGCCCTCGTCCACCCAGCGCGCGATGCAGGCGATCACCTCGCCCTCGGCCAGGCCGACCTGCGCCGCCAGCGTGGCGAAGGGGCGCGCTTCAAGCTTCAAGCCCCCCTGCAGCGCGCCGATCAGCTGGCGTTCGATTGCCGGCAGATCGCAGCCGCCGTCCGCATTGCCGAGCGCGATCCGCTCGCCGGGGCGGGCGCCCGCGTGCGGCCGCCGCCCCACCCCGCCGGCCTTGAGGTCGAAGCCGAGGTCGATGTGGAACTCCTCCTCCAGCGGCAGCACGATCACCGCGCAGCCGGTGTCGCGCTCGATGCCGGCGACCACCTCGTCGAGCTGCGTGCGCGAGGCCGCGGTGACCACGAACCAAAGGTTGTAACGATGCTCGCGCTGGTAGTTGTGATTGATCGCCGGCTCGCGGGTGACGCGCGCAGCCACTTCTTCAAGGCGCTCCGGCGGCGCAGCCAGCGCAGCGAGTGCGCTCGCGCCCAGGCGGCGCGGGGCGAACACCGCGCCCACCCGGCTGACCAGGCCTTGCGCGCTCAGATCACGGTAGGCCGCGATCACGTCGTCCTCGACGGCGCCCACCGCCTGCGCGATGCGCGCGAAGGGCCGCGGCTCGAGTGGGAAGTCACGCTGCCACTCGTTGAGCAGGCGGAAGCCGGTGGCGTCGAGCGCCTCGGGCAGGATGGCCTCGCGCGGCATCAGAAGCCCGTGCGCGCGGCGCGCGTGGTGAAGAAGATGCCGCTCGGGCTGGCCGAGGCGAAGCCGCCGATCTGCTGCTTGCTGGCGGTGTCGTAGATCACGACCTTGTTGTCGTCGCGCGCCGACAGCCAGATCTCGTGCCCCTTGGAGAGGAACTCCATGTGCAGGATGCCGCGCCCCGGCTGCAGGGTGTCGGTGACCTTGCCGGTGACGGTGTCGATGACCTGTACCCAGCCGTTGTCGGGGAAAGCGAAGTTCACCCAGATCTCGCGTCCGTCCGGGCGCGCCATGGCGAACACCGGCTGGCTCTTGACCTTGATGCGGTCGACCTCCTGCCAGGTGTCGGTGTCGACCACCAGCACCTCGTGGCGACCGATCGCGGGCAGGTAGGCGCGCCCGCCGGCGACCGACCAGCCACGCAGGTGCGGCATCTTGAACACCGGCAGGGGCTGCTCGCCGCGGCCGTAGCCGGAGAGGATCTTGCGGCTCCCCTTGTCGAGGTTCCACAGGTCGATCAGCGCCAGGCCGTCCTCGCCGAAGAGGCCGGCGATGTAGTAGCGGCCATCCGGGGTGACGAGGGCGTCATAGGGCTGCTTGCCGCCGGCGAAACGCTGGGTGACCGGGTTCTTCGGGTCGGAGAAGTCGGTGATGCGGATCTCGCCCGCCTCGAAGAGCGAATAGATGAAACGCTTGCCCGACAGGTCCGCCAGGCCCACCACCTTGGAGCGGGTGCCGTCCTCGGTGGTCGCGGGCACGTCGGCGACCAGTTCGAGCGTGTTGGCGTCGAAGGCCTTGATGCCGCCCGGCTCGTAGTTCTGCACGACCACCAGGCTGCCGTCGTGCGAAATGGAACCGCCGATCGCGTTGCCCGCCTGCACCTTGCGGCCGACGATCCGACGCTCGAGCAGATCGACCTTGGTGAGCCCGCCGTCGCGCCCGAACACGAAGGCGTAGCGGCCATCGCGCGAGAACACCACCGAGGCGTGGGAGAGATCGCCCAGGCCGTCCACCGTGGCGAGCACGCTGCGCCCGGTAGTCTCGATCACCTTGACCTTGCCGTCGGCGCGCTCGATCACCACGCCGAGGTCGCCGGTGCCGCGCAAGGCGGCAGGCGGCGTACTCGAACAGGCCGACAGCAGCACGACCATGGCGGAGAGGACCACGCCCCACAGGGCGGGCGGTGCGAGACGAACTTCACGGGAAGACATGGAAACTCCGGGAGCTTGGGGCGGCCACGGGCCACCGGGAAGACTGCCGCCCGCACAGCGGGCCAGAGCACGGGCGGCGGGGGTTCAGTTGCGCGCCGACTCAGCCGGCAGACCGGCATCCGCGGGGAAGCCGCGCATGAGCCAGTGCACGATCCACTCGGCCTCGGCCTCGGACAGGATGGTCTGGAAGGGCGGCATCGGCGTGCCTGGGCGACCGCCGACGATGGTCGCGACCAAGCCTTCGGCGGGCTTGTCGGCGAGCGCCTCGGCGGTGAGCGCGGGGCCGAGCCCGCCCTTGAAAGCCAGACCGTGACAGGAGCCGCAGTCCTGGCGGACGATGTGGATCAGTTCGCGCGCGCGCGCAGGATCGGGCTCGACGGGTACGCGTTCGGAGGCTGCGGCATAGGCGGAAACGAGCGCGGCGCCGAGGAGGACCACGGCGTGGGCGAGGAGTGGCGGAATCTTCATGCTGGCATCCGGCGGTTAGGCTTCGGGATGGAGCATGGCCCCTCGCCCGAGTCTAAACCTTGACTCGAATCAACCTCTCCGAGCACAGGGTCTTGCCCACGCCTTTTAACTCCCGGGCCGGCAGTTGCGTACGGCCACATCCCCACGCAAGGCGGTCGTGGCGCCGCTCACTCTTCCACGATCACGACCCCGAGCATCTCCGGATGGGGACCGCAGCGGTACTCGTAGCGCCCTGCCTCCGGGAAGGCGCGCGACCATTTCTCGCCCGGGAAGAAGCGCTCCGACTCCTCGCTGCGGCCGATCAGCAGCACCGAGTGGCTCACCCGCTTCTCGTTGTTCACCCAGGTCACGGTGTCGCCACGCTTGATGCGCAGTTCCATCGGCGAGAAGGCGTATTTCTCCACCGCCACCTCGTGCTCGGCGGCCAGTGCGGGTGCAGCGCCAGCGATGCTGAGCGCGACGAAGAGAAGGCAGGCGGGGACAGGGCTCACGTTCATGGACATCTCCCTTGGAAGCGGATGCGGCCGGACGGTCGCGATTGCACTACCGCAAAGGACAACGGCGGAAGCCCCGGGTTCGCCGGATGCTTCCGCCGCTTCGGCACTCCGGCCGCGAGCGCGGACGGAGTGGGGGCCGGATTACTGCTTGGCCGCCTTGATGTGGCCGTCGGTATCGAGGCCGAGCTTGTAGCCGAGGGAGACGTGGTGGAAACGACCCGCCGCGCTGTCATCGTGGATCGCGAAGCCGAAGTTGTAGGCCTTGCCCGACTCGAGCTTCACGTCGCCTTCGCCGCCGGCGAGCTTGCGGGTGAACACCACCGACCAGGTGTCGCCGTCCTTCTTGCCCTCTGCGCTGACCAGGGCCTTGCCGCCCTCCATCACGCGCTTTTCGGCGACGTAGCCGTCGAAACCCTTGTTCTCGCCACTGCGCCACTGATGGAGATCATAGAACTTCCCCTCGGCGAGCGAACCACCCTTGACGTACTTGGTCTTGGCATCGTCCGCGCCCGGCATGGTGCGCGAGTCGGTATGGCAGGTCGCCCAGCAGCCACTCTGGTCGGCGAGGTCGACCTTGCCGCCGGCCTCGAGCATGAACGCGATCTTGACCGGGTTCTTGTCGTCCATCTTCGCGGCGCCCGAGGCGGCCGGCTGCTTCCAGGAGAAGCGGACGTAGAGGTTCTCGCCGTCGTGCGCGGCCTGGACCTTCACCGGGATGAAGGCCGCCTTGCCGGCGATCGGGGTGGGCTCGATCTTCTGGCCGCTGGCCATCTTCTTGCCCATGTCGGCCGCCTCGTCGCTGTGGCAGTCGGCACAGGTCTCGCCCTTCTTGAGTGCGCGCGCGCCACCATGCTCCGTCCCCTTCTGGATCCACTCCAGCGGCGAAACGCCAGGGTAGAAGGCGGTGATGTCCTTGCCCTCGACCTTGCCCCAGTCGGGTGCGGCCGCGAGCGCGCTACCCGTACCGAGGGTCAGGAGAGCACCGACTGCGCCGGCAATCATCGTTTTCTTCATCGTCATATCCTCGCTGTGCGTGGGTTGGCCTGTGATGCACGAGGGATCTTACTCCTCGTCTTCCTCGGTCATGCCTTCCGGCTTGTGGTGGGCGATACCCTTGTGGCAATCGATGCAGGTCATGTTGTCCTCGACCGCCATCTCATGCTGCTTGCGTGCCCGCTGCTTCTGCGCTTCCTTGTTCATGCTCTCGAAGCTGTGGCAGTTGCGGCATTCGCGCGAGTCGACCGACTTCATGCGCGCCCATTCGCGACGCGCGAGTGTCAGGCGCTTGGCCTCGAACTTCTCACGGGTGTCGATGGTGCCGGTGATCTTGCCCCAAACCTCACGCGAGGCCTGGATCTTGCGGATCATCTTGTAGGTCCAGTCTTTCGGGACGTGACAATCCGAACACACCGCACGGACGCCGGTGCGGTTGTTGTAGTGAATGGTCTCCTTGTATTCCTGATAGACGTTGTCATACATCTCGTGACAGGAAATACAGAACTTCTCGGTGTTCGTGGCTTCCATCGCGGTGTTGAAACCGCCCCAGAACAGCACGCCCACCACGAATCCAACAGCCAACAGGCCACCCAGCGACTTCTTCGACGGGCGGCGCAGGCGTGCCAGCAGGCCGCCCGAATTTTCTTGTTTGGAGTTGTCGCTGTTTTGTTCAGACATGGAACTCTTCCCCTCGATCCCCCGCGCCAGAGGCGCGGGGGTTTTTCAGAGCTTGACCGGAAGATCGATCAATAGACGTCGTGCATCGTGTTGTACACGTTGAACTTGCCGGTCGGCGTGACGATGGCCGGGTCGGTGATCACCTTCTTGACCTTCAGCGTCTTGTCGTCG
>JAEUNQ010000283.1 GCA_016790365.1 Thauera sp. | reverse complement strand
CAGTCAAATCTACGTGAGCCCGTCATGCTAGAGATCGAAATCGACGGCAAGCAGGTCCAGGTCAACGACGGCAGCACGGTGATCGAGGCTGCAGCGGTTGCCGGGTCCTACATTCCGCACTTCTGTTACCACAAGAAGCTTTCCATCGCGGCGAGTTGCCGCATGTGCCTGGTGCAGGTCGAGAAGGCGCCCAAGCCGCTGCCCGCCTGCGCGACTCCGGTCACTAACGGCATGAAGGTGTGGACCCACTCCGAACTCGCCGTTAAGGCGCAGAAAGGGGTGATGGAGTTCCTGCTGATCAACCACCCGCTCGACTGTCCGATCTGCGACCAGGGCGGCGAGTGCCAGCTTCAGGACCTCGCGGTCGGCTACGGTTCGACCGCCTCGCGCTATCAGGAAGAGAAGCGCGTGGTGTTCAACAAGAACCTCGGCGCGCTGGTGTCGACCGACATGACGCGCTGCATCAACTGCACGCGCTGTGTCCGCTTCACCACCGAGATCGCCGGCGAGTGGGAGCTCGGCCAGGCCTTCCGCGGCGAGCACGCGGAGATCATGCCCTTCATCGAGAAGACGGTCGATTCCGAGCTCTCGGGCAACATCATCGACCTCTGCCCGGTCGGTGCGCTGACCTCGAAGCCTTTCCGCTTCGCGGCGCGCACCTGGGAACTTTCCCGCCGCAAGTCGGTGAGCCCGCACGACTCGCTCGGCGCCAACCTGATCGTCCAGACCAAGCACGACGTGGTCAAGCGCGTGCTGCCCTTCGAGAACGAAGACGTCAACGAGTGCTGGCTGTCCGACAAGGACCGCTTCTCCTACGAGGCCCTGTCCAGCGAGCTGCGCCTCGGCGCGCCGATGATCCGCCAGGGTGGGCAGTGGAAGCAGGTCGAGTGGCAGGCTGCCCTCGAGTTCGTCGCCACCGGCCTGCGCGGCATCGAGCGCGATCATGGCGCCGCCTCGATCGGTGCGCTGGCCTCGCCGCACGCCACGGTCGAGGAACTCCACCTGCTGCAGAAGCTGATGCGCGGGCTCGGTAGCGAGAACATCGATTTCCGCGTTCGTCAGGCTGACTTCCGTGCCGACGGCAAGCGCGCCGGCGCACCGTGGCTGGGGATGCCGATCGCAGGCGTCAAGGATCTCACCCGCCTGCTCGTGGTCGGTAGCTTCCTGCGCAAGGATGCGCCGCTGCTGGCGCAGCGCGTGCGCCAGGCCGCCAAGAAGGGCCTGCACGTGAGCGCCATCGGCCCCAACGCCGAAGAGTGGCTGATCCCGGTGCGCAACCGCGCGCTGGTGGCGCCGTCGGCGATGGTCGCCACGCTCGGCCAGGTCGTGGTCGCGCTGGCGAAGGAGAAGGGTGCCGATGTGAGCGTTGCGCTGCTCGGCAAGCTGCCCGAGGCGGTGAGCGACGAAGCGCTCGCGATCGCGCAGAGCCTCGCGAGCGGCCGCAAGGTCGCCGTTTGGCTCGGCAACCTGGCCGCGCAGCACGCCCGCGCCTCCGAGCTGCAGATGCTCGCGCAGGAGATCGCGCGTCTCACCGACGGCAGCTTCGGCTTCATCGGCGAGGCCGCCAACAGCGTCGGCGGCTACCTTGCCGGCGCAGTCCCGGGCGAGGGCGGCCTGAACGCTGCCGCGATGATCGAGCAGGCGCGCAAGGCCTACGTGACACTGAACCTCGAGCCTGAGCTCGACCACGCCAATCCGGCGGCGGCGATGGCAGCCCTCGACGGTGCGCAGCTGGTGGTTGCGCTGACGAGCTTCGACTCGCCGTCGCTGCGCCAGGTCGCGGATGTGATGCTGCCGATCGCCCCCTTCACCGAGACTTCCGGAACCTTCGTCAACTGCGAAGGCCGGGCGCAGAGCTTCGCGGCGGTTGCCAAGCCCTTCGGCGATGTTCGTCCGGGCTGGAAGGTGCTGCGCGTGCTCGGCAACCTGCTCGCGCTCGCGGGCTTCGCCCAGGCCGACTCCGAGGCCGTGCGTGCCGAGGCGCTCGCGGGCGATCTCGCCAGCCGGCTGGACAATGGCGTTGAAGGCATCGTGGTCTCCTCGGCCACTGGCGCGGCCGGGGCGCTCGAGCGCGTCGCCGACGTGCCGATCCACTTCGCCGACCCGATCGCGCGCCGCGCGCCCTCGCTGCAGAAGACGCGCGACGCCGCAGCCCCCACCGCGCGTATCGCGCCGGCGACGCTCGCGGCGCTCGGCCTTGCGGCCGGCGACCGGGTGCGTGTGGTGCAGGGCGGGGCGAGCGTCGAGCTCGTCGCCCAGGCGGACGAAGGACTGGCTGCTGGGTGCGTGCGCGTCGCCGCGGCGCATCCCTCGACCGCGGCGCTCGGCGCGATGAGCGGTGACCTCAGCGTGGAGCGTGCGTGATGGAAGCAATGCTGCAACCCGTGGCGGATTTCTTCGGCCCCTCCTGGACGGCCATCTGGACGCTGATCAAGATCGTCGCGATCATCGCGCCGCTGATGATCTGCGTCGCCTACCTGACCCTCGCCGAGCGCAAGGTCATCGGTTACATGCAGGTGCGCATCGGCCCCAACCGGGTCGGTCCGAAGGGCCTGCTGCAGCCGATCGCCGACGGCATGAAGCTGCTCTTCAAGGAAATCATCGTCCCGAGCGGCGCTAGCAAGGGCCTCTTCATCCTCGGCCCGATCCTGGCGATCGCGCCTTCGCTCGCGGCCTGGGCTGTGGTCCCCTTCGACGACGGGCTGGTGCTCGCCGACGTCAATGCCGGCCTGCTCTTCCTGCTTGCGATCACCTCGATGGAGGTCTATGGCGTGATCGTCGCCGGCTGGGCGTCGAACTCGAAGTATCCGTTCCTCGGATCGATGCGCGCCGCCGCGCAGATGGTGTCCTACGAGGTGTCGATGGGCTTCGCGCTGATCTGCGTCCTGCTGATCTCCGCCAGCCTCAACCTCACCGACATCGTGATGTCGCAGAATGAAGGCCGCTTCGCCGACATGGGCCTAGGCGTGCTGTCGTGGAACTGGATCCCGCTCTTCCCGATGTTCGTTGTGTACGTGATCTCGGGCATCGCCGAGACCAACCGCGCGCCCTTCGACGTGGTCGAAGGCGAGGCCGAGGTCGTCGCGGGCCACATGGTCGAATACTCGGGCATGACCTTCGCGCTGTTCTTCCTCGCCGAATACGCGAACATGATCCTGGTGTCGATCCTGACCTCGATCCTGTTCCTCGGTGGCTGGCTGTCGCCGGTGGGATTCCTGCCGGACGGCTTCCACTGGCTGGCGGTGAAGACCGCGTTCATCCTGCTGCTGTTCCTGTGGGCGCGAGCCACCTTCCCGCGCTTCCGCTACGACCACATCATGCGCCTGGGCTGGAAGGTGTTCATCCCGGTCACCCTCGTGTGGCTGTTCGTGGTGACCGTGTGGATGATGTCGCCGCTGTCGATCTGGAGTTGAGAAGACCATGGGTGCCAAGGATTACATCGGCAGTCTGTTCCTGAAGGAAC
>JAEUNQ010000232.1 GCA_016790365.1 Thauera sp. | reverse complement strand
GCGGTGTCGATGCTGCTGGAGAGCGCGTTCGGGGTGTGGATCAGCAGCACGGCGTCGCCGTCGCGCTCTTCCTGCAGGATCTTGAGCAGGCGCTCGTAGCAGGCCGGCTCGGAGTCGACGCGGATCTCGAGCGGATTGCGCCCGTTCCAGCCTGGCGACATGAAGCGGCGCAGGCGCTCGACGGTCTGCTCCTTGAGCGGCGGCACGCTGTAGCCGGCGAGGTAGAGGCTGTCCTCCACCATCAGGCCGGCGCCGCCGCCGTTGCTCAGCACGACGAGGCGGTTGCCGCGCAGCGGGCGGGCGCGCAGCACGGTCTCGGCAGCGCCGAACATCTCCTCGAGCTGGTCCACCCGCAGGATGCCCGCGCGGCGCAGGGCGGCGTCGTGCACGTCGTCGTGGCTGACCAGGTTGGGCATCTCGAGGAAGAGCGGGTCGGAGACGCCCATCAGCGGGTTGTTGGGCGAGCGCCCGGCCTTGATCGCGATTACCGGCTTGTTGCGTGCGGCGGCGCGCGCGGCCGACATGAAGGCGCGGCGATCCTGGATGGATTCGATGTAGAGCAGGATCGCGCGCGTACCCGAGTCGGCGGCGAGGAAGTCGAGCACCTCGCCGAAGCCGACGTCCAGGCTGTCGCCGAGCGAGACGAAGTGCGAGAAGCCGACCTTCTTGCGCAGCGCCCAGTCGAGCACCATGGTGCCTACCGTGTCGCGCTGCGAGACGAAGCCGAGCTTGCCCGGGCGCGCGGAGATCTGCGAGAACGTCGCGTTGAGACCGAGCCCGGGCACCAGGATGCCCAGCGTGCTGCCGCCGAGCAGGCGCATCTCGTGGCGGCGGGTGATCTCAAGGATGCTGCGTTCGAGCGGCCGGCCATCGGCGCCGAGCGTGGTGTCGAGCTGGTTGGCCATCACCATCACCGCGCGCGTGCCGCGTTCGCCGAGTTCCTCGACCAGGCGGGGCACGAGTGGCGCGGGTGTGCAGATGATCGCCAGGTCGGGCGTCTGAGGCAGCGCGGCGACGTTCGGGTAGGTGAGCACCCCGGCCACCGAGGGGCGGCGGGGGTTGACCGGCATGATCGGGCCGGCGAACTGGCCCGACAGCAGGTTGCGCATGAGCACGTTGCCCATGCGGCGCTCGCGCGCGCTCGCGCCGATCACCGCGATCGAACGTGGATTGAACAGGCTTTTCAGGTGGCGGAAGCTCATCGCCGTGCTCCCCGGGGAGGAATCGCTCTCATGCAGTTTAATGCACGCACGGTTGGTGCGCATGCACTAACGTGCGGTCTTGCCGACGTGCTCGTGCGAGAGGGGTCTTGCACGCCGTTGTCGCGCCCCCGGGGTGTGGCTCAGCCTGCGGCGACGGTATGCACCAGGTAATTCACGTCGGTGTCGCGGCCGAGCGAGTAGGTCTTCGCGAGCGGGTTGTAGGACAGCCCGATGATCTCCTGCACGTCCAGCTGCGCATTGCGGCAATGGCGGCTGAGTTCGGAGGGCTTGATGAAGCGGGCGTACTCGTGGGTGCCGGCGGGAAGCAGCTTGAGAAGGTATTCGGCGCCGACGATCGCGAACAGGTAGGACTTCGGGTTTCGGTTGAGCGTGGACAGGAACACGTGGCCGCCCGGTTTCACCAACCGGGCGCAGGCTGCGACGATGCTGGCCGGGTCGGGCACATGCTCGAGCATCTCCATGCAGGTGACGACGTCGAAACGACCCGGCAGTTCGTCGGCGAGCGCCTCGGCGCTCATGTGGCGGTAGTCGACCTTGTGGCCGCTCTCGAAGAGATGCAGGCGGGCGACGCTGAGCGCCTTCTCCGACAGGTCGATGCCGGTGACCTCGGCGCCGAGCGAGGCCATGCCCTCGGCAAGGATGCCGCCGCCGCAGCCGATGTCGAGCACCTGCTTGCCGGCGAGTGCCACCTTGCCATCGATCCAGCCCAGGCGCAGCGGGTTGATCTCGTGCAGTGGGCGGAACTCGGAGGCGGGATCCCACCAGCGGTGGGCGAGGTCGCTGAATTTCTGCAGTTCGGCGGGGTCGGCGTTGACGGTATTCATGGCGATCGAGGTCCTTGCTTGCGCGTGCCGGGTGCGTGCGCACCCGGCAGAAACGAAAAAGCCCCGCCGAGGCAGGGCTTTCGGGTTACCGACTCGGAGATTACTTGGAGCCGATGACTTCCACTTCGACGCGACGATCCGGCTGCAGGCAGGAGATCTGCGCGGCGCGACCGCCGACCTTGTCGCACTTGTTGCCGGTGACGGGCTGGGTTTCGCCCTTGCCTTCGGTGTAGACGCGGTTGGCATCGACGCCCTTCGAGACCAGGTAGGTCTTGACCGCGGCGGCACGGCGCTCGGACAGGCGCTGGTTGTAGGCGTTGGAACCCAGGCGGTCGGTGTGGCCGACGGCGAGGATCACTTCGAGCTTGAGCGACTTGGCCTGGGCGGCGAGCTGGTCGAGCTTGGCCTTGCCTTCAGCCTTCAGGACGGCCTTGTCGAAGTCGAACAGGGCGTCGGCCGACAGCTTGACCTTGTCGGCGGTGGGCTTCGGAGCGGGCGCCGGGGCGGCGGCCTTCACGACACACTTGTCGGCGGGGACGATGTCCTTGTCGCAAGCGCAGCCGACCGGGAACTCACCAGCCAGCGCGGTCGAGGCGGCGGCGGGGCTCCAGTAGCCGGTGCGCCAGCACAGGCCGGTGCCGCTGCGGGCGACGACGTTGCGCGCGTCGATCACGTAGGGGATTTCACCCTTGCCGGCGACGACGACGTCGTTGACCTGAGCGAAAGCGCTCGGGGCGGACAGGCCGATCGAGGCGATGGCGGCCAGCATGAGCATCTGCTTCTTGGATTGTTTGATCATGGTTTCCTCTTTGAAGGGCGAGTCGCCGGAATTGCCACTGAACGAAATGAAG
>JAEUNQ010000198.1 GCA_016790365.1 Thauera sp. | reverse complement strand
CTTCCACCACCAGCTCGTGCGCGGCGCAGTGGTTGAGCAGCAGCGCACCGTGGGCGCTCGCCGTGCGCGCCAGCGCGAGCGCCAGGCCGGCGTCGTCGAACTGGGCATCGCGGAAGGCCACGCCGCCGCCCAGCCCCTCCTCGCGCAATCCGGGCAGCGCCGCATGCAGCCCGGCCGCGTCGAGCAGCGTGCAGCCGCCCAGCCCGTCCCGACCCGCGAGCGCCTCGTAGGCGCCGAGCCCGAGACGCAGCAGGAGCCGCTCCGCCAGGTTGCGCGCCGGCACCACGAAACGCAGCGGATGCACCAGCGCGGGCGCGTTGCGCAGCAGGCGCCCGCGCTCGCGCAAGGCTTCGCGCACCAGGCCGATGCGGCCCTGGGCGAGGTAGCGCACGCCGCCGTGGATCAGCTTGGTCGAGCGCGAGCTGGTGCCGGCGGCGAAGTCGTGCGCCTCGACCAGCAACACCGAATGACCGCGTGCCGCGGCGTCAAGCGCGCAGCCCAGCCCGGTGGCGCCGCCACCGACCACGACCACATCGACCGCGCGCGTGTCGGCGAGGCGGGCGAGCAGCCGGGCGCGGGCATGCGGGTGGGCGGCTTCCATGAGCGCGAGCCGCTCAGTCCTGCGCCCACGCCCGCGCGCGCTCGACCGCGCGCGCCCACAGCGCGCGCGCCGCTTCACGCCGCTCCGCCGGCCAGCGCGGCTCGAAGCGGCGGTCGAGCTGCCAGTGGCTGGCGATCTCCTGCGGCCGCTTCCACAGCCCGCAGCCGAGCGCAGCCAGGCAGGCGGCGCCAAAGGCAGTGGTCTCGAGCAGGCGTGGACGCAGCACCGGTACGCCGAGCAGGTCGGCCTGCAGTTGCATCAGCAGGTCGTTGGCCGCAGCGCCGCCATCGATGCGCAGCTCGGCGAGCGGCGCGGCACCGTCGCGCGCCATCGCGTCGACGAGGTCGACACTCTGCATGGCGATCGCTTCCAGCGCCGCGCGTGCGATGTGCGCTGCGCCGCTGCCGCGCGACAGCCCGAGCAGGGTGCCGCGCGCATGCGGGTCCCAGTAGGGCGCGCCCAGCCCGGTGAAGGCCGGCACCAGCACCACCCCGCCGCTGTCGGGCACGCTCGCCGCCAGCGCCTCGACCTCGGACGCGCGCCGCACCAGCCCGAGGCCGTCGCGCAGCCACTGCACCACCGCGCCGCCCATGAACACGCTGCCCTCGAGCGCATAGCTAGGCGACGCGTCCACACCGGTCCACGCCACCGTGGACAGCAGCCGGTTGGTCGAGGCGACCGGCGCATGGCCGGTGTTCATGAGCAGGAAGCAGCCGGTGCCGTAGGTGTTCTTCGCCATGCCCGGGGAAAGGCAGGCCTGGCCGAAGGTCGCCGCCTGCTGGTCGCCGCCGATGCCGGCGATCGGGATCGCGGCACCGAACAGCGCCGGATCGGTCTCGCCGCACACCCCGCTGCTCGCCACCACACGCGGCAGCAGCGCGGGCGGGATGCGGAAGCGCTCGAGCAGTACCGGGTCCCAGTCCATCGAGTGCAGGTTGAAGAGCAGCGTGCGCGCGGCGTTACCGGGGTCGGTCACATGCAGCCGGCCGCCGCTCAGGTGCCACACCAGCCAGCTGTCGATGGTGCCGAAGGCGAGCTCGCCGCGCTCGGCGCGCTCGCGCGCATCGGGGACGTGGTCGAGCAGCCAGGCGAGCTTGGTGGCGGAGAAGTACGGATCGAGCTCAAGCCCGGTGCGCGCACGCACGTCCTCGGCCCAGCCCGCGGCGCGCAGGCGCTCGCACTCGGCGGCGGTGCGGCGGTCCTGCCAGACGATCGCGGGGGCGAGCGCGCGACCGCTTGCGCGCTCCCACAGCACGGTGGTCTCGCGCTGGTTGGCGATGCCGATCGCCGCCACCTCGCGCGCGGCCACGCCGGCGTTGGCGAGCGCCTCGCGTGCGCAATCGAGCTGGGTGCGCAGGATGTCCTGGGGGTCGTGCTCGACCCGGTCGGGCGCGGGGAAGTGCTGCGCGAACGCCTGCTGGGCGAGGCCGCGTACGCGCCCGCCGGCGTCGAACACGATCGCGCGCGAGCTGGTGGTGCCCTGGTCGAGGGCGAGCAGGTAGGCCATGGCGACTCCGCACGAGGGGCTGACCGGGATGCCGGGAGCCTAGCGCCGGACGCGCCCCGCCGCCACCCCGGGAACGCCACGATGTGATTCAATGGAGCCCCTTCGTTGCAGCGCAGCAACCGCCATGCCCGCCTTCTGGATGATCGTCTCCTGCTTCCTGTTCGCCTGCATGGGGGTGTGCGTGAAGCTGGCCTCGGGGGTGTTCTCGACCGGCGAGATCGTGTTCTGGCGCGGCCTCGTCAGCATGATGATGATGGTCGGCCTGGCGGCGAGCCGCGGCATCGGGCTGAAGACGCCGCACTGGAAGATGCACCTGTCGCGCAGCGTGTCGGGCTCGATCGCGCTCGGCTGCTACTTCTTCGCGATCGGACTGCTGCCGCTGGCGACTGCGGTCACACTGAACTACACCTCGCCGCTCTTCGTCGCCCTGGTGCTGGCGCTGTTCTTCGGCGAGCGCCTGCGCGGCCTCGCCATGCTCGCGATCCTCGCCGGCTTCGCTGGCGTGGTCGTGCTGCTGCGCCCCACGCTGCAGCCCGAACAATGGCTGGGCGCGCTCGCCGGGCTGGCTTCGGGAGCGCTCGCCAGCCTCGCCTACGTGAGCCTGCGCGAGCTCGGCCGTGCAGGCGAGCCGGAGGTGCGCACCGTGTTCTGGTTTTCGGTGATGACCTCGGCGATGGGCCTGACATGGGCGCTCACCGGCGAGCTGCACCGACCCGATGGCCTGCAGCTCGCCACGCTGCTCGGCGTCGGCCTGTTCGGCGGCCTGGCCCAGCTCGCGATGACGCGCTCCTACCGCTACGGGCGCACCGTCGTGTCGGCCAACCTGAGCTACGCCACGGTGATCTTCGCCAGCCTGTTCGGCATGCTGTTGTGGGACGAGCTCATGCCGGCCTCGTCCTGGCTCGCGGTCGGGCTGATCGTGGCCGGCGCGATCGGCGTCTCGCTCGCCACCCCCAAGCCGGTGCCGTTGCCGGCACGTGCCGCCGCGACGGATTGAGCGCCGCCGGCACGCGGACTATAGTGGGGACATCCCCGCCCCCATCTCGGACCACTTCCAGGGAGACTGCCATGATCAGCACCGAGAGCACCGACAAGCTCGTTTCGCTCGTCGTCTTCGGCGAATTCACCCTCGCCGACTACAAGGAATTCGAGGACGTGGTCAATTACCGGATCCAGTTCAGCGGCCCGGTCGACCTGCTCTTCGATCTGCGCCAGATGGCCGGCTTCACCCTCGACGTGGCGTGGGAGGAGATCAAGTTCTCGCGCAAGCACGCAGGCGACTTCCGCCGCATCGCAGTGCTCACCGACGACCAGTGGCTGACCTGGAGCGCCTGGGTGTCCCAGCTCTTCGTCACCGCCGAGGTCAAGGTCTTCGACGACGAGGACGAGGCGCGCGCCTGGATCGCCGCCGGCGAGGCTGCCGAGGCCACGCAGTGAATGCTTCCTATGCGACGCTGATCGGCGCGATCGAGCTCGCGCAGCACTTGCGCGATGCCGACTGGGTCGTGTTCGACTGCCGGGCGGACCTCGTCGATCCGGCCTTCGGCCAGCGCGCCTATGATTCCGCTCACGTGCCGGGGGCCTTCTTCATCGACCTCGAGACCGGGCTGTCGGGACCGAAGACCGGCCGCAACGGGCGCCACCCCCTGCCCGACCCCGCCAGCCTCGCCGCCCGACTCGCCGCCTGCGGGGTGGGGAACCACAGCCAGGTCATCGCCTACGACGACGCCGGCGGGATGTTCGCCGCGCGCCTGTGGTGGATGCTGCGCTGGCTCGGCCACCATCGCGTCGCGGTGCTCGACGGCGGCCTGCAGGCCTGGATGGCGGCGGGGCTCGCGCTCGACGACGAGCCGCCGGTACCGCGCCCCGCCACCTACACGCTGGCCCTGCGCCCGGACAGGGTGGACAGCCAGTACGTGCTGGAGCACCTCGGCAGCCCCGACATGCTGCTCCTCGATGCGCGCAGCCCGGATCGCTTCCGAGGCGAGAACGAGGTGCTCGATCCGGTGGGCGGGCACATCCCCGGCGCGCGCAACCGCTTCTTCCGCGACAACCTGGACGCGCGCGGCTGCTTCAAGCAGGCCTCGCTGCTGCGCGAAGAGTTCGCCGCCCTGCTCGGCGCACATACGGCGCGCCAGGTCGTGCACCAGTGCGGTTCGGGGGTCACCGCCTGCGTCAACCTCCTGGCGATGGAGGCGGCCGGGCTCACCGGCTCCCGCCTGTATGCAGGCTCGTGGAGCGAGTGGTGCGCCGACCCGGCACGGCCGGTGTCACGCGGCCCGACCTGAAAGCGCGCGGGCCACCGCTACCAGTCGACCTTCTCCACCGCCCCGAGCGAACGCCCGAGGAAGCGCTCGCCGATGGTCTGGAAGCGCAAGGGCACGTCGCTGACCACGAAACGGTAATCGGCCACACCGCCGCCACTGCGCGCCAACCCCGCCTGCTGCAAGCGCTCGGCAGCGAGTTCCGCGGTGGTCAGCGCAGAATCGATCAGCCGCACCCGCGGCCCGGCGACGTCGCGCAGCAGCGGCTTGAGCAGCGGATAGTGGGTGCAGCCCAGCACCAGGCTGTCGACCTCCTCGGCGAGGACCGGGCGCAGGTATTCCTGCGCGGTGAGCCGGGTGACCTCGTGGTCCAGCCAGCCTTCTTCCACCAGCGGCACGAACAGCGGGCAGGCCTGCGAATACACCCGCACCGCCGGATCGAGCTCGTGCATGCGGCGCGCGTAGGCATTGCTGTTGATCGTGGTCGGCGTGCCGATGACGCCGATCCGGCGCCCGAGCGAGGCCGCCACCGCGGCGCGCGCGCCGGCCTCGATGACATCGAGCACCGGGATGCCGGCGGCCAGGCGGTGCACCACGTCCGCCGCCACCGCCGCCATGGTGTTGCACGCGATGATCAGCATCTTCACGTCGCGCTGGAGCAGGAACTCGGTGATCTGCGCGGTGAAATGCTCGATGGTGGCGACCGACTTGACGCCGTAGGGCACGCGCGCGGTGTCACCGAAGTACACGATGTCCTCGAGCGGCAGGCGCTCCATGAGCGCGCGCACCACGGTGAGCCCGCCGACGCCCGAGTCGAAGACCCCGATCGGACGGGCAGCCGCGGCCGCGCTCATCGCCCAGCTCCGCGCCGAGCGGCGCAGTCGATCAAGACAGCACCACCGAGGCGAACTTGCGCTTGCCGACCTGCAGGACCACGGTCTCGCCGGCGCGCAGCAGCAGGCCCTTGTCCTCGGCGCGCTCGCCGTTGATGCGTACGCCACCCTGCTCCACCATCCGCATCGCCTCCGAGGTGGTGCCGGTGAGTCCCGCCTGCTTGAGCACCTGGAACAAGGGCAGCCCTTCAGCGCCGGCGTTCACCGTGACCTGCGCGAGATCGTCGGGGATCGCGTTGCGCTGGAAGCGCGCCTCGAAGTCGGCGAGCGCCTCCTCGGCCGCGCGCTGGCCATGGAAGCGGGCGACGAACTCCATCGCCAGCATCACCTTGACGTCGCGCGGGTTGCGCCCGCCTTCGACCTCGGCGCGCAGCTGCGCGATCTCGGCGGTGGAGCGGAAGGACAGCAGCTCGTAGTAGCGCCACATCAGGGTGTCCGACACCGACATGGTCTTGCCGAAGATCTCCCTGGCCGGCTCGGCGATGCCGATGTAGTTGCCCAGCGACTTGGACATCTTGTTCACGCCGTCCAGGCCCTCGAGCAGCGGCACCATCACCACGCACTGGGGCTCCTGGCCGTAGTGCTTCTGCAGCTCGCGGCCCATCAGCAGGTTGAAGCGCTGGTCGGTGCCGCCGAGCTCGACGTCGGACTTCATCGCCACCGAGTCGTAGCCCTGGCACAGCGGGTAGAGGAACTCGTGGATCGCGATCGGCTGGTTGTTACCGTAGCGCTTGGCGAAATCGTCACGCTCGAGCATGCGCGCGACGGTCTGCTGCGCGGCCAGGCGGATCATGCCGGCGGCGCCGAGATCGTTCATCCACGCGGAGTTGAAGCAGATCTCGGTACGGTCCGGGTCGAGGATCTTGAACACCTGCTCCTGGTAGGTCCTGGCGTTCTCCAGGATCTGCTCGCGCGAGAGCGGCGGGCGGGTGCTGTTCTTTCCGCTCGGGTCCCCGATCATGCCGGTGAAGTCGCCGATGAGGAACTGGACCTGGTGACCGAGCTCCTGGAAGTGACGCATCTTGTTGATCAGCACCGTATGGCCGAGGTGGAGGTCGGGCGCGGTGGGGTCGAATCCGGCCTTCACCCGCAGGGGCTTGCCGCGCTTGAGCTTCTCGACCAGTTCGGCCTCGATCAGCACGGCATCGGCGCCGCGCTTGATCAGGTCGATCGCCGCCTGAACATCAGACATTCAATTTCTCCAAAATTACTTTGCCGAACCGAAGCGCACCTTTGCTACACTTCCGGAAATTTTTTTCCCGCATCCAAGCCCACCGAGACCATGAAGGCCAGAAAGACTCGAATTCTAGCCGATCTGCCGGCTCGACTCCTCTCCCGTCCGCGAACCTGGATTGCCATCGGTATCGGCGGGGTTTCCATGCTCGGGGTGGTCGCCGCGACCGCGGTCGCACCCGGCAGCCTGCCTTCGGACCTGCTCGTCGCGCGTGTCGTCGAGCACCTGCCCGCACCTGCGGTCACGCGCGCCGACACCGACGCCTCGCTGCCCTTCGTCCACTACGAACGCATCCAGGCGGGCGACACGTTGCAGGCGATGTTCAACCGCCTGCGCATCGACGATGCCGCCGCGCTCGCCCAACTGTCCGGCTCGGATGCCGGCCGCAAGGCACTGCGTCAGCTGCGCGCGGGCCGTTCGGTGACGGCGGTGGTCTCGCTGGAAGGCCGCCTGCTCAGTTTCTCGCTGCCGATCGGCAATACCAGCGCTCAGGTCGTTCTCGAGCGTGGCGACGGCGGATTCGCGCTGCGCGAGTCGAGCGGAGCCGCCCAGACCAGCATGGTCGAGATGCGTTCGGGCACGATCACCCATTCGCTCTTCGGCGCAACCGACGACGCCGGCCTGCCCGACAATGTCGCCACCCAGCTCGCCACCATTTTCGGCACCTGGATCGACTTCCACACCGACCTGCGCAAGGGCGACCGCTTCAACGTGGTCTACGAGGCGATCTACGAGGAAGGCAACCCGGTGCGCGCCGGGCGCATCCTCGCCGCCGAGTTCATCAACAACGGCGAACGCCACGCGGTGGTGCTCTACCGCGGGCCGAGCGGCAAGGAACAGTACTACAGCGACGACGGCACGAGCCTGCAGCAGGGCTTCCTGCGCTCGCCGCTGGAGTTCTCCCGGGTCAGCTCGAACTTCGGTCGCCGCCTGCATCCGATCCACGGCAGCTGGCGCAACCATAACGGCACCGACTTCTCGGCACCGACCGGAACCCCGGTGATGGCGACGTCGGACGCCACCATCGAGTTCATCGGCACCCAGCGCGGTTTCGGCAACCTGATCGTGCTCAAGCATCGCAACGACATCACCACCCACTACGCCCACCTCAACGGCTTCGCCAAGGGCCTCGCGAAGGGCCAGGCGGTGAACCAGGGCGAGCTGATCGGCTATGTGGGCTGCACCGGCTGGTGCACCGGACCGCACCTGCACTACGAGGTGCGCCTGAAGGACGTGCCCGCCGACCCGATGACGGTCGCACTGCCGATGGCCGACTCCTTCAACGACAAGGAGCTCGCCGCCTTCAAGCGCAACACCGCGCACCTGCGCCAGCGCTTCGCTCTGCTCAACTACGAGCTTGCCGACGCGCGCTGAACGCCGTGCGGCCGCAGCAGACAAAACGGGGCGCCGCGGCGCCCCGTTTCTTTTGCGACGGCCGCGCTCACACGGTGAACGAAGAACCGCAGCCGCAGGTGCTGGTCGCGTTCGGATTGCGGATCACGAACTGCGAGCCCTCCAGGCCCTCGGTGTAGTCGATCTCCGCGCCCACCAGGTACTGGTAGCTCATCGGATCGACCAGCAACGCCACGCCATTCTTCTCGAACGTGGTGTCGTCCTCGTTCACTTCCTCATCGAAAGTGAAGCCGTACTGGAAGCCCGAGCACCCGCCGCCCGACACGAAGACGCGCAGCTTGAGATCGGGGTTGCCTTCCTCTTCGATCAGCTCGCGAACCTTGTTCGCGGCGCTGTCGGTAAAGACCATGATTTCCGGGGTTGCGACTTCTGCGCTCATGTTTTCTCCTCTGCTGGGGGACACCGCGGATGATGCACCTTCCGCGGTGGAATCGTCAAAATGTGATCGGATCTGGCCGAGACAGTTCCCTTAGGGGCTGACCGGTACGATGTCGAGCCCGGTTTCCTCGTCGAAACCGAACATGATGTTGAGGTTCTGCACCGCCTGGCCGGCCGCGCCCTTGACCAGGTTGTCGATCACCGACAGCACCACCACGGTGTCGCCGCCCTGCGGGCGATGCACCGCGATGCGGCACAGGTTGGAGGCGCGCACCGAGCGCGTCTCGGGATGGCTGCCCGCGGGCATCACATCCACGAAGGCCTCGCCCGAATACCGCTTCTCGTACAGCCCCTGCAGGTCGGCCGCATCGACGCCCGGCTTGAGACGGCCGTACAGCGTGGCATGGATGCCGCGGATCATCGGCGTCAGGTGCGGCACGAAGGTCAGCCCGACCGCATGGCCGGCAGCGAGCGCAAGCCCCTGGCGGATCTCGGGCAGGTGACGATGACCCGGCACGCCATAGGCCTTGAACGAGTCGGCGGCTTCCGGCAGCAAGGTGTGCACCTCGGCCTTGCGGCCGGCGCCCGAGACGCCCGACTTGGCGTCGGCGATCAGGTGATCGGTGTCGATCAGCCCGGCCTCGACCAGGGGGAGGAAGCCGAGCTGCACCGCGGTCGGATAGCAGCCCGGGTTGGCGAGTACGCGCGCGCTGCGGATCTGCTCGCGGTTGACCTCCGGCAGGCCGTACACCGCCTCGGCGACGAGCTCGGGCGCGGCGTGCTCCATGCCATACCACTTCTGCCACTCGGAGACGTCACGGATGCGGAAGTCGGCGGCGAGGTCGATCACGCGCACCCCCGCGTCGACCAGCTCGGCAGCCTGCTTCATCGCGATGCCGTTGGGCGTAGCGAAGAACACCGCGTCGCATTTCTCCAGGGCGGCGTCCTGCGGGGTCACGAACTTGAGATCGACCCGCCGGCGCAGGCTGGGGAACATGTCGGACACCGCCATGCCGGCCTCGCCGCGCGAGGTGATTGCGGTCAGCTCGACCCCCGGGTGACGCGCCAGCAGACGCAAGAGCTCGACGCCGGTGTACCCGGTGCCGCCTACGATTCCAACCTTGACCATGCTCGTTCCTCGCGACGAAAGACTGAATGGCAATTATCGCATCATCGGCCGACACGAGCGGTGAACGCCTCGTTACGGCCACGCGCACCGCAAGAATCCTCGCGAGCGGGACATACAAGCACGAAAGCCGCCCAGTGGGCGGCTTTCGACTTGCGATGCGCGACGAAAAGAATCAGCGCTTCGAGAACTGCTTGGCGCGGCGTGCCTTGCGCAGGCCGACCTTCTTGCGCTCGACTTCGCGGGCGTCGCGGGTCACGAAGCCGGCGGCACGGAGATCGCCCTTCAGGCCGGCGTCGTAATCGACCAGCGCGCGGGTGATGCCGTGGCGCACCGCGCCCGCCTGACCGGATTCGCCACCGCCGACCACGTTGACCATGATGTCGAAGCGACCTTCGTTTCCGGTGAGGACCAGCGGCTGGCGCACGATCATGCGGCCGGTTTCACGCGAGAAGAACTCGTCGACCGGCTTGCCGTTGACGACGATGTTGCCGGTGCCCGGCTTGATGAACACACGAGCGACCGCAGTCTTGCGGCGGCCGGTACCGTAGTTGTAAGTGACAGCCATCTATCGGCTCCTTCAGATCTCGAGAACTTGCGGCTGCTGAGCGGTATGCGGATGCGACGGACCCGCGTAGCACTTCAGCTTCTTCAGCATGGCGTAGCCCAGCGGGCCCTTCGGCAGCATGCCCTTCACCGCCTTCTCGAGCACACGCTCGGGGAAGCGCTGCTGGAGCTTGGTGAAGTTGGTTTCGTAGATACCGCCCGGGTAGCCCGAGTGACGGTAGTACTTCTTGTCCTGCGCCTTGTTGCCGGTCACGCGCAGCTTGTCCACATTGACCACGACGATGAAGTCGCCGGTGTCCACGTGCGGGGTGTAGATGGCCTTGTGCTTGCCACGCAGGCGGCGGGCAACCTCGGAGGCGAGACGGCCAAGCACCTTGTCCGTGCCGTCGACAACGAACCAGTCGCGCTTGACCTCGTGCGGCTTGGCGGAAAACGTCTTCATGTGAATCCTCGATCTTTGTCGGGCCGTCGGAAATGGCCGTCAAACGGAAAGCTCGCAATCCTACTTCCAACACATCAATCGTGTCAATCATCGAAGCGCGAACGCGGGCGAAAAGCAAAAAAAACGCAGTCCGATCGGACTGCGTTAAATCCACACCAAAGGAGGAGGGTGGAGGAGACACTGCTTGGATCGGCGCGAGCCTTTACATCGAGGCTTGATGCGTCTGCGATCCGACTGGGACGGATTATGCATAGCCGCCCCAGGGCGTGCAAGGCATTTTTGTGCGTCGCAGAAGAAAACTTTTGATCTATTTATCAACTTGTTTTATTCAACGGCAGCTTTTTGTTTTGAATCAATTTTCACGCTTCCCTCGCGTGTCGGACCTCCTGCCCGGACGGAGGAGGCACCCCGCCAGGCGTCGTATTTGCTGCACCGCATCACTACGGACCCGTATTGAAGTCCGCAGCCCCTTGCGATCGACCTCCCGACACACGCTGCAAGCCGGTGCGCGTGTCGGCAAGACGACACTGCACGTGGCGCGCGCGAGCCCATGACGCACTGCGGTAACATGCCGCCTCTACCAACATAAAACCAGCTACGGGACGAGGGCCCGAAGGAGCGAACAGGATGGAATGCACGGTCAAGTGGCTCGACGGCATGAGCTTCATCGCCGAAACCGGCACGGGTCACCTCGTCGCGATGGACGGCGCACCGGACGCAGGTGGGCGCAACCTCGCTCCTCGGCCGATGGAGCTGTTGCTGGCCGGCGCCGGCGGCTGCACTGCCTTCGATGTCGTGCTGATCCTGAAGCGCGGCCGACACGACGTGCGCGGCTGCAGCGTGCGCCTGCAAGCCGATCGGGCAGAGTCCGATCCCAAGGTGTTCACCCGGATCCGCTTCGTTTACACGATCATCGGTCGCAACCTCAAGCGCGAGACGGTCGAGCGCGCCGTACACCTGTCGGCGGAAAAATACTGCTCCGCCTCGATCATGCTGGGCAAGACGGCCGAGATGGTGCACGAGGTCGAACTCGTCGAGGCGGACTGAAGCAAGGCTCGCCGCGCGCACAAGCGCCCCGGACTCGCAGAGTCTAGAGCCGATAGGCGAGCGCGGTCATGACCCGCGCGGCGAGCTTCATCGCGCCCTTCGCCGGCGCGGGCAGCTCGTGCGCACCCAGCCGCAGCGCGGTCTCGGCGTGCTCGGCCTCGTCCACCTTCATTTGCTCGACGATCGCGCGCGAGCGGCGATCCGCCGCCGGCAAGGTGTCGAGATGCCCCTTGAGGTGCTGCTCGACCTGACGCTCGGTCTCGGCGAGAAAGCCAAGGTTCCAGCGCTCGCCGAAGCGCCCGGCCGCCAGCCCGAGGGCGAGCGCGCCGCCGTACCACAGCGGATTGAGCAGGCTCTTGCGACCACCGAGTTCCGCGATCCGGCGTTCGGTCCACGCCAGGTGCTCGGTCTCCTCCTGCGCCGCTTGGCGCAGGGTGTCGCGGATCGCAGGGTCGCGCGACATGATCGACTGGCCCTGGTAGAGCGCCTGGGCACAAACCTCTCCGACGTGGTTCACTCTCATCAATGCCGCCGCGTGGCTGCGCTCGGTTTCGCTCAGTTCGGCGTCGGCAACGTCCTCACCCGGCATCGCACGCACGCTGCGAGCCGGCGCGAAGACCGTCCGCAGCGCCTTGTCGAACTCGATGATGGCCTGATCGATCATTGGTGGACTCCTGACGAATTGCTCGGGTCGCGCGGCTGCCGAAGCAGGCGCAACGCATGCTCGCGGTCGCGCGGCCCGGCCGGGCCGTCGCAGAAGTAATCCCGCGCCAGCGCCGCACGCGGGCGGTTGTAGCCGTTGTCGACGATAGGCTGCCAGGCGCTGTTCCTGAGCGGCGCCCAAGCTCCGTCCTTGCGCCCGCTCGCGTAGATCCGGCGCTCACCGGTGGCGCAGCGGATGCCCTCGAAACTGATGTTCTCCGCACCGCCGCGGGCACGTACGACCAAGGTGTAGCGCACCACGCCGTCTGCTCCCACCCCGACGCTCTCCTCGTCGACGAAAAAATCGTTCGGCGAGGGCGTGCCGATGTCGATCGCCCGCAACGCGGCCTCGCGCGGCGCAGCCGGCATGGTCACCTCCCCCTCCTTCCAGTCGGGATCGGCGTCGAGCAGCAGGCCTGCGGACGCAGGAACGGCCAAGGCCACAAGGGCGGCGACACCCGCACGCAGGCAAGGGGCCAGGAATGGATTCAAGGGAGCAGACTCCGGAGCGGGTTTGAAAAAGGCGAGCATAGGCGCAACCAAAGCCCGGCGCCGACACGGCGCCCGCCCGGGCGCACACGATCGTGCGCCGCAGGCCCAGGGTGGCAACGCCCCGACCCCGCGGCACCCGGGCGGAAGGGAGCGCCCCTACTTCGGCATCGCATCGCGCAATCCGCGCTCGGCACGCTCACCGAGTACCACCCGCACCGCTTCGGGAGCAGGCTCCGGCTCGGGCAGGCGATAACTGTCGGGCAACTCGAAGCTGCGCGAACGGAACAGGATGCGCGCGAGTTCGATCAGCGCCAGCTGATACACCTGACGCTTGAATTCGATCACCGCCTCCAGCGGCACCCAGTAGTTGCTCCAGCGCCAGGCATCGAATTCCGGATGAGTGCTCGCACGCAGGCAGACGTCGGAGTCGCGCCCCACCAAGCGAAGCAGGAACCAGATCTGCTTCTGCCCACGGTAGGTATTGCGCCACTCGCGCCGGATCCAGTGCTTGGGAACCTCGTAGCGCAACCATCCGCGGGTGCGGCCGAGAATCCTGACGTGCTCGGGCAGCAGGCCGACCTCCTCGTGGAGTTCCCGGTACATGGCCTGCTCCGGCGACTCGCCGTGCTTGATGCCACCTTGGGGAAACTGCCAGGAATGTTCGCGGATGCGCTTGCCCCAGAACACCTCGTTGCGCGCATTGACCAGAATGATGCCGACGTTCGGGCGGAAGCCTTCACGGTCAAGCATGACGAACCTTCAAATTCGTTTGATTGGTCACGATTTTTTCACACTTGGCCACGCAATGAAAGCGCACAGCCGCGGTGCATGGCCTAAGCTGGGGCTCATCGAACGCTCGCGCGCCGGCCCCATGCGATAGAATCGCGCGCTTGTTCACGCCTGATCCGAAGACTCCCATGCGCGCCAGCCAGTTCCATCTGTTCACCCTCAAGGAAGCCCCGTCCGATGCCGAAGTCGTCAGCCAGAAGCTGATGCTGCGCGCCGGCATGATCCGCAAGGTCGCCGCCGGCATCTACAGCTACATGCCGATGGGACTGCGCGCGATCCGCAAGGTGGAAACCATCGTTCGGGAGGAGATGGACCGCGCCGGCGCCATGGAGCTGATCATGCCGATGGTGCAGCCCGCCGAACTTTGGGACGAGACCGGGCGCTGGGACAAGATGGGCGACGAGCTGCTGCGCTTCAAGGACCGCCACGCGCGCGACTTCGCGCTGCAGCCCACCTCCGAGGAAGTCGTCACCGACATCGCACGCCAGGAGCTGAAGAGCTACCGCCAGCTGCCGAAGAACTTCTACCAGATCCAGACCAAGTTCCGCGACGAGCGCCGGCCGCGCTTCGGCGTGATGCGCGGGCGCGAGTTCACCATGAAGGACGCCTACTCCTTCGACCGCAGCGAGGAAGCCGCGGGGCGCAGCTACGACATCATGTTCGCCGCCTACAAGCGCATCTTCGACCGCCTCGGCCTCGAGTACCGCGCGGTGGCGGCCGACACCGGCGCCATCGGCGGCGACCGCTCGCACGAATTCCAGGTCATCGCCGACACCGGCGAGGACGCCATCGTCTACTGCCCCGACTCCGACTACGCCGCCAACATCGAGCTCGCCGAGGCCGTGTCCCTGCTCGCCCGCCGTGCCGACCCGGCCAAGGCGCTGGAGAAGACCCCCACGCCGGGCAAGGCCACCTGCGAGGACGTCGCCGAGCTGCTCGGCGTGCCGCTCGCCACCACGGTGAAGTCGCTGGTGCTGGCCACCGACGACGTCGATGAAAAGGGCCAGCCCGCCGGCGTCACGGTGTGGCTGCTGCTGGTGCGTGGCGACCACGCGCTCAACGAGGTCAAGGCCAGCAAGCTGCCGGGCCTCAAGGCGGGCTTCCGCTTCGCCACCGAAGCCGAGATCCTCGAGCACTTCGGTTGCAAGCCAGGCTACCTCGGCCCCATCGGCCTCCTGAAGCCGGTCAAGGTGATCGCCGACCGCACGGTCGCCCACATGGCCGACTTCATCTGCGGCGCCAACGACGCCGACTTCCACTTCACCGGCGTGAACTGGGGCCGCGACCTGCCCGAGCCGGACCTGGTCGCAGACCTCCGCAACGTCGTCGAGGGCGACCCCAGCCCGGACGGCAAAGGCGTGCTCGCCATCCAGCGCGGCATCGAGGTCGGCCACGTGTTCTACCTCGGCACCAAGTACTCCAAGGCGATGAACGCCACCTTCCTCGACGAGGACGGCAAGCCCAAGCACTTCGAGATGGGCTGCTACGGCATCGGCGTCACCCGCATCCTGGGCGCGGCGATCGAGCAAAGCCACGACACGCGCGGCATCATCTGGCCACGTGCGATCGCGCCCTTCGAAGTGGTGATCTGCCCGGTGGGCTGGGGCAAGTCGCAGGCGGTGCGCGACGAGGCGCAGAAGCTCTACGACGCGCTCGTCGCCACCGGCGTGGACGCCATCCTCGACGACCGCGACGAGCGCCCGGGCGTCATGTTCGCCGACTGGGAGCTCATCGGCGTGCCGCACCGCGTCACCATCGGCGACCGCGGGCTCAAGGAAGGCGTGGTCGAATACCAGGGCCGGCGTGATGCCGAGGCCGCCAAGCTGCCCGCGGGCGAAGTGCTCGGCCACGTGCTCGACCGCCTCAAGCAGGGCTGATCCCCGGAGTCGCCGCCATGCGCCACCTGCCCGCCCCGCTCCGCCGGTTCGCCGCCGCGTGTGCGCTCGCGCTCGCGGCCGGCGGGGCGCAGGCCGGGGCGCAGCAGTACGAGCCGATGGCGGCCAGCGTACGCGCCGCACTGCACGCCGCGGTCAGCGACGCCGTGGCGCCGACGCTGCCGATCCCCGACGCGGGCGAGCGTGCACAGTGGCTCGCCGAGATGTCGCGCCGGCTGGCAAGACGCATCCCGGATGAGGCCTACCGCGAGGAACTCCTCACCAGCATCCACTACGAGGCCACGCGCGCTGGACTCGACCCGCAGCTGGTGCTCGGCCTCATCCAGGTCGAGAGCGCCTTCCGCAAGTACGCGATCTCCTCGGCGGGCGCGCGCGGCTACATGCAGGTGATGCCGTTCTGGATCAAGGTCATCGGCCGCACGGACGACAACCTCTTCCACATGCGCACCAACCTGCGCTACGGCTGCACCATCCTGCGCCACTACCTCGACATCGAGAAGGGCAACCTCTTCCGCGCCCTCGGCCGCTACAACGGCAGCCTGGGCAAGCCGGACTACCCGAACCTGGTCCGCGCCGCCTGGGAAAGACACTGGACCTGGACGCCGCAGCAGCTTGCCGCTGCGGCCCAGCCCGCACCCGACGCGACCACCAGCTCGCGCTGAGTGTCGCCTCAGCCCGCCACGGCGGCGATCGGGCGCGGCTCCTGCGCCCTCGTCTCGACCGCGCGCAGGCCTTCCTTCGCGCTCAGGGACTGCACGTCGCCAGACAGCTCGCCCCCCTCCTCGATCAGGATCTTGCCGTAGCGGATCTTGCCGCTCACCCGCCCGGTGGCGTGGATCAGGAGCTGCTTGCGGGCGGTGAGCTCGCCCTCGAAGTGACCGTGGATCTCGGCGATATCGATGCCGACCGTGCCCTTGAAGGCACCCTTCTCCGCGATGCGCAGCACACGACTGTCCATCGTCGCCTCGACCCGTCCCTCCACGACCAGGGTGTCGCAGTCGAGGATCTCCGCGCCCTTGAGCTTCACCTCGGGGCCGACGATCAGCCGGCTTTCCCCGACTGCGCTCGCGGGCGCGGCCGCGTCCTCACGGTCCACGGTCTGCAAGCCGCTCGCGACGGTGGAACCGCCGGCCTCGGCCGGCCGAGATCCGGGCGCCGCTACGGCAGCCGTGCTCGCCGGCCGCGGGTTGTTGCGCTGCGCGGACGCCTCGGTGGCGCCGTGAAACAGATTGGGCTTGGTGAACATGTTCTCTCCTGAAATGTGGCGCAGTTCCAGCGCTGCGCCCCCACCCTCTCAAGCAAGCCCTGTGCCGGAAGTCCATTCTCTTTTATCTTCAGCAGCTTGGCGGAGCAGGACGATTGGCGGCCGGGCACGGACGCGGAAAAACGTCGCCTGTACCCGACACTGCGCCCGGCCAAGGCGTTCAAGCGCTTCAGGGGAAAGCAACTTCCACTGTCGCCGCACGGCGACACCCATGACCACCGCTTACTTCGGCTTGCATTTCGACCGCTGCGCGCCCGCGCTTGCCGACCTAGACTCGTCGGCCCACGCTGCAGCGCTCCGCCGCGGCGCACAATCCACTCCCCTCATGCGTCGCCTCTCCTTCCGCGGCACCCTGCTCGCAAGCTCCTTGCTGATCGCTGCCAGCCTGGCCGCCGCCGTCGCGAGTGGCTGGCGCGGCATGGAGACGGTCGTGATCACGATCCAGGAGGACAACCGGCGCGCGCTCGCCCTGAGCGCGGCGGCGCGTCAGCTGGGCGAGCGCAGCGTCGATCTCGAACGCAGCGCTCGCCAGTACCAGGTGCTGGGCGAGCCGGCCCTCGCCCGCCGCTTCGGCGACACCCTCGCCGAGGCGCTGCCCGCGGTCACGCTGCTGGAGGCCGCCGGCCCGGGGCTGTCCGACGAAGGCGCGGCGTGGCGTGCCAGCGCCGGCCGCGTCCAGGCATGGCTGGCAAGCCTGGCAGCCCCCCAGCCAGCGCACCACGCAACGGACGGCGCGAGGGAGCCGGCGGAGCCCGCCACGTCGACCGGGCGCATCGACCACCCCGCGGCAGAGGACGACCTCCGCAGCCTCGGCGTGCTCGCTGGCCGGATCGCCGAGGCGCTGGAGCGCCACCTCGCCGAGCGTGATCGTGCCCTGATGCGCACACTCGAGCGCGAACGACGTGCCGTCGCCCTTCAGGTCCTCGCCGCCCTCGTCCTTGCCGGCCTGCTCGCGACGCTTGCCGGCAGGTGGCTGCTGCGCCCGCTCGGCCGCATCGAGCAGGCGATCGGCGAGATCGGCGAGAGCCGCCTCGCCCAGCCGATCGGCATAGACGGCCCCGCCGACCTGCGCAAGCTCGGCGAACGTCTCGACTGGCTGCGCCTGCGCCTCGCCGAGCTCGAGGCCGACCGCAAGCGCGTGCTGCGCCATGTCTCGCACGAGCTCAAGACGCCGCTGGCCTCCCTGCGCGAAGGCGTCGCCCTGCTCGACGACGGCGTGCTCGGCCCGCTCGCCCCCGGGCAACGCGAGGTGACCGGCATCCTTGCGCACAGCGCACGCACGCTGCAGGAACGCATCGAGCAGTTGCTGCAGTACAACGCCAGCCAGTTCGACGCGCACGCCCTGCAGCTGCAGCCGACCGCGCTCCTCCCCATGCTGCGCGAGATCAGCGACGAGCAGCGCCTGCCGGCGCGCACACGTGGGGTGACGATCGGGCTCGCCGGCGACGCTCCCATCCTGTGCGCCGACGCCGGCAAGCTGCGCACCGTCTTCTCCAATCTGCTCGCCAACGCGATCGCCTTCAGCCCGGTCGGCGGACACATCCGGATCGAGCTCGGCCTCGTCGGCGCGAAGGTCGTGATCGACTGCCGCGATGAGGGCCCCGGGATCGAGCCGGACGAAATCGAGCGCATCTTCGACCCCTTCTTCCAGGGCCGCCGCCGCCCCCCGGCGAGCGCAGCCGGCAGTGGCATCGGACTGGCGATCGTGCGCGAGCTGATCTGCGCCCATCGCGGCCGGGTGTGTGCGCTGCCGAGCGACCAGGGCGCCCATTTCCGCGTGGAGTTGCCTCATGCCTGACCCCCGCCTTTCGATCGCGGACGCAGAGCCCCGCGCCCCAGGACGCGCGCACAACCGGATCGCGCGCGCCGCGCGCGCCCTGCTTCCCGCCACGCTCGCCCTGCTCGCGGGATGCGCCGGCCTGCCGTTCGGGCAGGCGGCCGAGGACGACACGAACGCCCCGAGCGCCGAGACCCTCGCCCATGAAGCCGCGAAACAACGCCTCCACGCCGCAGTGCAGGCCAGCCAGCCCGGCGAAGCCCGCCTCGCCACCGCGCGGCACGCCCTCGAGAACCTGCTCGACGACGAGCGCGCCGAGGCGCGCACCCTGCACCCCTACGCACGCGCGCTGCTCGAACAGATCCGCGAACGCCAGCGGCTTGCCGTGCTCGCCGAGCGGCTGCGTCGCCAGCTCGACGACGGCATCCCCGCCGCCGAGGCGCAGGAGCGGGAACTCGACGCGCTGCACCGGCAGAACGCGGAACTGCAGCGCAAGCTGGACGCGCTCGCGGAGATCGAACACCGGCTGAGCCCGCCAAGCCTTCCGCTGCAGCCCCGCACCGGGCAGCCCGAATGAGCACGCCCACCCGTCCGCCCGAATGGAAGCGCCCTCCTGGTGCGGGGAGGATGTCGCGCAGCGACGGGAGTGCGGTCCGGTGAGCGCGTCAGGCGCGATTCGCGCGACAGTGACCTCCGCTCCGGCACGCCTGCTGGTGGTCGACGACGACACCGACCTGCTGCGCCTGCTCGCGATGCGCCTGCAGGCGAGCGGCTACCGCGTCGTCACTGCCGACTGCGTCGAGGCCGCGCGCAATCGGCTCGGCGTGGAGCGCTTCGACCTCGTGCTCAGCGACGTGCGCCTGCCCGACGGGGATGGCCTCGCCCTGTTCGAGGATATCCGCCGCCAGCATCCGGCCCTGCCGGTCATCCTGCTCACCGCCCACGGCAGCATCCCCGACGCGGTCGAGGCCACCGCGCTCGGCGTCGCCGGTTACCTCACCAAGCCTTTCGACAGCCACGCCCTGCTACAGGGGATCCGCCAGGCGCTGCAGCTGGCCGGCCCCGTCCATATCCGGGCCGATCCTGCCCACGCCCCCCTCGCCGCCGGCCCGGTCAGCGCCGGCGACACCGCCTGGCGCGCTGCCATCATCAGCCGCAGTAGCCGCATGCACGCCCTGCTCGGCGAGGCCCGCCTGCTCGCCGCCTCGGACGCCAGCGTGCTGATCCGTGGCGACAGCGGCACCGGCAAGGAGCTGCTCGCGCGCGCGATCCACCTCGCCAGCCCGCGCGCCGCTGCGCCCTTCGTCGCGATCAACTGCGGCGCCATCCCCGAGCCGCTGCTCGAGTCCGAGCTCTTCGGCCACGTGCGCGGCGCCTTCACCGGCGCCACCAGCGCCCATCGCGGGCTGGTGCAGGCCGCCCACGGCGGCACGCTCTTTCTCGATGAGATCGGCGACATGCCGCTCGCGCTGCAGGTCAAGCTGCTGCGCGTGCTGCAGGAGCGCGCCGTGCGCCCGGTGGGCGCGACGCGCGCCGAGGCGGTCGACCTGCGCATCGTCTCCGCCACCCACCGCGACCTCGAGGCGGCGCTGGCCGCGGGACAGTTCCGCGAGGATCTCTACTACCGCATCGACGTGGTGAGCCTGCAGCTGCCCACCCTGGCCGAGCGCCGCGAGGACATCCCGCTGCTCGCCGAGCACTTCCTGCGCGGCCTCGCGCGCAAATACGCCAAGCGCCTCACCGGCTTCGCGCCCGAAGCGCTGGAGGCGCTCGCCACCGCAGCATGGCCGGGCAACGTGCGCCAGCTCCACAACGTGGTGGAGCAGGTGTGCGCGCTCGCCACCACGCCGCTGATCCCGCGCGCCCTGGTCGAGCGTGCCCTGCGGGCGCAGCCGGCCGAGCCGCTCGGCTACGCCGAGGCGAAGCGCCGCTTCGAGCGAAACTATCTGATACAGCTGTTGAAACTGACTGCGGGTAATGTTTCGGACGCTGCACGGCTGGCGGAGCGCAACCGCACCGAGTTCTACCGCCTGCTGCAGCGACACGGCCTGACGCCCGAGCTCTTCCGCGGCGACCGGCCCGATGTCGAACAATGAACAAGAACCTCTAAGGAGCCGGACATGATCAAACGCCAGACCATCGCCGCCATGCTGACCACCACCGCGATCGCCTTCTCGATCGCGACGCCCGCGCAGGCCGCCCGCCTGCTCGAGGCGACGCCGTTCGAAACCGTCGCCGCCTGCAGCGGCGACAAGCCCGTCACCACCACCCCGGACGAGCGCAAGGACAAGCCCGCGCAGACCTGATCGGCGCGATCGCTCGTATTTTCGCATCGCGGCCGCAGCCCGGACACCGGGTTCGCGGCCGCTGCCGCGCCTGGCGGGCTCGAAAGCCGCGGTGTTTTCTGCAGGAGCGCCGCAAGGCGCGAATGCAGCCGCGGAGATCCGCCCCGCCTCAGGCCGTCCCGCCCACCGTCAGCCCGTCGATGCGCAGCGTCGGCTGGCCGACGCCCACCGGCACGCTCTGCCCGTCCTTGCCGCAAGTCCCCACGCCCGGATCCAGGCGCATGTCGTTGCCGATCATCTTCACGCGGGTCAGCACGTCCGGGCCGTTGCCGATCAGGGTGGCGCCCTTGACCGGGCGGGTGACCTTGCCGTTCTCGATCAGGTAGGCCTCGGCGGTCGAGAACACGAACTTGCCCGAGGTGATGTCCACCTGCCCGCCACCGAAGTTCACCGCATACAAGCCCTTCTTGACCGACTTGATGATCTCCTCAGGGTCCTTGTCGCCGTCGAGCATGTAGGTGTTGGTCATGCGCGGCAGCGGCAGGTGGGCGAAGGACTCGCGGCGACCGTTGCCGGTGACCGGCATGCCCATCAGGCGCGCGTTCATCATGTCCTGCATGTAGCCGGCGAGGATGCCGTCCTCGATCAGCACGGTGCGCTCGGTCGGATTGCCCTCGTCGTCGATGGAGAGCGAGCCGCGGCGATCCGGCAGCGTGCCGTCGTCCACCACGGTGACGCCCCTGGCGGCCACCTGCTGGCCGATGCGCCCCGAGAAGGCCGAGCTGCCCTTGCGGTTGAAGTCGCCCTCGAGGCCGTGGCCGATCGCCTCGTGGAGCAGGATGCCCGGCCAGCCAGGCCCGAGCACGACCGGCATGGTGCCCGCCGGCGCCGGGTCGGCGCCGAGGTTCACGCGCGCCTGATGCACCGCCTGGCGGGCATAGTCGTGCAGGCGGTCGTCGCAGAACCAGCCGTAGTCGTAGCGCCCGCCGCCGCCGGCGCTGCCCTGCTCGCGGCGGCCATCCTCTTCCATGATCACGGTGATCGACACACGCACCAGCGGGCGCACGTCGGCAGCCTGGTGGCCGTCGCTGCGCACCACCATGACCACCTCCCAGGAGCCGGCGATGTGGGCCATGACCTGGGTGACGCGCGCATCCTCGGCACGCGCGAAGCTCTCGAGACGTTCGAGCAGCTTCACCTTGGCGGTGTCGTCGAGCGAGTCGAGCGGATCGTCGGCGCGGTACAGGCGGTTCTTGAGCTTGTGCGGGACGATGCCGACGCGGCGACGCTCGCCCGCGGCGGCGATCGCACGCGTGGCGGTGGCGGCGCCGACCAGGGCGTCGAGCGAGATGTCGTCGGAGTAGGCGAAGGCGGTCTTCTCGCCGCTGATCGCGCGCACGCCCACGCCCTGCTCGATGTCGAAGCTGCCCGACTTGAC
>JAEUNQ010000251.1 GCA_016790365.1 Thauera sp. | reverse complement strand
TCGATCGAGGCCGCCACCGGCGTCACCACCGGCATCTCGGCGCACGACCGCGCGCGCACCGTGCAGGTCGCGGTCGCCCGCAACGCCCGCCCGGACGACATCGTCACCCCGGGCCACATCTTCCCGCTCACCGCGCAGAAGGGCGGCGTGCTCATCCGCGCCGGCCACACCGAGGCCGGCTGCGACCTCGCCCAGCTCGCCGGGCTCGAGCCTGCGTCGGTGATCTGCGAGATCCTCAAGGACGACGGCACCATGGCGCGCCTGCCCGACCTCGTCGAGTTCAGCCAGGCGCACGGCCTCAGGATCGGCGCCATCCGCGACCTCATCGAGTACCGCGCCGCCAACGACCACCTGGTCGAGAAGGTCGCCGAGAAGGACGTGGACACCGCCCACGGCCGCTTCCGCCTCACCGCCTTCGAGGACAAGACCTCGGGCGACGTGCATTTCGCCCTGTCGCACGGTGACATCCGCCCCGAGCGCGAGACCCTGGTGCGGGTGCACGAGCCGATCTCGGTGCTCGACTTCCTCGACGCCGGCAGCGGTCAACATACCTTCCCGGTGAACGAGGCGCTCGCCACCCTGGCCGCAGCCGAGGCTGGCGTGATCGTGCTGCTCTACCGCCCGATGTCCGGCCGCGAACTGCTCGCCGGCCTGAACGGCGGCCATGACCGCCCCACCGCGAAGTGGGACGCGCGCCTGTTCGGCGTCGGCGCGCAGATCCTGCGCGCGCTGCGCGTGGGCAAGATGCGACTGCTCGCAAGCCCCCGCAAGATCCCGAGCATGACCGGCTTCGGCCTCGAGATCACCGGCTTCGTCGACAAGAACTGACCCAGAGAATCCCCAGCATGCAACGCAACCAATCCGAAAACACCCGCCAGGGTGCCCGTTACGACGGCATCGACGAGATCGAGCCGAGCTTCGCCGGCGCCGGCGTGCGCGTCGGCATCGTCATGGCGCGCTTCAACCTCGACATCTGCGAGGGCCTGCTGTCGGCCTGCACCGACGAGCTGCTCGCCCTCGGCGTCGCGCGCACGGACATCCGCATCGTCACCGTGCCCGGCGCGCTGGAGATCCCGCTCGTGCTGCAGACCATGGCCCGCAGCGGCCGGCACGACGCCCTGGTCGCGCTCGGCGCGGTGATCCGCGGCGAGACCTACCACTTCGAGCTCGTCTCCAACGAGATGGGCGCGGGCATCACCCGCGTCGGCCTCGACACCGGGCTGCCGATCGCCAACGGCGTGCTCACCACCGAGGACGACGACCAGGCGGTCGCGCGCATGCACGAGAAGGGCGCCGACTGCGCCCGCGCCGCGGTCGAGATGGCCAGGCTGCTGAAGGTGGTGCGATGAGCGAGATCGACAACACGCAAGCCGAAGGCGGCACCGGCGCGCCCAACCCGACCAGCAAGATGGCCCGCCGCCGCGCGCGCGAGCTCGCGCTGCAGGGGGTGTACCAGTGGCTGCTGTCGGGCAACACCGCCACCACGGTGCAGCGCCACCTCGAGTCCGAGACCGAGAACCTCGACAAGATCGACCGCGAGCTGTTCGTGAGCCTGCTGCGCGGCGCCACCGGCGCGGCCGACGAGCTGCGCGACTGCTTCGAGCCGCTGCTGTCGCGCCCGGTCGCCGAGCTGTCGCCGATCGAGCACGCGATCCTGCTGCTCGGCACCCACGAGCTGCGCCACAACCTCGACACCCCCTACCGCGTGGTGATCAACGAGGCGATCGAGCTCGCCAAGGGCTACGGTGGCACCGACGGCCACAAGTTCGTCAACGGCGTGCTCGACAAGCTCGCCGCCCGCCTGCGCCCCGAAGAGGTCGAGGCCGCGCGCGCCAAGCGCGGCTGAGCGCACCAACGTCGCATTCGCGCCTTGCGGCGCTCGTACATCGAACCGTGGCGCGTCAGGTCAATGTAGGAGCGCCGCAAGGCGCGAATACGGCCGCGCAACGCGCGCCGGGTGCCGCGCGCCGGGTACCGGGTGCCGGATCGCCCCATTCGCGAATGCCGCCGCGCCTACCTGGGGCCGGGCGGGCGCCGCGCGCGCATCACCACACGCTCCCCGGCACGCAGCTCCAGCCCGCCGTCGGCCGCGATCGCAAAGCCGCTCACCCTCGCAGCCACTTCCATGAAACGCCGCTCCTCCTCCATCGCACGCGGTTCGCAGGCCATCCTGGTCGCGCCCAGTGGTGACAGGCGCAGGCCCTCGCCCGACAGCGCATAGCTGCCGAAGTAGCGGTTGCAGGCCGCGCTGCCCGCGAGCCGCCCTTCCGCGGCAAAACCCAGCGTGATGCGCGCCGGATCGGCCACCGCGCGGCCGTCGAGCTCCACCACCTCCCACGGCTCGCCCTGCAGCAGCCGCGCAGGATCGCCGCCGCAACCGCGCAGCACGCGGTCCTGCCAGCGCACCTCGACGGTGTTCGGGTGCGTCATCCCGCTCATCGTGTCGACGCAGACGCGGTCGAAGACCAACGCCTCGAGCTCGCCGCCGGCACTCGTGGCCTGGTAGCTGCGCAGGCCCTCCGCCTCCACGACCAGCGGCGCGGAGGCGAAGGCGCGCGAGGCGCCGCCGTCGGCGATCAGCTCCAGCCCCTGCGCGCCGATGTCGAGCCGCCACGCCGGCTCGTTCCCCACCGCGCGGAACAGCGGCCTCTCCGCCACCCGCCGGCACTCCGGCTGCTCGACCCCGGCGAGGCTCAGCAGCGCGGAGTTGCCCTTGACCCAGATGCCGGTGCGCGCGTCGTCCACCGACACCATCCGCATCCCCGACGCACTGCGCTCGGGCCGCAGCGTGAACACCTTGCCGTCGACGCCGAGGGTGGCGAGCTCGCCGAAGTGGCGCAGCTCGACCCTGCGCTCGCCGCAGCGGAACTCGAGCGGCGGCTGCGGATCGAGCGCGGCCGGGTCGGCCTGGCGCACGGGCGCAGCGGAGCCCGGCCCGACGGCCGCAGTCGCAGCGGCAGCCGGCGGGGGTGCCGCACGACTGAACAGGCCGCAACCGGCGAGCAGGGAGGAAGCGGCGAGGATGGCGAGATGCGAGGCGACGTTCATCGGGAAGGCCCGGAGGTGAAGAGGACCCCGTGATTCTAAGAGCCCGACGGCATGGGCGCGAATCCGCGCGACCGGCACCGCCCGCGAGATCCTCGATGTTCCCGCAGCGACTGTCTTCGCGGCTCGCGGCGCTCCTACATAAACCACGGCGCATCAGGCCCGGGCAAGCGGACACCGCGCTTTCGCTTCCGAATTCGGTCCGATCAACTTCCTTCCACCCTTCGCCCGCCCACCACCGGGAAAAGCACGACGTGGCGGGCGAAACCCTCGCCACGCATGCTGGCACGCTTCTTGATGCTCCCCTGCACATCCTGCGGCCACGACCGCATCGCGCACACGAGGGGACACTCATGCTTTCAGCGCCCGCAGCACTTTCGACCGACGGTCGCCCACAGCGCCCGATCGAATCCCGGCTCGAGATGAGCCGGCGCAGCTTCCTGCAGTTCTGCGCCACGCTCGCCACCACGCTCGGCCTGCCCAAGGGCGCGGAGGCGGCGATGGCGCAGGCGATGGAGGCGGCACAGCGCCCCTCGGTGATCTGGCTGCACTTCCAGGAATGCACCGGGTGCACCGAGTCCATGCTGCGCGCCGAGCACCCGACGCTGGAGAAGCTGATCCTCGACGTCATCTCGCTCGACTACCACGAGACCCTGTTCGCCGCCGCCGGCCACCAGGTCGAGGCCGCGCGCAAGGCGGCGATGGAGCGC
>JAEUNQ010000161.1 GCA_016790365.1 Thauera sp. | reverse complement strand
GTTCCACTACGGCAAGCACCACCAGGCCTACGTCACCAACCTGAACAACCTGATCAAGGGCACCGAGTACGAGAACCTCGACCTCGAAGCCATCGTCAAGAAGGCCCCCGCCGGCGGCGTGTATAACAACTCCGCGCAGGTCTGGAACCACACCTTCTTCTGGAACAGCATGTCGCCCAACGGCGGCGGCGAGCCCGCCGGCGCGCTGGCCGACGCGATCAAGGCCAAGTGGGGCTCCTTCGACGACTTCAAGAAGGCCTTCCAGGCCTCCGCGGTCGGCAACTTCGGCTCCGCCTGGACCTGGCTGGTCAAGAAGGCCGACGGCTCGGTCGACATCGTCAACATGGGCGCCGCCGGCACCCCGCTGACGACCGGCGACACCGCGCTGCTCTGTATCGACGTGTGGGAACACGCCTACTACATCGACTACCGCAACCGTCGTCCGGACTTCGTCGCCACCTTCCTCGACAAGCTGGCCAACTGGGACTTCGCGGCGAAGAACTTCGCCTGATTCCCGCAGCCGGCCGACGGCCGGCCGTGCTGGATGCGAAAGCGACCCGCGTGGTCGCTTTCGTGCTTTATGGCCTGCGCACGCGTCGGCACCCGCGCGCCTTCCTCCATGCCTCGGCAAGGCGCCGACGACGAGACACGAGATGCTCGAGATTCTCTACCGCGACGATTGGCTGGTCGCGATCCACAAGCCTTCCGGACTGCTCGTGCACCGCAGCCCGATCGCCGCGCACGAGGAGCGCTTCGCCGTGCAACTGCTGCGCAACCAGATCGGCCGCCGGGTGTATCCCGCCCATCGCCTGGATCGCGGCACCTCGGGCGTGCTGCTGTTCGCACTCGACCGAGAAGTGGCACGCAAGCTTGCCCAGCGCTTCGAGTCGCAGGCGGTGGACAAGCGCTACCTGGCGGTCGTGCGCGGTCATCCGCCCGAGCACGGCATGATCGACCACGCGCTGGTACGCCGGCTCGATGCGGTCGAAGTACGCAGCGGCAAGGGCGCCGGGGCGCGCGATGCGCTGCCCGAGGATGTCGACGACAGTGATGCGCCAGAGGCTGCCGAGCCGGTCGCCCAGCCCGCGCGCACCCGCTTCCGCCGCCTCGCCACGGTCGAGCTGCCGCATGCGGTGGACCGCTACCCCAGCAGCCGCTACGCGCTCGTCGAGCTCTTCCCCGAGACCGGCCGTCGCCACCAGCTGCGCCGCCACCTAAAGCACATCGCCCACCCGATCATCGGTGACGCGACCTACGGCAAGGGCCGCCACAACCGCCTGTTCCAGGCGCTCTTCGACAGCCAGCGCCTGCTGCTCGCGTGCACACGGCTGGCGCTGGCGCATCCGGTGACGGAACGCCCGCTGGAGATCGAGGCGCCGGTGGCGGAGGATTTTGCCGCCGTGCTCGCGGCACTCGGCTGGCAGACGGCACAGCGCAACACTTTCGAGGCAGAATCCAGGCTTTCCGCCGCCCGCAGCCCCACGCCCGAGCGGCACCCTTCCCACGACACTCCAGGCAAGACGATGAATCCGCTGCTACAGGTACGCCAGCACGGCCAGCAGATCTGGCTCGACAACCTCTCCCGCACCCTGCTCGAGGAAGGCCACCTCGCTCGCTTCGTCGCCGACGACGGCGTCGCCGGCGTGACCACCAACCCGGCGATCTTCCACAAGGCGATCTCCGGTGGTCGCTACTACGAGGACGACCTCGCCACGCTCAAGCAGCAACCACTGAGCGCCGAGGCGCGCTACGAGGCCCTGGTGATCCCCGACGTGCAGCGCGCCTGCGACCTGCTCGCACCGCTGCATCGCGACAGCGGCGGCAGCGCCGGCTACGTCAGCCTGGAAGTGTCGCCCGCGCTCGCCCACGACGCCGACGGCACCGTGGCCGCCGGGCTGCGCCTGAAGGCCGCGGTGGATCGCCCCAACCTGCTGATCAAGGTACCCGCCACGCAGGCCGGACTGGTCGCGATCGAGCGCCTGATCGGCGAGGGGGTCAGCGTCAACGTCACGCTGATGTTCTCGCTCGCGCACTGCGAGGGGGTGGGCGAGGCCTACCTGCGCGGGCTCGCGCGGCTGCGCGCGGCGGGCGGAGACGTCGCTGGCGTGATGTCGGTGGCGAGCCTGTTCCTGTCGCGGGTCGACACCCTGGTGGACAAGCTGCTCGAAGAGCGCGGCGGCGACCTGCCGGAGCTGCGCGGCCGCACCGCCGTGGCGATGGCGCGGCTGGCCTACGAGGCCTATCAGGCGCGCTTCCACGGCGCCGGGTTCGAGGATCTGGCCGCGGCGGGCGCGCGTCCGCAGTTCATGCTGTGGGCGAGCACCGGCACCAAGAACCCGGCCTACAGCGACCTGCTCTACGTCGAGCCGCTGATCGGCGCCGAGACCATCAACACCCTGCCCGACGCCACCCTGGACGCGCTGCGCGACCACGGCCGCGTCGCCTCCAGGCTGGAAGAGGACGTCGAGCAGGCCGCCGCCCACTTCACCGCGCTGGCGGCCGCCGGCATCGACCTCGTGGCCGTGGGCGAGCGCCTGCAACAGGAAGGCCTGGCGCAGTTCGAGCAGGCCTTCTCCGGGCTGCTCGAACTCACCGCCTGAGCGCCGCCGGGGCGGTCGCTAGACCGCCTCGAACAGCGTCGAGCGCGACACGCTGCGCCGTTCGCCAGCCGATTCGAGCAGCTCCTTCATGTCGAGGATCAGCACGATCTGGCCGTTGGCGAGCGTGGTCACCCCGGCCACGCCCTTCGGGCGGAAGACCTCGAGCGACTTGATCACCGCATCCTCGCGCCCGGCAAAGCTGTCGATCGCGAGGATGAACACCGAGGCGCCCGACTGCATCACCACGCCGTACTGCGGCACCGCCTCGCGCGGCCAGCCGAGCAGCGCGGAGAGCGGCACGATCGGCAGCACCTCACCGCGCACGACCATGGTGGCCTTGCCGCCGACATCCTGGATGCCGCCCGGCTCGATCGGCAGGATCTCGCGGACCATCGACAGCGGCACCGCGAAGGGCTGCTCGCCCAGGCGCACCAGCAGCACCGGCAGAATCGCCAGGGTGAGCGGAAGATGGATCAGCAGCGTGGTGCCCTTGCCGAGCTGGGACTGGATCTCGATGCTGCCGTTGAGCTTCTGGATGTTGGTGCGCACAACGTCCATGCCGACGCCGCGACCGGATACGTCGGAAACCTTCTCGGCGGTGGAGAAGCCGGGCAGGAAGATGAGGTCGTAGCTCTGGCGCTCGTCTAGCGTGCTCGCTTCCTCGGCGGTGATCACGCCCTGGGCGAGCGCCTTCGCGCGCAGCCTCTCGGCGTCCATGCCGCGGCCGTCGTCGGCCACGGTGATCACGATGTGGTCACCCTCCTGGCGAGCCTCGAGGCGCAGCACCGACTTGGCCGGCTTGCCGGCGGCGGCGCGCCCGGCGGGATCCTCGATGCCGTGGTCCACGGCGTTGCGGATGAGGTGGATGATCGGGTCGGAGAGATCCTCGACCATGGTCTTGTCGATCTCGGTGTCCTCGCCGACCAGCGCCAGCTCGACCTCCTTGCCGAGATTGCGGGCAAGGTCGCGGGCGATGCGCGGGTACTTATGGAACAACCGGCCGATCGGCTGCATGCGCGTCTTCATGACCGCGTTCTGCAGGTCGGAGACGAGCAGGTCGAGCTGGCTCACCGCGACGTCGAGCGCCTGCAGCGTCTCGGTGTCGGTGCGCCCGGCGAGGATGTCGCTGCGCAGCGCGTTGAGCCGGTTCTTGGTCAGGCCGATCTCGCCCGAGAGGTTGAGCACCTGGTCGAGGCGGGCGGTATCCACGCGGATCGAGTTGTCGCGTTGGCGCTCGCCCTCGCGGCGGCCGACCGGCGCGCCGGCGCCGGGAACGTCGCCGGCACGGCGGCCGAAGGCGGCAGCGATCACCGGATCCGCGACTGCCGGGACGGGCGGCGCGGATACGGGGACGGTTACGGGTCGGACGATGGGCGCGGCCGCAACCAGTCCGGCAGGGGCGGCGACTCCGGTGACCGCGGCGTACAAGGCATCCCAGTCGGGCTCGCCCGGCCGCGGCAGGACGACCCCGGCGGGCCTCACGTCGGCGGGCTCGGCCACGGCCGCTGCGGCCTGTGCCGTGGCGACCGGCTGCCCGGCGACGGCGATGCGCAAGGCCTCGAGCAGGTCGGGCGCCGCCGGACCCGGCCGGCTGCCGCGTCCGAGGTCGACGAACATGTCGCGCACCGCGCCGGTCGCCGACAGGATCACGTCCATGCGCTCGGGCGTGACCGCGAGCTCGTGCTTGCGCAGGCGGTCGAAGAGGCTCTCGGTGAGGTGGCACAGCGTGACCAGCTCGGCGGCACCGAGGAAGCCGGCGCCGCCCTTGATGGTGTGGAAGCCACGGAAAATGTCATTGAGCAGGCCGGGGTCGTCCGGACTGTGCTCGAGTTCGACGAGCTTGTTGTCGACGTCGGACAGCAGGTCGCCGGCTTCGACGAGGAAGTCCTGCAGCAGATCCTCCATCCCGGCAAAATCACTCACGGCTTGCTCCTGTGTACGGTTGCGCCTCCCTCGAGGCGACCACCGGTTGTCGCGGGGACCGGCCCCGCGGCTTGATCAGAATCCGAGGCGTTCGAGCAGCTCGTCGACCTGGGCCTGGTCCTGCACCACGTCGCTGCGTCCGGCCGGATCGATCACCGGGCCGTTGAGCAGCCCGGCCGCCTGCTCGGACTCGAGCACCTGTGCCGGCGCGGCCTCGATCAACACCTGCAGCAGCTGCGTCTCGAGCGTGCGGGTGAGCTCGACGAGGCGCTTGATCACCTGCCCGGTGAGGTCCTGGAAGTCCTGCGCCATCATGATCTCGTGCAGCTGCGCACCGGTGCTGCGCGCGCCCTCCCCCACCGTGCCGAGGAAGGCACGCGTGTCGGCGGAGAGTTCGCGGAAGGCCTCCGGGCTCAGGCGGCCGGCGTAGAGCTCGTCCCAGCGCGTGCACAACACGTCGGCGCCGCTCGCGAGCTCGGACTGGATCGGCGCCGCCACGTCGGTGGCGTTGAGCACCCGGCTGGCCGCCTGCTCGGTGGTGCGGGCAATGTAGGTAAGGCGCTGGCGCGCATCGGGCACAGCCTCGGCTGCATGGTGCAGGGTGGAGTCGAGGCCGAGCTCGCGCAAGGCGTCATGCACCTGGCGGGCGAGCTGGCCGAGCCGGTTGTATACCACGCCGTCGCTCGCCGCCGCGGCGGGCTCCTCGGCGCTGCAGGCCGGCTCCGCGGTCTGTTCGGCGACCGCGTCGAAGAGCGCCTGCAGCTCATCATTGTCCCCAGACTCATCGACCGACAACACCGCTCCCGCCGGCTCGACGCCCCCCCCGGCCGCCGCGAAAGGATCCGCCGCGATACTGTCGAAGAGCGCCTGCAGTTCGTCCGAATCACCCATCGGGTCCACCTTGGACTTCTTGCTCATATCCATGCTCCGTCTGCGCTGCGGACGCCGTTCAAGCCCGACCGCGGCCCATCTTCTCGAAAATCTTCTCCAGCTTCTCGGCCAGCGTCGCCGCAGTGAAGGGCTTGACCACGTAGCCGCTGGCGCCGGCCTGAGCTGCGGCGATGATGTTCTCCTTCTTGGCCTCGGCGGTGATCATCAGCACCGGCAGGTGCTTGAGTTCGGGCGTGCGGCGAATGCTCTGCAGCAAGGTCAGGCCGTCCATGTTCGGCATGTTCCAGTCGGTGACGACGAAGTCGTAGGGAGCGGTCTTGAGCTTCTGCAGCGCCACCGCGCCATCCTCGGCCTCATCCACGTTGGCGAAGCCGAGCTCCTTCAACAGGTTGCGCACGATGCGGCGCATGGTCGAGAAATCGTCGACGACGAGGAAGCGGGTCTTGGGGTCGGACATTGCGTGTCTCCGGGGTTCTTTGCCTGTTCGGTCAGGAAGTCCGACGCGTCCGCTGCAACATCGGGCGGATCGTGTCGGCCAGCACTTCGGCGTCGAATTTTGCCACGTAGGCGTCCACCCCGACCCGGGCACCCATCGCGCGGTTGGCCTCGGACGACAGCGAGGAGTGCATCACCACCGGAATGCCGGCGAAACGCGGGTCGCCCTTGATCCTGCGCGTCAGCACATAGCCGTCCATTTCGGGCATCTCGGCGTCGAGCATGATGAGGTCGATCTCGTCGATCAGGCGGCGCCCGGTGTTCTCGGCGTGAGCGGCAAGGCTGTCGAGCCGGTTCCACGCCTCCATCCCGTTGGTGGCGTGCTTGTGCCGCACGCCGAGGCGGTCGAGCACTTCGGTGATCTTGCGCCGGGCGACCGTGGAATCATCGACGAAGAAGACGCTCACCTCGTGCCCGTTGCCGATCGGTGCGATGTCGCCGACCACCGCCTCGCCGAAGGTGTCGGCGAGGATGGACTCGACGTCGAGGATGGACACCAGGCGACCGTCGTCGAGCTCGGTGATCGCGGTGATGAAGCCCTGCGCACCGATCGAGACGTTCTCGGGCGCGCGCACGCGCTCCCAGTCGACACGCACGATGCGATCGACCGAATCGACCAGGAAACCGAGCGTGCGCTTGCTGTACTCGGTCACCATCATCGCCTCCCCGAGCGGAGCCCCGGCCGGGATCAGGCCGAGGATCACCCCGAGCGACAGGACCGGGATGACGTTTCCGCGCAAGGAGATCAGGCCCTCGACACCCGAGGGCATGTTGGGCGTGCGGGTGATGAAGGGCGTGCGCGAGACCTCGCGCACCTTGAAGACATTGATGCCGAAGTTCTCCCCGGTGCCCAGGGAGAACAGCAGGATCTCCATCCGGTTCGAGCCTGCCAGCGTGGCGCGGCCATCGACAGCGTCGAACAGGGCGGATTCTTCGTGGTGGTTCCGTTCCATGATTCTTCCTCAGCGTCCCGTCGCCGTGTCGCCCATGCCGAGCAAGCGGGTCAGCACCTGGGAGAGGCGCTGCGGTTCGAACTTGGACACGTATTCGTCCACCCCGACCGAGAGGCCGAGCTGGCGGTTCGATGTCCCCGACAGGGACGAGTGCATGATCACCGGAATGCCGGCGAAGCGGCGGTCGGCCTTGATCTGGCGGGTGAGCATGAAACCGTCCATCTCGGGCATCTCGACGTCGGTCAGCACCAGGCTGACGAAGTCGCTCACTTTTCGACCGGCGGCCTCGGCACGCGTGGCGACCCGGCAGAGCTCCTCCCAGGCCTGGCGGCCGTTGACCGCACCCACGTGGCGCAGGCCCATGGCGTCCAGGGTCTGGGAGATCTGCCTGCGCGCCACCGAGGAGTCGTCGGCGAAATACACCACGTGCGCCTCGCCGCCCGGAAGCGGCGCGATGTCGCGGAACAGGAAGGCGTCGTCGTAGCGCGAGGTCTCGGAGAGCACGCGCTCGACGTCGAGCATCATCACCAGGCGGCCGTCGGCAAGCGAGGTGACTGCGGTAACCAGCCCGCCCAGGCGTGCGGTGAGCATCTCCGGCGGCACCCGCATCTGCGACCAGTCGAGGCGCAGGATGGTATCCACGCCCTCGACCAGGAAGCCCTGCGTATGCCCGTTGTACTCGGTGACGATCATGATCTCGCGCGGGGCGTCCTCGCCGACCCCGACGTAGCGGCCGAGATCGACCACGGGGACGAGCGCGCCGCGCAGGCTCACCATGCCCTGCACAGCCTCAGGCATGTCGGGTGCGGCGGTGATCGTCGGCCGGCGCATCACCTCGCGCACCTTGAAGACGTTGATGCCGTAGGTCTCGCGGCAGCCACTGCGCGCGTCCACGCCGAGCGTGAACAGCAGGATCTCGAGCTTGTTGGTGCCGGCAAGCCGGGTGCGGGCATCGATGTTCTTCAGCAGTTCGGACATGGCTGCAGCCTTGCGTTCAATTGGGTGCCGGGGACATCCCCGCGCTCCCTCTCATATCGGCCGGATTGCGCCCGACTTGAGCCCCCTGGATGGGCGGCGCCGCGCCGGCGGTGCCGGCGGGCACACCGGGCGCCTGCTGGCTGCGCATCGCCTCCTCCGCCGCGCGGTTGAGCACGACGATGCTTATCCGGCGGTTCGCGGGATCGAGGGGATCGTCCGGATTCAGGTGTGCGGTGTCGGCCAGGCCGACCACCCGCAGCATCTTCCCCGCCTCCAGCCCCCCGGCGACGAGCTCGCGGCGCGCGGCGTTGGCGCGATTGGACGACAACTCCCAGTTGGAGAAGCCGCGCTCGCCCCCCGCGTACTGTGCGGAGTCGGTGTGTCCGGACATGCTCACGCGGTTGTCCACGTCGTTGAGTGCGGCGGCGATCTCGCGCAGCAGCTCTCGCGTGTAGGGACGCAGGTCGGCGCTCGACGAGGTGAACATCGGCCGGTTCTGCGCGTCGATCAGTTGTATCCGCAGCCCCTCGCTGACGATGTCGATGAGGAGCTGGTTCTTGAACTGGCGCAGAGAAGGGTTGGCCTCGATCACCGCCTCGAGCTTGCCCTTGAGGTCGATCATCCGCGCGCGCTCGCGCCGCTCGGCGATGGCCTGGGCGGCAATCTCGGCATCGCTCTTGACACGCGCGGGCGCGGCATCGAGGTTGATCGCGCGCGTGCTGGGCGTATCGCCGCGCCGCACCTGGCCGACCTTGCGCGAGAGGTCCTCGCCCCCGCCCTTGATGATGCTCGAGCTGTCGCCGGTGCCCTCGCCGCCCTGCATGGCCAGCTTGAGCGGGTTCTGGAAGTAGTCGGCGATGCCCTCGAGGTCGCCCTGCGCGGTCGAACCGAGGAGCCACATCAGCAGGAAGAAGGCCATCATCGCGGTCACGAAGTCCGCGTAGGCGATCTTCCATGCGCCGCCATGGTGGCCGCCGCCCCCCTTCTTGATGCGCTTGACGACGATCGGTTGCTGGGTGTCGTCGCTCACCGCGGACCTCCGCACGGCAGCGCGCGGGGCGGCACCTCGCAACGACGGGAGTCAGGGACGCAGCGGCTCATCGCGATCAGCCCTTGCGGCTCTTGATTTCCTGCTCGAGCTCGGCGAAGCCCGGGCGGTCGGTCGAGTACAGCACCTTGCGGCCGAACTCCACCGCGACCTGCGGCGCATAGCCGTTCATGCTCGCCAGCAGCACCACCTTGATCACCTGGTAGATCTTGCCGCTCTCCTCGACCTTCTGCTCGAGCTGGCTGGCGATCGGCGCCACGAAGCCATAGGAGACCAGGATGCCGAGGAAGGTGCCGACCAACGCGCCGCCGATCATCTTGCCGAGCACGGCCGGCGGCTGGCCCACCGAGCCCATCACGTTCACCACGCCCATCACCGCGACCACGATGCCGAATGCGGGCACCGCGTCGGCGACCTTGGAGACCACGTGCGGAGCGGTGTGCGCCTCCTGGTGGTGGGTCTCGATCTCCATGTCCATCAGGTTCTCGATCTCGAAGGCGTTGAGGTTGCCACCCACCATCATGCGCAGGTAGTCGGTCATGAACTCGACGGCGTGGTGGTCTGCGGCGACGCTCGGGTACTTCGAGAAGATCGGGCTGGAGTTGGGGTTCTCGATGTCGTTCTCGATCGACATCAGGCCTTCCTTGCGTACCTTGGCGAGGATCTCGAACAGCAGCGCGAGCAGGTCGACGTAGAGCGCCTTGTTGTACTTGGAACCCTTGACCGCGAGCGACAGCGAACCGAGCGTGCCCTTGATCGCTTTCGGGCCGTTACCGGCGACGAAACCACCGATCATCAGGCCGATGATCGCGATGTATTCCATGGGCACCCACAGCGCGGCCAGGCTGCCATGCACCGCATAGGTGCCCAGCGAGGCGGCGAGGATGATGACGTAGCCGATGATCAGGAACACGGGGAAACTCCGGAGCGTTTCGCTGCGCCGCGCGCGGACCGCCACGGCTCTTGCCGGGAATAACGGCGGCGGGGAGAGGAACTTGAACGCACCGGGTGCATGGCGCCAGGGCACGCCCGAATGCGACATGGGCCGGCTGTCTCCAGCGCGGCCCATGCGGGAACCTGTCGACGACGGGCAGGCTCGCCTGCCACGGTCAGCAGACTACCCAAGCCACTGCGGCGGGCGACGACTCAGGCGACGACGGCCTTGCGGCTTGCGGCGGCAGTCTTGCGAGTGGGTGCGACCGCCTTGCGGGTGGCGGTCTTGCGGCGCGCGGAGCCGGCACGCGAGGGCATGTTGCACAACCCGCACACGTAGTCGTGCACCGGATCGTGAGCGTGCGTCACGAAGGCGCCGCCGCAGCGCGTGCAAGCGGCCATCTGCAGCAGGTCGGCGTCGAAGAAGCGCACCAGTGTCCACGCGCGGGTGAGGCTCAGCGCGGGCTCGATCACGTTGGTCTCGATGTGGTCGAGATAGAGGTGATAGGCCTTGAGGATCGCATCCAGCCCCTGCACACCGGCCGGGCCGGTGAAGTAACGGTGCAGGTTCATGAACAGCGAGGAATGCACGTTCGGCTGCCAGGTCATGAACCAGTCGGTGGAGAACGGCAACATGCCCTTCGGGGGCGAGGCCCCGCGCACCTCCTTGTAGATCTTCAGCAGCTTCTCGCGACTCAGCGTCGTCTCGACCTCGAGCATCTGCATGCGCGCGCCGAGTTGCACCATCTCGACGGCGCGGCGTACCTCGTCGCTTTCCTCGATCACACTCTTGTTCTTCATTCGCTACTCCTCAGCGCGCATCGGCCGCCGCCTTGCCGGCGGCGAGGATCGCCGCATGCAGGCCCGCGCTGGCGGCATCCCGCCCCTCTCCCGCCATCAGCCGCGCGAGCTGCGCGTCGTCGAAGCGGAAGCAGGGCAGCAGGGTCGGGATCGACGCCATCCTGACCAGCTTGGCCGCCGACATCGACTCGATCAGGTCCGCGAAAGCCTCGTCGATTCCGAGCCGGAACAGTGCGGTCGCACGGTCGCTGCGCAGCATCTGCTGCGCCAGCATCAGGTAGGCAAGGTTGAGCTCGCGGATGTCTTCCTGGAAGTCGGGGCGATCCATGTTTTTCCATCCCGCACGGGGATCAACGACTGCAAGTTAAAGTAGTTTCTCAGGAGCGGCAAGCTGCGCCCCCCTACTCCGTGCAGCATTTCACACAAAGAGTGTCGCCCGCGAGCAACACATGCCGAGGCGGCGCGGGAAGCTTCGCGCAGACGGTCAGCCTGCGCCGGATTCGAGCTGGAGCGCGGCGATCCGGTTGCGGCCACGCTGCTTGGCGCGATACACGCCGTCGTCCGCACACTTGATCAGCGCATCCACGCCATCCATGTCGGGCAAACGCATGGCCACGCCGACGCTGGCGGTGAGGAAGATCTGCGGACCGCCGGTGTCGATCGGCCGGGCCTGCACGGCCACGCGCAAGCGTTCCGCGACCAGCATCGCAGACTTCAGGTCGGTATCGGGGCACAGAACGAGAAACTCGTCGCCACCGGTACGGCAGATCAGGTCCTGGGTGCGCAGTGCGCCACGCAGACTCTCGGCAGCCTGACGCAGCGCCATGTCGCCGACGTCGTGCCCGTGGGTGTCGTTGATGGTCTTGAAGCCGTCCAGATCGACGATCATGACCGAGAAGGCACGGTTATGCCGCATCGCCGTGGCCCACTCCGCCTGCAAGGACTCGATCGCCTGGCGACGGTTGGGCAGACCGGTGAGCGGGTCGGTCAGCGCCGCCTCCTGCAGGCGGCGATTCGAGATCGAGAGCTCGGCGGCGAAGTTGCGCAGTTCCTCGCGCTCGCGCTCGAGCTCCTCCTGCAGCACCAGCATGCGCAGGCATGCGCGCAGGCGCACCGCGAGCGGCGCACGATGCAGAGGCCGGACCATGAAATCATCGGCACCGGCACCGGCGGCGGCCAGCAGGCGCGTCTCGTCCTCGTCCGCCAGCATGCAGATCACGTAGATGCTGCGACCGAGGCGCATCTCGCGCAGGCCGCGCACCACCCGCTCCCCCTCGTCCGACCAGTCCGCCACCAGCAGCTGTGGCTGAACGGCGAGCGCAGCCTCGAGCGCTGCCTGGGCCTCCTCGGTTACGAAGACCGCAAACCCTTCCGCCTCCAGCTGGCTGCGCAGCAGCTCGCGATCCTCGCACGCGCTGGCAAGGACCAACGCCCGCATCCGGGGCGGCCCCTCGGCCTCGGCGGCGACCTGCGCCAGCTCGACGACGGGTTCCGCAGCCGCGTTGCCCAGTTCGGCAAAACGCGGCGCATCCTCGGTACGGATCTGCAGCAGCTTGCCCCACTCCGCCCAGTCGCGCCCGACGCGCTCGCACAAGGAGACGAACTCGCCGCGCCCCAGACCGAGGCGCCCCGCCAGGCGCAACATCGGCGCCATCAAGCGGATGTGTTCGGCCTCGGGCGCAAGGCATAGCTGCGCCACCGCACGCGCCAGCACCAGGCAGTGGACGATGCCCGCCGCACGCGACTCTTCTTCGTAGCCCGCCAGGTCCGGCTGCTCGTGGAAGCGCACCGGCTGCACCAGCGCGTCCGGCACCCCCCAGTCGGCGAGCATCGCCGCGCCGAGCTCGCGGTGGTTCATCGCGAAGGCCTGGTCCTCGAGCACCACCTGCTGCAAGGCCGGGTTGCGTTTCAGCTCACCGAGCAGGCGGGAGAAGGCTTCGGGATAGAGGGTCGCGAGCGAGAGTTCGCCGACCCGCGCGAGCAGGCCGAGGCTGAACGCCTCGTCGGGCGCGACCACGCGCACGCGCTGGGTCAGCGCCTGCATCGAGATCGCCATCAGCAACGCGGAGGACCAGAAGCGAGGGTAATCGAAACCCTGGCAGGTGCCCTTGCGGTAGGTCGACAGCAGCGAGAAACCCAGCGCCAGTGTGCGCACCGCCGGCAGGCCGAGCACCATCAGCGCCTCCTGCACCGACACGATCGCACGCCGGCTCTCGGCGATCAGGCCGTTGGCTGCCTTGATCAGGCGACCGACGAAGGCGGGGTCGCCCTTGATCACGCGACCGAGCTCGGCCAGAGACACGTCGGGCGCCTGCGTCAGCCGGATGATCGCAAGCGCGACTCCGCGCGGCGAGGGCAGATCCCCCGCGGCCTTGAGCTGCGCATATCGCTTCATGTCGATCGCTTGCGGCATCCCTTCCTCACCCCTCGTTCACTGTCGCCGAGTCATTCTGGCACAGCGCCCCCGTTCACGGCGGACCGGCCTGATTCTTTAGCCCGCGTTGCAGGCGCACGCGGGAAAGCAGGCTAGAATCGCCGAAAACTCCTGCCCGCGACCATGAAATACTGCTCGAACTGCGGCGCCACCGTCGCCTTCCGCATCCCGCCCGGGGACAGCCTTCCCCGCCACGTCTGCGAGCAGTGCGGCACCATCCACTACCAGAACCCCAAGCTGGTGGTGGGCGCGCTGGCCGAGTGGGAAGACCGCATCCTGTTGTGCCGGCGCGCGATCGAGCCGCGCCACGGGATGTGGACGCTGCCCGCCGGCTTCATGGAGAACGAGGAGACCACCGCCCAGGCCGCCGCCCGCGAGACACTGGAGGAGGCCTGCGCGCGCATCGAGGTCGGCGAGCTGTATACGTTGATCGACGTGCCGCATATCAGCCAGGTACACATCATCTACCGCGCCCGCCTGCTCGACCTCGACTTCCGCCCCGGCGAGGAGTCGCTCGAGGTCGCGCTCCTGCGCGAAGACGAGATCCCCTGGGACCGGATCGCCTTCCGCTCGATCGCGATCAGCCTGCGCCATTTCTTCGAGGACCGCCGCAGCGGTAACTGGCAGCTGCATACCGCCAGCCTGACGCCGCCACCGCCCGAGTGGCGCTGACGCCGAAGCGCCTCGCCGACGGATACATGCACGCTCATCAGGGTTGATGCGGAACTCCGGCGAGGAGGATAATCCCGCAATTCCCTTCCGCGCGCGGATCATGACCAGCTACATCTTCGTCGTCATCGGCGCCGTCCTGGTGAACAACGTCGTCCTCGTCCGCATCCTCGGGCTGTGCCCGTTCATGGGCGTGTCGAAAAAGCTCGAGACCGCCATCGGCATGGGCGCGGCCACGACCTTCGTGCTCACCGTCGGCGCCGGCACCAGCTACCTGATCGACCACTACCTGCTGCAGCCCTTCGATCTCGGCTACCTGCGCACGCTGGCCTTCATCGTCGTGATCGCGGCGATCGTCCAGCTCACCGAACTGATCATCCAGAAGACCAGCCCGCTGCTGCACCAGGTGCTGGGCATCTACCTGCCGCTCATCACCACCAACTGCGCGGTGCTCGGCGTGCCCCTGCTCAACGTCGGCTTGAAACACGACCTCCTGGAGTCCCTGCTGTTCGGCTTCGGCTCCTCGCTCGGCTTCACGCTGGCGCTGGTGCTGTTCGCCGGCATCCGCGAGCGCCTGGACGGCGCCGACGTGCCGATCGCCTTCAAGGGCACTGCGATCGCGATGATCACCGCCGGTTTCATGAGCCTCGCGTTCATGGGCTTCGCCGGCCTCGACCGCTTCCACTGAGGCCCGCGCCACCATGTTCACCGCGATTCTCGTGATGGCCGGCATCGCCATCGTGCTCGGCCTCACCCTGGGCTACGCCGCGATCCGCTTCAAGGTCGAGGGCGATCCGCTGGTCGAGAAGATCGACGCCATCCTGCCGCAGACCCAGTGCGGCCAGTGCGGCTTCCCGGGCTGCAAGCCCTACGCCGAAGCGATCGCCAACGGCGAGGCCGACATCAACCAGTGCCCGCCCGGCGGCGAAGAGGGCGTGCGCAAGCTCGCCGACCTGCTCGGGCGCGAGTTCAAGCCGCTCTCTGAAGAGCACGGCGTCGAGAAGCCGAAGTCGATCGCAGTGATCGACGAGCAGGTCTGCATCGGCTGCACGCTGTGCATCCAGGCCTGCCCGGTGGATGCCATCGTGGGCGCGGCCAAGCAGATGCACACCGTGGTCGAGCCGCTGTGCACCGGTTGCGAGCTGTGCGTCGCGCCCTGCCCGGTCGACTGCATCGCCATGGTGCCGGTGGCCGAGACCGTGCAGACCTGGAAATGGAAATACCCCGTGGTCGAAATCAGGAAGGCAGCATGATCGGGCGTCTGTTCAAGTTCCACGGCGGCATCAAGCCCGACGCACACAAGAACGAATCCTCCGGCGGCGCGATCCGCAAGGCACCACTGCCGGCGAGGCTGGTCGTACCCCTGCGCCAGAGCGCGCGCGCCGGCGCGGCCTGTATCGTCGCGGTCGGCCAGCGGGTGCTCAAGGGCGAGCGCATCGGCGAACCGGAAGGCTTTCTGGGCACCGGGGTGCACGCGCCCACCTCGGGCACGGTCGCGGCGATCGCGTCCTGTCCGATGGCCCACCCCTCCGGCCTCGAGACCCCCTGCGTGGTGATCGAGCCCGACGGTGAAGACCGGTGGATCGAGCATGCGCCCTTCGACTACCGGGCCGCCAGCCGCGACGAGGCCCTCGCCTGGCTGCGCGACTGCGGCATCGTCGGCCTCGGCGGCGCAACCTTCCCCAGCCATGTCAAGCTCGGCCGCGGCTCCGGCATCGAGACCTTGATCCTCAACGGTGCCGAGTGCGAGCCGTGGATCACCTGCGACGACCGCCTGATGCGCGAGCGAGCAGTCGACATCCTCGCCGGCGCGAACATCCTGCGCGAGCTGATCGGTGCGCGCGAGCTGGTGGTCGGCGTGGAGGACAACAAACCCGAGGCGGTCGCCGCGATGCAGGCCGCCGCGGTCGGCACGCCCACCCGTGTCGTCGCGGTCCCGGCGCTCTACCCGGCTGGCGGCGAGAAACAGCTCATCCGCGTGCTCACCGGCGTCGAGATCCCCTACGGCAAGCTCGGCGGCGACTACGGCGTTCGGTGCTTCAACGTCGGCACCGCGCACGCGGTGTACCGCGCGTTCATCCACGGCGAGCCGCTGATCAGCCGCATCGTCACGCTCACCGGCAACTGCGAGACCCCGGGCAACTGGGAGGTCGCGATCGGGACCCCGGTCGCGGACCTGCTCGCCCTCGCACGCCCCAAGGCCGACACCGACCGCATCCTCATGGGTGGCCCGATGATGGGCTTCGCGATGCCGCGCCTGGACGTCCCGGTGGTCAAGGGCACCAACTGCATCATCTCGGCCTCGCCGCGCCTGTTCCCGCCGGCGCCGCCCGAGCAGCCCTGCATCCGCTGCACCGAATGCGCCAAGGCATGCCCGGTCGAGCTGCAACCCTTCGAGCTGTACTGGCACAGTCGCTCGAAGAACTTCGGCAAGGCACAGGAATACCACCTCTTCGACTGCATCGAGTGCGGCTGCTGCACCTACGTGTGTCCGGCCCACATCCCGCTGGTGGACTACTTCCGCTTCTCCAAGAGCGAGATCTGGGCGCGCGAGCGCGAGAAGACGGCAGCCGACCAGGCGCGCGAGCGCTTCGAGTTCCGCAACTTCCGCCAGGAGCGCGAGAAGGCCGAGAAGGCCGCGAAGCTCGCCGCCAAGGCGGCCGAGACGCGCGCCAAGCTCGCCGAGGCCGGCACGGCAGAAGCGCCCGCGGCGGCCGATGCACCCGCCGCAGAAGACCCCAAGAAGGCCCTGATCGCTGCCGCGCTCGCCCGCGCCAAGGCGCAGAAGGCCGAGATCCAGCCACAGAACACCGACAACCTCAGCCCGCAGACGCAGGCCGAGATCGCCGACATCGAGGCCCGTCGCAAGGTGCTCGAGGCGGTCGCGGCCACCCCGGCGCCGCAAGCCGCCGAAGCGGCCGCCGCCCCCGACGAGCCCCGCTCCTGAGTTCCGCATGATCCACTCCCCCTACGTCCGCAAACCGGTCAGCGTGCAGCGCACGATGGGCCTCGTGCTGCTCGCGCTCGTCCCCGGCATCGTCGCGCATGCCCTGGTCATCGGCGCCGGCGTGCTGGTCAACCTGGCGATCTCGACGATCACCGCGGTGGCCGCCGAGGCGCTGATGCTGCACCTGCGCAAGCGCCCGGTGGGCATCGCCGTCGCCGACCTCTCCGCCGTGGTCACCGCCTGGCTGGTCACGCTGTGCTTCCCGCCGATCGTGCCGTGGTGGCTCACGGTATGCGCGGTGCTGGTGGCGATCGTCGCGGTCAAGCACCTCTACGGCGGCCTCGGCCAGAACCCCTTCAACCCGGCGATGATCGCCTACTGCTCGATGATCGTCGCCTTCCCGGCGCTGATGTCGCAGTGGCCGCCAGCCGGCCACCTGTCCTTCGACACCCAGCTCTCGCTCATCCTCGGCGGGCCGCGCGACATCGACGGCATCACCGGCGCCACCGCGCTCGACGCCTTGCGCACCGGCCTGCGCTCGGGCACGCAGACGGTCGACACCGTACTGAAGGGCTCCGCCTTCGGTGCGCTCGGCGGCCGCGGCTGGGAATGGGTCTCGATCGGCTATGTCGCAGGCGGCCTCTTCCTGCTCGCGATGCGCATCATCACCTGGCACATGCCGGTCGCCTTCATCGGCGTGCTGGCCGCCATCTCCGGCCTGTTCTGGCTGGTCGATCCAGCCGGCTTCGCCTCGCCGCTGTTCCACCTCGCCAGCGGCGGCGCCATGCTCGCCGCCTTCTTCATCGTCACCGACCCGGTCTCGGGCGCGACCACGCCGCGCGGCAAGCTGCTCTTCGCCGGCGGCATCGCGCTCATCGCCTGGCTGATCCGCAACTTCGGCGCCTACCCCGAGGGCATTGCCTTCGGCGTGCTGCTGATGAACATGTGCGTGCCCCTGCTCGACATGAAGACCCAGCCGCGGGTCTTCGGTCACCGCCACGACATCGAGGGAGGCGGCAAGTGAGCGCGCGCTACTCCGCAACCCGCACGTCCCTGCGCACCGGGGCGATCATGCTGCTGTTCACGCTGGTGTTCACCGCGCTGATGGCGACCACCTGGGACGTCACCCGTCCCGCGATCGAGGCCTCGGCGCAGGAGGCGCAGCGGCGCCTGATCGACGAGGTGCTGCCGCCGGGCAGCTACGACAACGACCTGCTCGCCGACGTGGTGCGCTTCGGTCCCGCGCCGCAGATCGGCATGGACGATGGCGGCCGGGTCTGGCGCGCGCGCAAGGGCGGCGAACCGGTGGCGCTGGTCGTCGAGGGCGCGGCCACCGACGGCTACGCCGGGCGCATCGCGCTGGTCGTCGCGGTCAACACCAACGGCCTGCTCTCGGGCGTGCGCGTCACCCAGCACAAGGAAACCCCCGGTCTGGGCGACTACATCGACCCCAAGAAGGACCGCCGCAAGGACCTGCCCTGGATCGGGCAGTTCGCGGTCGCCACCTGGAAAGACGTCAACACCGCCGAATGGACCGTGCGCAAGGACGGCGGCACCTTCGGCTACCGCACCGGCGCCACCATCAGCGCGCGCGCCGTGGTGCGCGCGGCCGGGCGCAGCACGGCCTTCGTGGTCGAACGCATGGATGCGCTCTTCGCCGCCCCCGCCGGCGGCGTGTTGGGAGAATGAGCATGAGCCCGCAACAGTTCCGCGAGATCGCCTGGAACGGCCTGTGGAAGCAGAACACCGGCCTGGCGCAGTTGCTCGGCCTGTGCCCGATCCTCGCCGTCAGCACCAGCATGGTCAACGCGGTCAGCCTCGGCCTCGCCACCATCCTCGTGATGGCGCTGTCCAACCTGGCAGTGTCGGCGCTGCGCAACTTCATCCCCTACGAGATCCGCATCCCGGTCTTCATCCTGATCATCGCGGCGCTGACCACGGTGGTGGACCTCTCCTTCAACGCCTTCTTCCACGACCTCTATCTCGTGCTCGGCATCTTCATCCCGCTGATCGTCACCAACTGCATCGTGCTCGCGCGCGTCGAGGCCTACGCGGCCAAGAACGACCCGCTCACCTCGACGGTAGACGGCATCATGATGGGCATCGGCCTGGTGTGGGTGCTCGCGGTGCTCGGCGGCATGCGCGAGCTGCTCGGCGCCGGCACGCTGTTCTCGGGCATCGAGATGATCCTCCCCGGCGCCTCGGCGTGGAACGTGTTCGGCGA
>JAEUNQ010000130.1 GCA_016790365.1 Thauera sp. | reverse complement strand
GGCCCACACCCGAGCCTCTCCCGCTCGGCCCGCTCGAAGGCGCGAATCTGGCGGTCCGCTTCCCCGCCCCCGCATCGCTTCCGGCTCCGGCCGGTGCGCGGCCCCCGCGCTGCTGAAAAGGAGACTTCGCAGCCGGGGGGCAGGAGCCGGCCTTCCTCCGCGACCTATTCCGCTTCGCCGATCTCGAACTCGAGCTCGCCCGCGCCTTCCACCGAGCCCTCCAGCCGATCACTCGGCTGGACCGGCCCGACGCCTTCAGGGGGCGGGAAGCAGGGGACGCTTGGGACCGTCGGTCAAGCTCGCGCCGGAACGAGGATTTCGGCTTCGCCATCCATGACGACCTTGTCGCCCACCGTGCACACGGTCGAGAACAGCGCGCGACGCTTTTCGGCCTTCAACTCCTTTACGGTGACGCGTGCGACGACCGTGTCGCCGATCTTCACCGGTGCCTTGAACTTGAGGTTCTGGGACAGATAGATGCACCCGGGGCCCGGCAGGCGGGTGCCGAACACAGCCGAGATCAAGCCGGCTGAGAGCATGCCGTGCGCAATCCGGCCGCCGAACATCGTGCTCGAGGCGAACTCTTCGTCGAGGTGCACCGGGTTGGTGTCGCCGGATACGCCGGCGAACATGAGGATATCCGCCTCGCTCACCGTGCGTGACACCGATGCCGTACGGCCGACGTGGAGATCCTCGAAATTGAGGCCGTAGACTTCACTGAAATCGCGTTGAGGTTGAGTCATGTGCTTCTCCTTGTATGAGACTGTGCTCGGGTAACGAACCGACGCTACAACCTTCACATGCTAAAATCAACTCTGGATGCTGCGCTGCGGCATTTGGGGCCCCCTGACCGTAATGCCTCGTGTGATTTTGCTCGGCGTGCGTCAAGTCGGGCGTGTGGTCGGCCTGTCGCGTGATGTGTGTCACGGGTGTCTGGCTGGTGATTGTCTAAGCTGGTCCATGACGAAGAGTTCGGTTGCCCCGCCGCTACGTTTTCCTGGCATCCGAGAGCTCCCATCCCTCCAAATAGATGCAGAGGCCTCCCGATGCTGAAGGTGTTCAGCCACTACCTTCCGACGCATACCTTGCAGCAGGTGTTGTTCGACGCCGTCACCTTGTTTGCCGTCGTCCTCGCTGCGGTCGCCGTGCTGGTGACGCCGACGAGCGCGGTCGATTGGGCAGTCTGCATCCCGTCGGCACTGACCTTTGCGGCGAGCATGATCGCTCTCAACGCGGCGATGGGCTTGTATCGGCCGGTGTATCAGCGGTCGCATCGCCAGACTTTTGCGCGGGTCGCACTGTCGCTGACGGTGAGCGTTCCGGTGGCTTACCTGGTTTTCGGTCTTCTTCCCTGGTCGGAGATCGCTCCTCATTCGCTGCAGCTCAGTGTCCTGCTGCTGCTTTGTTTCCTCCTGCTGGTCCGTGGCTTGGTCAATCAGCGCCAGGCCTCGGCTCTTTTCGTGCCGCGCGTACTGATCGTTGGCACCGGCCTCGATGCGCGCATGGTTCATCAGGATCTGGTTCGGCCTTTGCAGCGGAGCGTCGAGGTCGTCGGCTTCCTCCCGGTCGGTGGAAACGAACGCATCGAGGTGGAGCAGGGCGCGGTGCTGCCGCCGGGAAGTCTGCTCGATGTGGTGCGCAACCTGAGGGTCGACGAGGTCATCGTGGCCGTGCGCGAACGCCGTGGCGGAGTGCTTTCCTTGCGTGAGCTGCTTGACTGCAAGCTGCTCGGTACGCGCATCCTGGACTTGTCCACCTTCTTCGAGCGGGTGCAGGGGCAGGTCAGGCTGGACTCCCTGCGGGCCAGCTGGTTGATCTACGGTGACGGTTTTCGCCAGGGCTGGACGCGGACGTTCGTCAAGCGTTGTTTCGATCTGCTCGTAGGTACTGCGCTCCTTCTCTTGGCCATGCCCGTGATGTTGTTGACGGCAGTGCTGATCCTGCTCGAGGACGGGGCGCCGATCTTTTACTCGCAGGAGCGCGTGGGACGGGGCGGGCGGCCTTTCCGGGTGATCAAGTTCCGCAGCATGCGGCGTGACGCGGAGAAGGATGGCAAGCCGAGGTGGGCGACCTCGAACGACGATCGGGTTACGCGCGTCGGGCGTTTCATCCGCAAGCTGCGCATCGACGAGCTTCCGCAATTGTTCAACGTGCTCACTGGCGATATGAGCCTGGTCGGTCCGCGACCCGAGCGCCCGTACTTCGTGGATCAGCTCACCCAGCAAATTCCGTTCTATGCCGTGCGGCATTGCGTCAAACCCGGTGTGACGGGATGGGCGCAGGTTCGCTACCAGTACGGTGCCTCGGTCGATGATGCTGCGGAGAAGCTTCAGTACGATCTCTATTACGTGAAGAACCACTCGTTGATCCTCGATACCCTCGTGCTGTTCGAGACCGTAAGGGTCGTCCTGACCGGTGAAGGGGCGCACTGAACGGCCGGGTGCGGCCGTGGTCCTGCTCGGAAGGGGGCTGTGCGTTTCGTGCTAACAGGAATTCGGGGAGATTGGCGTGGTTGAGGTTGCGATCTGGAGTTATGGGGTTGCGGCCGTAGCCTTCCTCTTCTTCGCGCTGTACATCTTTCTCGCGTGGCGTGGTGCTCTGCCGGGCGGGGCCCTGTTCGCTGCGGTCGCCATTTCCGGCCTGTGGGCGGGTTTTTCCGCACTCGAGGCCCAAGGCGGGATGCCGTTTGCCGGCACCATCGCCATCGCCCTCGACGTGATCAGGGGGGGCGCCTGGTACGTGTTCCTGATCGTGCTTTCGCGGCCCCTGTGGGGGCGGTGGATGCGCTGGCCCGCGTACGCGGCGCTCGCGGTGGTGATGGTGCAGATCCTCGCGCTGGCCCTCGAGGCGGCGGGGATCGTGCCGCTGCTGCCGATCGTTCCGGCCATCGTTGCGTGGCTGGCACACGCCATCGTCGGGCTCATGCTCGTCGAACAACTCTACCGCGGCATGCCTTCGGCCTCGCGCTGGGGCCTGAAGCCGCTTTGCCTGGCGCTGGCGGCGGGCTACATCTTCGAGCTTTACCTCTTTGCCGACGCCTTGCTCTTCTCGCGGATCGATGCGGATGTGTGGGCGGCGCGTGGCATCGCCCATGCCCTGCTGATCCCCCTGATCGCCATTGCTGGCACGCGCAGCCCCTCTTGGACGCTGCGGATGTCCGTCTCGCGGGAGATCGTCTTTCATTCGACCGCGCTCGCCGGGGCAGGCCTGTACCTACTCGTGATTGCCGGCGCGGCCTATTACGTGCGTTTCTTCGGCGGCGACTGGGGGCGCGCGCTGCAGATGGCGTTGCTCTTCGCCGGCCTGGTGTTTCTTGGCGCGCTGTTGTTCTCGGGCGCGGTCCGGGCCCGCCTGCGCGTGTTCATCAGCAAGCACCTGTTTCCGTACCGGTACGACTATCGGAGCGAATGGCTGCGCTTCACCCAGGCTCTGTCCACGGTCGACCGTAGCCTCGATCTTGGCCAATCCGTGATCAAGGCGCTGTCCGACCTCGTCGAGAGTCCCGGCGGTTCGCTGTGGCTTGCTGATGCGTACGGAAAGTGCAGGCCGCACTCGCGCTTCAACCAGGCTCCGCTCGACGTGGTCGAGGCCCTGGATTCGCCGCTGTGCGATTTTCTCGCACGCAGCGGCTGGGTCATCAATCTGGAGGAATACCGTGTGCAACCCGGACGCTACGAAGGGCTCGTGCTGCCCGACTGGCTGTCGCGGCTCGACGAAGCGTGGTTGGTCATCCCGCTGCAGACCGCCGAGCGTCTGATCGGCTTTGTCGTGCTCGGCTCGCCACGAACTCCGTTCGACATCGACTGGGAAGTGCTCGATCTCCTCAAGACGGCTCAGCGCCAGGCTGCCGGTTATCTGGATCGCATGCTCGCGGCGGAGGCGCTGCTGGAAGCGCGCAAGTTCGACTCCTTCAACCGCATGTCCGCCTTCGTGGTGCACGACCTCAAGAACCTCGTCGCCCAGCTCTCGCTGATGCTCAAGAACGCACAGCGACACCGCGACAATCCGGAGTTCCAGCAGGACATGCTGGATACGGTCGCGAACGTCGAGGCGCGCATGCGCGGGCTGATGACGCAACTGCAGGAGAAGCGCTCGATCGATCCGCCGAGGGCGGTGGACCTGCAGCCCCTGCTGCGCTCGGTCTGCGAGTCCAAGCATGGCCAGTTGCCGGAGCTCGAACTCTCCCTGGGGAATGCAGGGCCGGTCGAGGTCAGCGCCCATCCGCAGCGGCTCGAGAGAATCATCGGTCATGTCGTGCAAAATGCACTGGATGCCACGACACAGGATGGTAAGGTGCTTCTGACTCTCGCAGCCGGAACGGACGGGCGGGCACACGTGGTCGTAGAGGATAACGGTTGCGGGATGAGCCCAGAGTTCGTCCGCGAACGACTCTCGCGCCCCTTCCAGACCACCAAGTCGAGCGGGATGGGGATCGGTGTTTACGAGACCCGGCAGTATCTCGAAGAGATCGGCGGCGCGCTGCGCTACGACAGCGAGCTCGGACGCGGAACCCGCGTCACGATCGAACTCCCCCACATCCGGCGCGAGGACGGGCAACCTACCGCGATGGGCACATAGACAGTGAATTCTACGCAAGACAAGCGGCGCACCCTCCTGATCGTCGAGGACGATCCCGCGCTGCAAAAGCAGATGCGCTGGGCATTCGACGCCTGCGAGACCGTTGCTGCGAGCGACCGCGAGAGCGGGATCGCGCAGTTGCGCAAGCATGAGCCGGCGGTGGTCACGATGGACCTCGGCCTGCCCCCGGCGCCCGACGACGTGAGCGAGGGCTTCAAGCTGCTGCGCGAGATCCTGACCCTGGCACCCGAGACCAAGGTGATCGTCCTTACCGGCCAGCACGACCGCGAGAACGCGGTCAAGGCAGTTGGACTGGGGGCGTACGACTTCTTCGCCAAGCCCTTCGAGCCCGAACTGCTCAACCTCACCATCGAACGTGCCTTCCGCATGCACGACCTGCAGATGGAGAATGCCCGGCTTGCAGCCCTCGAGGGGAGCCCGATGTCGGGGCTGCTCACCCGGGACCCCGGCATGCTCAAGATCTGCCGCACGATCGAGAAGCTCGCTTCGGCATCGGCCACGGTCGCGCTGCTCGGCGAGAGCGGCACCGGCAAGGAGATTCTGGCGCGTGGTCTGCACATGCTGTCGTCGCGCGCCCGCGAGCGCTTCGTGGCGATCAACTGCGCCGCGATTCCCGACGCCCTGCTCGAGAGCGAGCTTTTCGGCTACGAGAAGGGCGCCTTCACCGGCGCGGTGAGGCAGACCCTGGGCAAGATCGAGACTGCCAGCGGGGGAACGCTCTTCCTCGACGAGATCGGCGACCTTCCGCTGGCACTGCAGGCCAAGCTGCTCCGCTTCCTGCAGGAGCGCTCGATCGAGCGTATCGGCGGGCGCGAGGAGATTCCGGTCGATGTGCGCATCGTCTGCGCGACTCATCGTGATCTCAAGGCACAGATCCAGGCCGGTGTCTTTCGTGAAGACCTTTACTACCGGCTGGCCGAGATCGTCATCGAGATTCCGCCCTTGCGCGAACGCGAGGGGGATGCGACCTACCTCGCGCATGCCTTCGCACAGCGCTTTGCGAAGGAGAACGGGCGCCGCACGCCGATGCTCGCCGACGATGCGCTGTCCGCCATCGAGGCTCATCGCTGGCCGGGTAACGTGCGCGAGCTCGAGAATTGCATCAAGCGCGCGGTGATCATGGCTGACGGCGAGTGCATCTCGGCCGAGGATCTCGGCTTGGCGGTCGGAGACGAGGATCTGTCGATCTTCAACCTCCGCCAGGTTCGGGAGGAGGCCGAGCGCGCCGCCGTGCTCAAGGTCATCGCCCGCACCAACGGCAACATTGCCCGTGCCGCCGAGATCCTCGGTGTCAGCAGGCCCTCCCTGTATGATCTGCTCGGTCGTTTCGGCCTCAAGAAGGAGAATGGTTCGTGAGCGAAAATCGCATCGATCGCCATCACGCGCGCTGGTCCGGTCCCATCCGGGGGATCGCTGCGGCCGCGCTTTCGGCCCTCGTTCTGGTTGGCTGCGGTGAGACGCCCGAGCAGATGCTCGCCTCGGCGAAGTCCTACATCGCGAAGCAGGACTTCGATGCCGCCAGCATCCAGCTGAAGAATGCCCTCCAGGAAGACGCAAACATCGCCGAGGCCCGTTTTCTCCTTGGCCGGATCAACCTTCGTCAAGGCAATGTCACCGGAGCGGTAAAGGAACTCGAGCGCGCGATGGAGCTCGGGTATGCCCGCGACACGGTTGCCGCCGAGCTCGCCCCGGCGCTGGTGCGCGCCGGTCAGTTCGACAGGGTCCTCGCAGAGTTCGGCGATCCGCGGGTGAGCGAGCCGGCGACCGTCGCCATCGTCCACACGGCATTGGGCGATGCGCATCTGGCGCGCAGGGACGTCGACAAGGCGCAGTCGGCCTATCTTGAGGCGCTCGAGGCCAACGCCGAGGAGCACGGGGCGCGGATCGGTTTCGCGCGGACTGCCGCGATCAAGGGCGACCTGCAGGCAGCGGAGGAGGCCGTGCGGCAGGTGATCGCCCGTGCTCCGCAGATCGCAGAAGCGCACGCGCTGCTCGCCGATCTGCTTGCCGGGCGTGGCGACCTGCCGGGGGCGATCGCAGCGTTGCGCGAGGCCGTGCGGCTGCAGCCGGGCACGGTCGCCAGCCACTACGCGCTCGTCACTCTGTTGCTCCGCCAGAATGCCGTTGCCGAGGCCGACGCCGCACTCGATGCGATGAAGTCGGCAGTGGGCAAGCATCCGTTCACGCGTTACCTGGTGGCGCTGCGGGATTATCGGGAGAATCGGCTCGCGGAGGCGCGCGACGCGCTGATGCAGGTGCTCAAGGAGGCGCCGGGTCTCCTCGCCGCCGAGTTGCTCGTCGGCGTCGTGCAACTTCGCCTCAATGATCATGCGATCGGGCGCGCCCATCTCGATCGCGTGCTTCAGGCCGCACCGGGCAATCTGGTCGCGCGCCAGGCGCTCGTGGCTTCGCATCTTGCGACAGGTGAAGCGAGGCGGGCGCTCGAGCTCATCCAGCCCATCCTGCAGATGCCGCAGCCGAGCGCGCGCCTGCTCGGTCTGGCCGGACAGGTGTTCATCGCGAACGGGGACTTCGAGCGCGCCGAGAATTACTTCGAACTGGCTGCAACGGCGGCGCCCGAGGATGCACGCGCGCGCACGCGACTCGGCGTCGCACGCATGGCCGGCGGGGACGCCGACGCTGCCTTTGCCGAGCTCGAGCGTGCCTCCAGGATGGACGAGGATGCCATCCAGGCGGATCTCGCCCTCGTCGTGGGTCATCTGCGCCGGGGCGAAGCGGACAAGGCGCTTGCCGCGCAGGCCGAACTCGAGCGCAAGCAGCCGGACAACGCGCTTGTGCACAACCTGCGCGGGGGCTTGATGCTCGCCACGCGCGATATCGCCGCCGCGCGGGCCGCATTCGAAAAGGCTCTCGCCAGGCAGCCGACCTACATGGCGGCGGCAGTCAATCTGGCCCGGCTCGATCTTGCCGAGCGTCGTCCCGACGTGGCGATCGGGCGGATCAAGGCCGTGGTGGATCGTGATCCGAAGAGCGTCGAGGCCTTGCTGACGCTCGCCGACATGCAGCGTCTCACAGGAGCAGCGCCGATCGAGGTTCTGGGGACGCTGGAGCGTGCCGAAGCGGTCTCGCCCGGCGCCCCGGTCGTGGGGCTGGCGATCATCCAGCACCATCTGTCGGAGGGGCAATCTGCGGAGGCGTTGCGGATGGCGCAGAAACTCGCGTCCGCACACCCGAACGACCCGCGCGTGATCGAGGCGCTGGCGCGCGTGCAGTTCGCTGCAGGGGACAGTCAGCAGGCGATTTCTGCGCTCAATCGTCTGGTCGGCTTGTTGCCCGAGTCGCCCCTTCCTCTGGTCGCGCTCGCGGAGATGCACGGTGCGCTGATGGATGCTCAGGCGGCGGAGCAGGCCTTGCGCAAGGCCCTGGCCATCGCCCCCGATTCAATGGATGTCCGTCAGCGCATGATGGCCTTGGCTCTTCAGCGCAAGGACCAGCAGGGGGCCTTGCGTCTTGCCCGCGAGGCGCAGTCGCGCAAGCCCGACCTGCCCGCGGGCTACCTGCTCGAGGGGGACGTGCACGCGGTGAGCGGTCAGTGGCCCGATGCCGCGGAGGCATACCGCAAGGCGCTCGAGCGAAAGGGTGGCGGATCGGCGGCGGTGCGCCTGCATTCGGCCCTCATCCGTGCCGACCGCAAGGCCGATGCAAGCCGGATGGCGCAAGGGTGGCTCAAGGACAATCCGACGGATCTCGTGCTGCGCGCCCATCTGGGCGAACTGGCGTTGAGCGAAGGCCGCCACGCCGATGCGGTCGGGATCTTCACGCGCATGTCCGAGATGGCGCCGCAGAACCCCATCATCCTCAACAACCTGGCCTGGGCTGCCAACGAGGTCAAGCATCCGAAGGCGCTGATGTACGCCCAGCAGGCATTGATGCTTGCACCCGACAACCCGGCGATCATCGATACCGTGGGCACCATCCAGGTGGCCAGAGGCGAGGTCGAAGAAGGCCTCGCGAACCTGCGACGCGCGGTCTCGATCGGTCCCGACCTGCTGCCCCTTCAACTCAACCTTGCGAAGGCGCTGGTGAAGGCCGGACGCAAGGACGAGGCCCGCGCCCAGCTCGACGCGCTGCTTCCGCGCCTGCAGGACGGTACCCCGATTCATCAGGAGGCGCGCGCGCTGCAAGCGGGTCTCTGAGCCCGGGTGCCGAGGTGGCGATCGTGTGCAGCGTGTGCGATAAATAAGCATGAACACGACAAGGTGCGGAAATTTCCGCGAAGGTGCCCCGAGGCCACGGTTCCGGCGCCTTCCGAAGGCGTTGGGGCTGGTGCTTGCGCTCGCATGGACCGGTCCCGCCGCCGCCGGAGAGGGCGCTTTCGCGCGTGCGTTCGCCGAGCAGGCGCGCTATCTCGCCACCGAGGCACTGGCCTATGAGCACGGCGAGGGCGTGCCGCGCGACCAGGCTTATGCTGCCCTCCTGTATTGCGAGTCCGCCCGTCTCGGCGACACTGAGGGCATGTATGCGCTCGGCTGGATGTATGCGAACGGGCGTGGAGTGGAACGCAATGACGATTTTGCCGGCACGCTCTTCGCCATGGCGGCAGCCAAGGGCGACGAACACGCGGCGCGCATGCTCCGCTACACCGGCGAATACACCGGTGCGGTGCCTGAATGCCTGCACACTCCATCCAGCCAGATCGTGCAGCGCTGGCCGGTCGAAGCGCTGATCGCGCGCTTGCCGGCTGCACGCCAGGCCGTCGCGCGCATGCTCGCCGAACTCGCGCCCAATTTCGGCATCCGCCCGGAGTTTGCGCTGGCCATCGGGCTGACCGAGTCGGCGCTCAACCCGCAGGCGCTCTCCCCCAAGAATGCGATGGGCGTCATGCAGTTGATTCCCGCCACGGCAGAGCGCTTCAACGTGGACAAGCCCTACGATCCCGAGCAGAACATCCGCGGAGGCCTGGCCTACCTGCGCTGGTTGCTGGCCTATTTCGAGGGTGACATCGCCCTCGCGGCCGCCGGCTACAACGCGGGCGAGGGTGCGGTGGACCGCTATCGGGGCGTTCCGCCCTATCGCGAGACCCGTGCCTACGTCGAGCGGATCCTGCGTCACGTGGGCCAGGAACGACATCCCTACGATAGCCGCGTCGTCGCCCCCAGCCCGATGCTGCGCAAGCTGCGCCTGGCCCTCGAGGAGGAACACGAATCATGAACCCCGGCCCGACGATGCGTGCTCGGCGTCGCCTGCTGGCCTGCGCGCTGGCTCTTCCCGTCGTGCTTGGGATCGCTCCGGTCGCACGCGCCGATCTGGTGTCCACGCTCGCCCGGGTCAAGCCCTCCGTGGTCGCTGTAGGCACCTACCAGCGCACGCGCAGCCCCGCCTTCGTCTTCCGTGGCACCGGCTTCGCCATCGATGACGGGATGCTGGTCGCCACCAACGCGCATGTGCTGCCCGAAGAAGTCGACGGCGCCAGGATGGAGGGGCTCGTGATCGTGCTGCCCGGGGATGATCTCACCGGGGCGGTGCGGCCGGTTCGCGTGGTCGCCACGGAGCGTGGGCAGGATCTCGCGCTGCTGCGTCTGGAGAGCGGGCCGCCGCTCCCTGCGTTGCGGCTCGCTGCCGGCCGCGGGGTGGTCGAGGGGCAGGAAGTGGCCTTCACCGGCTTTCCGATCGGTGCCGTGCTCGGCATGACCCCGGTCACGCACCGCGGCATCGTCTCCGCGATCACCCCGATCGCGATCCCGCAGGCCAATTCTCGCGACCTCAACCCGGCGCTCATCCGGCGCCTGTCCACCGATCCCTTCCGCGTCTACCAACTCGACGCCACCGCCTACCCGGGCAACAGCGGCAGTCCGCTCTATGATCCGGCCAGCGGCGAGGTGATCGGCGTGCTCAACATGGTTTTCGTGAAGTCGACGAAGGAGAAGGTGCTCTCCGAACCGTCCGGCATCAGCTACGCGATTCCGGTCGAGTATCTGCAGCGCCTGATCGCCGGTCGGCGCTAGAACGCCAGCACGGTCGGGGGGCAGGGGTCGCCGAGGATCTCGTCGGCGAGCGCTGCGGGACTCGCCGCCGCGCGCCAGTGCGGCGCCATCTCCCCGGCGTCCAGGCTCCCGTAGCCCCAGGTCGCGGCGATGAAGGGCAGGTGGTTGGCATCGGCGGATTCGCCATCCTCGCCACGATCGCCGACGTAGACCGCGTCGGCATGGGCGATGCCGTGGTCCTGCATCAGGCGCGCGATCATCGCAGCCTTGTCGGGCAGACGCGGCTCGAACAGGTCGAGCGCATACACCGCCGCAAAATGGCTGCTCCAACCCAGGTGGTCGAGAATCAGCCGCGTCGGCAGCAGGCGCTTGTTGGTCGCGATCGACAGCGTGCAGCCGGCCGCGCCGAGCCGGCGCAGCATCGCGTCGACCCCGGCGTAGGCTGCGGTCCGCAGGTAGCCGCTGCTGTCGTAGCTCGCCTTGAAGCCGGCCGCGAGTGTGTCGATCACCGCGGTATCATGGGTGCCGGCGAGCATGCGCAGGGTTTCGAGCAGCGGCGGGCCGACGATGCCCTCGTCGATCGCGATCACCGGCTTGTGCCCGGTGCTGGCAAAAGCGTCGCGATAGCTCGCGAGGATCGCGGGCGCGGAGTCGATCAGGGTGCCGTCGAGATCGAACAGCACCTGGGAGTAGCGGGGCATCGGGCGACGGCGCGTGAGCGCGATGAGAATTGGCCTCGTCACCAGGAATCGAACCTGGATCTGGCGCTTAGGAGGCGCCCGTTCTATCCATTGAACTATGACGAGGACTCGGGGCCCGCATTCTAGCCGTTCGGCGGCGTCGGACCAAGCGCGGCTTCGTCTGCGCGCGGCGGGAACAGGAAGGCGTGCGGCGTTCGCAGCAGGCGGCGCAGCAGCAGGCCGCCGAGCGATCGGCTCTGGGCGAAGGTGATGCGGCGCGCGCGCATCGCCACGCTCAGCGTCAGTGCGAAGCTCACCGTCAGGTTGGTGAGGCCGATCAGCAGCACGCCGGCGAAGGCGACGGCCGCCGTGGTCAGCGGGATCGAGAAGTCCAGGGCCGCCGAGGCGTAGCCGAGGTAGGCCGACGAGAAGGCGATGTGGCGGATGTCGATCGGCAGGCCGAACAGCACACCCAGCCCGGTGGCGCCGCCGAGCAGGAAGCCGAAGAAGAAGTTGCCGACCAGCGCCCCGATGTTCTGCTCGACGTAGTCCGCCAGCTTGTGCAGCCGGCGCTCGCCGAGCAGGCGACGCAGGCCGCGTAGCTGCGTCAGCCGCTGCGGCACCCGGTTGTAGGCCGAGAGGTTGTCGTAATAGGCCGCGATCAGCCCCGACATGAACAGGCAGACGCCCGCGATTGCGGCGAAGAACAGCGCGCCACCGAGCGGATGGATTTCGTCGAGCAGCGTGTGCGCCTTCTCCGGGCTGATGAAGTGGCTGCCGGTGCCGAGGTGGATCAGCATGCCCACGCCGATCGCCACCGGGATCGCCACCCCGATGTTGCCCAGGATGGCGCCGATCTGGCTGCGGACCGTGCGCACGATCAGGTCGGCGAGCGCCTCCAGGTCGCGCGTCTTGCCCTTCGCCTCGCCGATCGAGGCGGCGATCGCATTCGCGGTCATTGCCGGCTGCTTGGTCGCGACCGTGCCGCCGAGCATGTGGATCAGCATGAAGCCGAGGCCGTAGTTGAGGCAGAAGGACAGCAACTCGTTGAGCGGCGCCATGCCCTGGCTGCCCAGCACGATCTTGTTCGCGGCCATGAAGGCAATGATCAGCCCGCCGAGCGCGGCCGATGCGAACAGGCCGAAGTATTCGCTGCGCGAGCTGGTGATGTAGTGCTCCCCGGTGCGGCTCGCGCTCTCGGTCATGCGCAGCGACAGCAGCTCGACGTTCTGGCCCCAGTAGTCGGCGAGGATGTTCTTGCGGCACTCGGCGCGCACCAGGGTCTTGAACAGGCGAACGATGCGCGGCGCGGCGTCCTCGACCACGCGCCGGGTGCGCAGCTCGCCGAGCAGGGCGATCAGGTCGTGGATGCGCTCGAGGTGCTGGCGCAGGCGCTCGAGCTTGAAGGTCAGCGTCAGGCTCGTGCCTACCCGCATCGCGCGCTTGCGCACCCGCTGCAGCACCTCGTCGCACTGGTGCAGCATCACGGTCAGGTGCTTGTCGTCGGCGATCAGTGCGCCCGGGGTGGTCCACCACTCCTTGTAGTGGCCGATGTAGGCGAGCAGCTCGGCGTTCTGCGC
>JAEUNQ010000086.1 GCA_016790365.1 Thauera sp. | reverse complement strand
CACTCGATCCCGCTGCACAGCGGCTACACCTTCCGTACCGCGGCGATCCTGCGCGAGCAGCGCGCGCTCGGCTGGGAGACCTTCCACCTGACCTCGCCCAAGCAGGGCGAGACGAAGTCCATGGTGGAGGAGGTCGAGGGCCTGCGTTTTCACCGTACCGCCATCCCGGCGCCGGCGCGCAGCGGTATCGCGGAACTGCGCCAGATCGCTGCAGTGCAGGCGCGCATCGAGCAGCTCGCGGTCGAGATCAGGCCCGACATCCTGCATGCGCACTCGCCGGTGCTCAATGCCATTCCCGCCATCCGTGCCGGGCGCAAGCTCGCGATCCCGGTCGTCTATGAGATCCGCGCCTTCTGGGAAGACGCCGCGGTCGACCACGGCACCACTTCCGAGGGCAGCCTGCGCTACCGCGCGACGAAGGCGCTGGAAACCTGGGCGATCAAGCGTGCCGACCATGTCTTCACCATCTGCGAAGGCCTGCGCGCCGACATCGTCGGGCGCAGCATCCCGGCGGCCAAGGTCACGGTGATCCCCAACGCGGTCGACATCGAATCCTTCCAGCTCTCCGGCGACGCCGACCCCGTCCTCAGGGAGCAGCTCGGCCTCGCCGGCACGACCGTGGTCGGCTTCGTCGGCTCCTTCTACGCCTACGAAGGCCTCGACCTGCTGCTCGACGCCTTCCCCGCGCTGCTGCACAGGCGCCCCGAGCTGCGCCTGCTGCTCGTCGGCGGCGGCCCTCAGGACGCCAATCTCAAGGCCCAGGCCGAGCGTCTCGGCGTGGCCGACAAGGTGGTCTTCACCGGCCGTGTGCCGCACAAGGACGTCAGCCGCTACTACGATCAGATCGACCTGCTCGCCTACCCGCGCCACTCCATGCGCCTCACCGAGCTGGTCACCCCGCTGAAGCCGCTCGAGGCCATGGCCCAGGGTCGGCTGTTCGTGGCCTCCGACGTGGGTGGCCACAAGGAACTGATCCGCGACGGCGAGACCGGCAAGCTGTTCAAGGCCGGCAGCGCTCAGGCGCTGGCCGAGGCGATCGACGGCATGCTCGCCCACCGCGAGCGCTGGCCGGCGATGCGCGTGGCCGGGCGGCATTTCGTCGAGGACGTGCGCAACTGGAAGAACAGCGTGGCGAACTACGCGCCGGTGTATCGCGGCCTGGTTGCGAAGTCTCGCGCCGCGGCATGAATTTCTCCGCGCTGCGTGTCCTGCTCGTCGGTCCGCTACCGCCGCCCGCCGGCGGCATGGCCAACCAGACCCGCCAGCTCGCCGAACTCCTGCGCGGCGAGGGTGCAGCGGTCGAACTCGTGCAGGTCAACGCGCCGTACCGGCCCGCCTGGGCGGAGCGGCTCAAGGGCGTGCGTGCGTTCTTCCGGCTCGTGCCCTATCTGCTGCGTTTGTGGCGGGGCGCGGGGCGAGCCGACCTGATGCACGTGATGGCGAACTCGGGTTGGTCGTGGCATCTCTTCGCCGCGCCGGCGGTGTGGATCGGCTGGTTTCGCGGCGTGCCGGTGGTGGTCAATTATCGTGGTGGCGAGGCCGAGCCATTCCTCGCGCGATCGGCGGCGAGCGTACGCGCGACGCTGCGTCGGGCTGCGAGCCTTGTGCTGCCCTCGGGCTTCCTGCTCGAGGTGTTCGCGCGCTACGGGATGCCGGGGCGCATCGTCGCCAACATCGTCGATCTCGAACGCTTCCGTCCCCGCGAGGTTCCACGGCGATCCGTCGATGGCCCGCTTCTGATCGCGGCGCGAAACCTCGAGGCCATCTACGGCAACGATACGGTGCTACGTGCTTTCGCGCTGCTGTCCGAGTCCTGGCCGGGCGCGCGGCTCTCGATTGCCGGCAGCGGGCCCGAAGCCGCCGCGCTTGCCGCGCTCGCGCAGGAACTCGGTGTCGCCGATCGCGTCCGCTTCACCGGCCGCCTGGACCGCGATCAGATGGCTGCGCTCTACCGTGACGCAGATCTCATGCTCAATGCGAGCCGGGTGGATAACATGCCCAATGCCCTCCTCGAAGCACTGGCGAGCGGATTGGTGGTGGTCACGAGCGACGTCGGCGGCATCCCCTTCATCGTCAGGCAACGCCAGACGGCGATGCTGGTTCCGCCCGATGATCCGCAGGCCATGGCCAAGGCCGCGCATGAGGTGCTTGCCGACGCCAGTCTTCATGCCGCGCTGGTCGCAGCCGGGCGGGACGAGGTGCAGCGCTATCGCTGGAGTTCGGTGCGCGCGGAGCTGCTCGCCGCCTACGTGGATGCGATCGCCGCGAAGAAGGCCACATGAACATGAAAGGAACTGCGATGCTTCAATCCCTGCGGCCGGGCGAGATGCCGGCCCACCTGCAGGCGACGGACGCCGGCGAAGCAAGCTTCGGTGATCCGCGCACGCGCAGGCTTCACCTGACGGTGCTCGCGCTCGGGCTGCTGTGGCTGCTGTTCTGGTATCGCGACACCTTCATGGCCATGGTGGGCATCTGGGATCGTTCGGACACGTTCGCCCACGGTTTCGTGATCGCTCCGATCTCGGCCTGGCTGGTCTGGCGGCGCCGGCATTTCATCGACCACGTGCCGATCGCGCCCTCTCTGCTCGGCATCTGCGGCGGACTCGTCGCCGGCGCGGCCTGGCTGCTCGGCGAACTCGCCAGCGTCGATGCGGTGTCGCAGTTCGCCTTCGTCGGCATGCTGGTGGGCTTCATCTGGGCGGTGATGGGTACCGCCGTGGTGCGCACCTATGCTTTCCCGATCGGCTTCCTGTTCTTCATGGTGCCGATCGGCGAGTTCCTCTTCCCGACCATGATGCAGTGGACCGCCGACTTCATCATCTGGGCGGTGCGTGCCTCCGGCGTGCCGGTGTACGCGGAAGGCTTCCTGCTGGTGATCCCCTCGGGGCGCTGGCAGGTGGTGGAGGGCTGCAGCGGCGTGCGCTACCTGATGGCTTCGATCGTCGTCGGCAGCCTGTACGCCTACCTGAACTACCGCAGCATGCAGAAGCGCCTGCTCTTCGTGGCCGCGTCGATCGTCATGCCGGTTCTTGCCAACTGGTTGCGCGCCTACGGCATCGTGATGCTCGGCCACCTCACCGACAACCGCCTCGCGGCAGGGGCCGATCACCTGATCTACGGCTGGGTCTTCTTCGGCATCATCATCATGGCCCTGTTCTGGATCGGTTCGCGCTGGCAGGAGGACGAGGAGCAGGCGCCGGTCGTCCCGGCCGGCTCCGCGGTTTCGCAGGGCGCCCGTGCGGGCGGCCTGGGCTGGCTGGCCGCGGCGGTGGTCGCGGTGGGCTTGTGGGTGCCGGTCCTCGGTTATCTCGACCGTCAGGTCGAGCAGGGGCCGGTTCGCTTCGCCGCGCTGGATGGGCAGGGGGCGTGGCAGCGGGCGCAGATGGACGAACTGCCGCCGTGGTCGCCGAGCTACGACGGGATGCGCGACACCCACCGATCGGCCTGGCGGGCGGGGAGCGTTCCGGTCGGGGTGTATGTGGGCTATTACCGCGACCAGGGGCCCGGCAGGGAGTTGATCAATTCCGAGAACCGCGTGCTGATCAGCAAGGACCCGGTGTGGCGCATGACCGCCGCGGGCCCTGTCCAGGTGCAGCTCGGCGATCGGATGCAGGCGTGGCGCGAGCTGGAGATGGCGAGCGCGAATGCGCGCATGGTGGTCCGGCATGCGTACTGGATCGGCGGCCGGTGGACCACCAGCGATCATCTCGCCAAGGTCTACCTGGCTTTGAGCCGCCTGCGTGGCGAAGGGGACGATTCGGCGGTGGTCATGCTGCATGCGCCCCACGCTGAGGGCGGTCGCGCGAGCGCGATTGCTGCGCTCGATGACTTTGCGCGCGAGATGGGCGGGCCCCTGCAGGCCATGCTGGATCGCACCGCGAACCCTTGAGGCGGAGGAAAACGAAATGTCCGGCCTCTATACCCGTCTGGTCTCCGACCTGCTGTTCCCGCTTCACGAGCGCCTCAAGCATCACGACAGCGTCGCTCTCCGGCGCGGCCTGGAGGACAGCCAGTGGTGGCCGCGCGAGCGCATCGAGGCCTTGCAGCTCGACCGCCTGCGCGCGCTGTTGACGCATGCGCGCGAGCACGTCCCCTATTACCGCGAGAGCTTCGCGCGCATCGGCTTCGACCCCGCCACGATCGGCAGCCTTGCCGACCTGCAGCGCCTGCCCTTCCTGGGCAAGGCGGAGATCCGCGCCAATACCGAGGGCTTGAAGGCCGACGACGCCGTCGGCCTGGCGCGTTTCAATACGGGCGGCTCGAGCGGCGAGCCGCTGATCTTCTTCATCGGCAACCAGCGTGTCAGTCACGACGTCGCCGCCAAGTGGCGCGCCACGCGCTGGTGGGGCGTCGACATCGGCGATCCCGAGATCGTGGTGTGGGGCTCGCCGATCGAGCTCGGCGCGCAGGACCGGGTGCGTGCGATCCGCGATCGCCTGTTCCGCACCGAGCTCCTTCCCGCCTTCGAGATGTCCGGGACGAAGCTGGACAGCTTTGTCGCCCGCATCCGTACGCGCCGCCCGAAGATGCTCTTCGGCTACCCGTCGGCGCTGTCCCACATCGGGCTGCACGCCGAAAAGCGCGGGATCCGCATGGACGATCTGGGGATCAAGGTGGCGTTCTGCACCTCCGAGCGCCTCTACGACCACCAGCGCGAGGCCATCGAGCGCGTCTTCGGCTGCCCGGTGGCCAACGGCTACGGCTCGCGCGACGCCGGCTTCATCGCCCACCAGTGTCCGTCGGGCGGCATGCACCTCACCGCCGAGGATCTCGTCGTGGAGATCGTCGATGACGAGGGCAGGGTGCTGCCGCCCGGGCAGGCGGGCGAGATCGTCGTCACCCATCTGGCCACCGGCGACTTCCCCTTCATCCGCTACCGCACCGGCGACGTGGCGGTGATGGACACGGCGACCTGCGCCTGCGGGCGCGGCCTGCCGATGCTGAGGGAGATCCAGGGACGCGCCACCGATTTCGTCGTCGCCCGGGACGGCACCGTCATGCACGGACTGGCACTGATCTACGTGCTGCGCGACCTTCCGCAGGTGGCTGGTTTCCGCATCGTGCAGGAGACACTGGAGCATACGCGCGTGCAGGTGGTGCCGGGCGTCGGGTTCGACGCCGACATTGTCGCCCGCATCGCGCGCGGCCTCGCAGCTCGGCTTGGTGAAGGCGTGCGGATCGACGTGGAGCAGGTCGGTGCGATCGAGCCGGAAAGGTCCGGCAAGTACCGCTATGTCCTGAGCAAGGTCGTCGGGTCGGAGGTGTCATGCGCGACCTGATCGTCACCCTCGCGGTGTTCGGCACGCTGCCCTTCATCCTCAGGTACCCATGGATCGGCATCCTCGCTTGGTCGTGGCTGAGTTACATGAATCCGCACCGGATGGCTTGGGGTTTCTCGACCTCGATGCCGTTCGCGTTCATGGTCGCGATCGCCACCTTCGTCGGGATCCTGTTCTCGCGAGAAAAGAAGGAGATCGTGTGGTCGCGCGAGACCTGGCTGATGCTGATTTTTACCGGATGGATGTTCCTGACCACGATCTTCTCGTGGTATCCGGGCCTTGCCTGGCCGCAGTGGGACAAGGTGTGGCGGATCATGCTGATGACTTACGTCACGCTGATGCTGATTCGCGACCGCGATCGGGTCCACTGGCTGGTGGTCGTCATCGCCTTCTCGCTGGCCTTCTACGGGGTGAAGGGTGGCATCTTCGTCCTGACTGGCGGCAGCGGAAACAATGTGCGCGGTCCAGGAGGCTCCTTCATCGAGGACCGCAACTCGATCGGCCTGGCCCTGTTGATGACGGTCCCCCTGCTCTGGTACGTCAGGCTCCAGCTCAAGGTGGCTTGGCAGAGGCTTGGGCTGCTTGCCATGTCCGTCCTCACCTTGATTGCGGTGATCGGCACGCATTCACGCGGGGCGTTGGTCGGACTTGGGGCGATGGGCATGTTCTTTCTCCTCAAGGCACGTAATCGTCTCGGGGTGCTGATCGGAATCATCCCGGTGGCGCTGGTCGTTCTCTACGTCATGCCGCCGGAGTGGTTCGAGCGCATGCACACGATCCAGACCTATGACGAGGACGGTTCGGCACAAGGGCGGATCTACGCCTGGGGAAATGCGATCGACATCGCCAACTCCAGCCTGCTGGGAGGGGGCTTCCGCGCCGTAACGGGCTACGGGGGCACCGACTCGCACAGCAACTGGTTCGGCACGCTCGGCGAGCAGGGCTGGCCCGGTCTCCTGATGTTCGTGCTGCTGCACGTCTTCACCTGGCGGTCGGCGACGCAGATCATCCGCATGGCGAAGCCGCACCAGGAGCTGACCTGGGCGCGAGACCTCGCCGCGATGATCCAGGTGAGCCTGATCGGCTACATGTCGGCGGGCTCCTTCCTGGGCCTGCAGTATTTCGACCTGTTCTACCACCTGATCGTGATCATCGTGGTGGTGCGTGCAATGCTGGAAAAGGAGCTCGTGGGGCAGCTCCCAGCTTCCACGTCAGCGACTCCACGCCACCGAAGTACTCCGTCCGTGGCGGCTCGCGGCCTGGGGGCCTCCCCGCCGGGCTGAACCGGCCTGCGCGCTCAGGTGTTGGCGCGCAGCCAGAGCTCGAGTTCGACGAGCACCCAGATCATCACCCCGTAGTAGCTCGAGTGACCGCTGGCGTGCTCGCGGCGCAGCAGCGCGAGGTAGTCGGGCCTGACGATGCCGCGCCTCCCCAGGCTATCGATTGCGTCATCCGTCAGCGCCTTGAGCGGTGCATGGTCCTCCAGCCAGATCCCGAACGGCAGCCCGAAGCCGTGCTTGCTCTTGGTGATCGTCGCATCGGGCAGGAAGCCGCGCAACGCATCCTTGAAGAGCACGCGCAGGCGTCCCTTGTCCACCTTCTGCCGCGGCGTCAGATGCCCGGAAAACTCGACGAGGTCGTCATCCAGTAGCGGAAAACGCACCTCCACGCCTGCCGCCTCGCACATGCGCGTAACCTTGCGCAGATCGTTGTCGGCAAGCGTGATCTTGTGGTCGAGGTGCATCATGCGCTCGACCATCTCCGGCGAGGCGCAGCGGAAGTAGGCCTCGCGCGCCAGCTGGAGCGGCCGGTCGGTATCGACCGAGGCGAGAAATTCCGGTTCGAAGATGTCCTGCAGCGGGCTGCGATGCAGGAAGTTGTAGGTTTCCATGCGGTCGGGCAGCGGAATGCGGGCCTGCCTGACGTAGCTCTGAGCCTTTCGTATCGGCAGGATCGACTGCCCGAGGGGAAAGTCGATCAACATCGGCTCGAGCAGTCTGCGCAGCGGTAACGGTACCCGGTGGTAGTGCTCGAAAACTCCCTGTTTGGCGTAGCGCTCGTTGCCGCCGAAGAATTCGTCGCCGCCGTCCCCCGCGAGCACCACGTCGATGCCTCGCTCGCGCGCCATCTTTGCGCAGAAGTAGGTGGGCGCGGCCGACGCGTTGCCGAAGGGCTCGTCGTAGGCGGCCGCGATCAAGGGCATCGCCTCGATCAGATCGTCCGCGGTGACGTAGTACTCGTTCGCTTCGGTGCCGAAATGCCGAGCGGTGATGCGCGCGTATTCGAGTTCGTCGAAGCCTTCGGCCTCGAATCCGATCGAGAAGGTCTTGGCCGGAACGCCGGCGACTTTGCCGAGCATGCCGCTTACGGTCGAGCTGTCCGTGCCACCGGACAGGAAGGCTCCGGTCGGTTGCCCGATGTCGTATTGGCGCGCCACCGCCTGTTCGGTCAAGTCCAGGAAACGCTGCCGCAGCGCAGCGTCGTCGGCACCGCCATCCGCATCGTAAGCCAGTTGCCAGTAGAAGGAGCGCTTCGCCGGCGCGTGAGCGGCGAAGCTCGCGCATTCGGCGGGAAGGAGCTTCTCGACGCCGGTGAACGCGGTATCCGGGCTAGGTACCATGTGGCAGTAGAGATATTCGTAGAGTGCCTGCCGGTTCACCGTTGCCGCGGTCAGCGGGTGGCGGGCGACTGCGCGGGCGCTGGTCGAGAATACCAGCGCGTCACCGACGTGCGCGAAGCACAGACGCTCGATCCCGGTGCGGTCGATTGCAAGCGTTACGCAGCGTTTGCGGGTATCGATCAGGACGAGGGCGAAATTGCCACGCAGGATGTTCAGGATCCCGTCGCCGGCCTTGCGCCAGGCGGCGAGCGCAGCGGAAGCGTGACCTCCGGTTTCTGCCCGCTCGCGCAGTTCTGCGTCGAGCCAGCGCGGGCGGCCAAGGACCGCCGCCATGCAGCCTGTCGCGAGGTCGGTCGCGGTGGTGCAGGCCGGATATGTACCCGCGACCATGCCGATTTCGCTCGCCTGGACCTGGACGTCGGTCAACCCCAGTCCTTCGGCAGCCAGCATCGCGGGCAGCGGGTCGTGCGCTGCGACACGCTCGTTGAAATTCACCCAGCCGCACAGTACTCGTCGTTTCGTCATCGCTCTAGAATGCTCTGGCTCGTCGGAATGCCCCAATGGTAGCCGAGGTGAACGAAAGCAAGTGCGGTGCGGATCACGTCGGGATGGGCTTATGGGAAGCAGGATGGAAATCTGGCGAAGCATCGGCCTGCCAGGGCTCGGGGTAGTCGTTGCCGTGGTGATGCTCGCCGGCGCGGAGGCGCTGTTGCACTCCGACGCTTTCATGTATCGGCTGCGTGCGGTGTTTGCTGTCGGCCGTGCGTTCGAGAAGGTGCTGCATGTCGAGCACGACACGCCACAGTGGCTTGTCCTCGGCAACAGTCGTGTCGATAACGCCATCGATCCCCGTACCGTGGCACGTGCCCTGCCTACGGGGCCGAGCATGTTCAATCTCGGCTTGCCCGGTGCCGGTGCGACGGCATTGCTCGGGATCGCCCAGCGCCTTGATGAAAGAGGCTTGCTCGGGCCGGCGGGCATCGGGAACGTACTTATCGGCATTGACGAGTCCTTGCTCCAGGGTGGAGACGCCCTGGGTTACGAGGTCTTCTTCGTCGCACCGCTGCTGTGGGACCACGGTTTGCAGGCATTCCTGCGAACCCGCATCAGGCTTTGGGGTTATGCGGACAACCTCAAGCAGTTGCGCGAACCGGCCAAGCTTCTGCAGTTCTTCCAGGCCCTTCACTCCGGGCTCGAGCCGGCCGGAGGCGCCGCCGCGGATCGCCAGGGCTACCGACCCGGTTTCGGTGGGCAGCAGGATGCCGGGCAGGTGGCGCGTCAGGAGGCCGGCTCGACCGCTCCCCCAAGTGATGCGGAGGTAGTGGCCCTGCTCAGGCTGGTCGATCTGTTCCGGAAAAGAGGGGTGGCGATTGCGGTGGTGTTCCCCCCGCTGTTGAACCGGAAAGTGCTCTACCTCGAGCCCGAGCATCCTGCGGCCGCCCCCTACCTTGCCGTGCGCCGGGCCCTCGAGCAACGAGGGATTCCCTTGTTCGCTCTCGCGCCGGAGCGTCGCATGGTGCCAGCCGAGTTCGTCAATGCCGGCCATCTCAACGACCATGGGGCGCAGCGCTTCAGCGCCGCGCTCGGTGCCGCGCTCGCCGGGTCGCCGGCGGCCGAGATCCAGCGGGTGACCGGGCCATGATCTTCAGCAGCGCCAGCTTCATCGTCTTCTTCATCGCGGTCCTGGCGGTGTATGCCGGGGCGCGCACGTCCGGGCAGCGGGCGGGCGTGCTGCTCGCGGCGAGCATCCTCTTCTACGCGAGCTGGAAACCCGTGTACCTGCTTCTGATCGGGCTTTCGGTCACCGCGAACTGGTATGCCTACCGGTGGATGCTCGGGACCCGTTCGCGCACGTTGATGATCGCGGTCATCGCGATCAACCTGGGTGTCCTGGCTGGATTCAAGTACCTCGGGCTCTTGATCGAATCGATGCTCTGGGTGGCGAACGCAGCGGGCGGTGAGGTCGCCGTCGCCCGCCCGTCATGGATCGACTGGGCGCTGCCGCTGGGCATCAGCTTCTACACGTTCCAGATGCTCAGTGCGATGATCGACGTGTACCGCGGTGCCTGCACCAAGGAGATCGGTTACCGCGACTGGTGCCTCTACGTGACCTTCTTCCCGCAACTGATCGCTGGTCCGATCCTGCATGTGCACGAACTCGTCGACCAACTGCAGGCGCTCAAGCCGATTGCGTGGGACAACTTGCGCGTCGGTGCCTTCATATTCGCCGGGGGGCTGATCAAGAAGGCCTTGTTCGCCGACAACCTTGCCCCCGTGGTCGACGACCTCTATGCGCATCCCGAGCGGCTCGATCTCATGCGCGCCTGGCTGGCGACGGTCGCCTTCGGCATGGAGATCTATCTCGATTTCTCGGGCTACAGCGAGATGGCGCTTGGCTTGGCACGCATGTTCGGCGTGGTCATGCCGCTCAATTTCCAGTTCCCCTATATCAGCCGGAATCCATCCGAGTTCTGGCGTCGGTGGCACATCACGCTGTCGCGCTGGCTGCGGGACTATCTCTATGTATCGTTGGGCGGCAACCGGGAGGGGCAGTTCAACACCTACCGCAACCTGATGCTGACCATGCTTCTCGGTGGCTTGTGGCACGGCGCGAACTGGACCTTCGTGTTCTGGGGTTTCCTTCACGGCGCCCTGCTGGTGCTCCATCGGCTGCTGAATGGCGGACTTCGACTGCTGGAGATACGCGAGGGCTACAGGATCGATCGACTGATCTCGCTGCTCGGCTGGCCGACGATGTTTGTTGCGGTGCACTTCACCTGGGTGTTCTTTCGCGCGCCCGGTTTCGACCATGCCTGGCAGATCTGTGCGGCCATGCTCGGCATGGCGCAGCCGTCGGTGCTCGCGCCCGTGCGCATGTACGAGATCGTCGGGGTCCTGCTCACCGTGGTGCTCGTCCTGGCCGAGCCGCGTATCGTCGATGGCTTTCGACGAGCCGGCGTCGCCTGGTGGTGGCGGGTGCCGTTCCCGATTCGCGGCACGGCCTATGCGACATTCGTACTGCTGCTTGTGATGTTCGGCGGCCCGACGCAGAAGTTCATCTATTTCGATTTCTAGGGATACGGGCTCGGCCCAAATACGAGCGGCGAGATCGATGTCAACTCTTTCCTTGGTTCCTCTGTTCTGGTTCGCCGGGGGTTGCGGACTGTTGTGGTTGTTCCATGCACGGACGTTGATCCGGCTGTGGCGCGAACCGGCCCTCGCTGCGCCGGTCGTGATCGTCGAGAGCGACGACTGGGGCCCGGGGCCGGTCGAGGATGCCGAGGTGCTGGATCGCATCACAGGGCTGCTCGCCGGGATCCGCGATTCGGCTGGAGGCGCTCCGGTGATGACCCTCGGCGTCGTCCTCGGCAAGCCGGATGGGGCTGCCATCCTGGCGGACGACTGTGGTGCTTACCATCGCAGCACGCTCGACGAGCCACGCTACGCACCGATCGTGGCAGCGATCATGCGGGGGTGCGCCGAGGGGGTCTTCGCACTCCAACGCCATGGGCTCGAGCACTGCTGGCCGGACTCCCTGCTCGGCCAGGCACGCCGCGATGCCGGCCTGCGTGCCTGGCTGGCAGACCCCGGCGCGCGTAGCGAGGCCTTGCCCCCGGCGTTGCAGAGCCGCTGGGTGGATGCCGCGGTGCTGCCCAGCCGGGCACTGCAGGAGGCGGAGATCCGGGCCGCGGTGATCGAGGAAGCCGTGTTGTTTCGCAGGGTCTTCGGGGATGCGCCGGAGGTTGCGGTCCCGAACACCTTCGTGTGGGACGATGTGGTCGAGCGTGCGTGGGCGGATTCCGGCGTGCGCTGGGTCGTCACCTGCGGTCGCCGCTACGAAGGGCGCGCCGCGGATGGCCGTCTGCTGCCCGCGTCGAGTCGGATCCTGAATGGCCAACCCGGATCGGGTGGCGTGGGATACGTGGTGCGTGACGTCTATTTCGAACCGATTCGCGGCCACCGGGCCGAGCAAGTCTGGAGGGCGGTGGACGAGCACGTCGCAGTGGCCCGCCCGACCTTGCTGGAGACGCACCGCGAGAGCTTCATCGCTGCCCCGGAAGTCCGCGAGGCTTGCCTTGCCGAGCTCGGCCGCGCGCTCGAAGGCTTACGGCAACGCCATCCCGACATCCGTTTTCTGAGCACGGCCGCACTCGCCGAAGCCATGCATCTTCCTGGAAGTCCATTCTTGCTGACGGGAAGGCTGCGGCGTTTCTGCGTGTTCCTGCGCCGCCTGCTTGCGGAGCCCGTCCTGGTGCGTGCCCTGAAACTGTCCGGCTTGAGATTCGTGCTGCCGCCCCTGGTCCGGATCCTGTCGAGAGTGTGAATCCTGTCGCCGGCAGCGCGCTGGCGTGGTGCTAGCATTCGGTGGCAAAAAATGGAAATCGCAATGACAGATCGCTATCTGGTTCTTACCGAGCTTTTCCTGCCGACCAAGGGGGGTACTGCCGTCTGGTTCGACGAGGTGTATCGCCGACTCGGCGGCAAGGAGATCCACATCGTGACTGCCGATGTGCCGGGTGCGGCCGAACACGATCGCAGCCACCCCAACACCATCCACCGCCTGGCGCTGCAGCGCGTACCCTGGCTCAAGCCCGAGTCGCTGCTGATGTACGCGAAGTTCTTCTTCACCGCGTTGCGGCTGGCGGTCACCCGTCGTATCGATGCCGTTCATGCCGGGCGGGCCTTGCCCGAGGGACTGGTGGCCTGGCTCGTTGCCCGCCTCACCTTCCGGCCGGTCGTGATCTACGCCCATGGAGAAGAGCTCACCGGCTGGGGGAAGGGCAACAAGTACAAGGCCATGTGCTTTGCGCTGCGGCATGCCGACAAGGTGATCGCCAACAGCGACTTCACCCGGGACACGCTGATCGGCATGGGCGTCAGCGCCGGGCGTATCGTGCTCATTCATCCCGGTGTCGACACCGAACGCTTTCGCCCCGGCCTGCGTGCCGACGATCTGCGTGCAGGTCTTGGCCTGGGGGCGGCGTCGAAGCTGGTTCTCTCGGTGGGCCGGCTGAGCCGGCGCAAGGGCTTCGACACGCTGATCCGCAGCCTGCCGGCGCTCCGCGCGCACGGCTTCGACGTGCATCTGGCCATCGTCGGCATCGGCGAGGACGCCGATTACCTCGATGGCGTGGCGAAGGAGGCGGGGGTCGTGGACCGCGTCCATCGGCTTGGCCACGTGCCGATGGAGGATCTTCCGCGCTGGTACAACGCGTGTGATGTTTTCGTCCTGGCAAATCGCGAGATCGGCGGCGACACCGAAGGCTTCGGCATGGTGTTCATCGAGGCGGCGGCCTGCGGCAAGGCGGCCATCGCCGGGCGTGCCGGCGGCACCGGCTCGGCCGTGCTCGACGGCGTGACCGGTCTGCGTGTCGATGCGAGCGCCGAGGCCGAACTGGTTGCCGCCCTCGCGCGCCTGCTCGGCGACCCATCGTTGCTCGAGTCGATGGGGCAGGCGGGGCTCGCGCGCGTGCGCCAGTCGCTGAGCTGGCAGGCGGTGGCCGAGCGGACCCGAAACTGTCTGCGCGGCTGAACGATGCTGTTCAACTCGCCGGAGTTCATCTATCTCTACCTGCCGATCGTGCTGGTCGGCTTCTTCTGGCTTGCCGCCACGAGCCACCGTATCGCCGCGGTATGGCTGGCGGCGGCGTCCTGCTTCTTCTATGGCTGGTGGAACCCCGTCTACCTCGGCCTGCTCGGTGCTTCGATCGTCTTCAACTACGGCATGGGCATCCGCCTGGCGCGGGAATCGGCACGCCCGCCGGGCGAGCGTCGGCGGGCGTTCCTCGTCTTCGCGGTAGGCGCCAACCTGCTCCTGCTCGGCTACTTCAAGTACTTCAACTTCTTCGCCGACAGCGCCCGCGTCGTGTTCGACGGCCACTGGCATTTCGACGCCATCGTGCTCCCGCTGGGGATCTCCTTCTTCACCTTCACCCAGATCGCCTTCCTGGTCGATGCGTGGCGGGGCGAGGCCAGGGAGTTCAACTTCGTCCACTACACCTTGTTCGTGACCTATTTCCCGCATTTGATCGCCGGGCCCGTGCTCCATCATCGCGAGATGATGCCGCAGTTCGCACAACCCTCCACGTACCGGCTCGACTGGGAGAACATCGCGGTCGGGCTGGCGATCTTCGGGCTCGGCATCTTCAAGAAGGTGGTCCTCGCCGACGGTATCGCGCCGCACGCCAACGCCGTGTTCCAGGCCGCCGAGGCCGGGCAGGCGCTCAGCCTGCTCGACGCCTGGGGCGGCGCGCTGGCCTACACCTTCCAGCTCTACTTCGATTTCTCCGGGTATTCCGACATGGCGATCGGCCTGTCCCGCATGTTCGGCGTCAAGCTGCCGCTCAATTTCGATTCGCCCTACAAGGCGGGCAGCATCTCCGAGTTCTGGCGGCGCTGGCACATGACCTTGTCCCGTTTCCTGCGCGACTACCTGTACATCGCGCTGGGCGGCAACCGCAAGGGGTCGTTGCGGCGCCACGCCAACCTGTTCGTAACGATGGTGCTGGGCGGGCTCTGGCACGGCGCGGGCTGGACCTTCGTGGTCTGGGGGGCGCTGCACGGGTTCTACCTGATGGTGAATCATGCCTGGCGCTGGCTGGTGGGC
>JAEUNQ010000040.1 GCA_016790365.1 Thauera sp. | reverse complement strand
GAGTCGACCACGCCGCGCACGAAGCGCAGGTAGGTCGGCATCAGCTTCTCGGCGTCATCCATGATGAAGACGCGCTTCACATAGAGCTTGATGCCGTGCCTGGCGTTGCGGTCCCACAGGTCGAAGGGCGCGTTCTTCGGGATGTAGAGCAGGTTGGTGTATTCGTGGCGGCCCTCGACGCGCGAGTGCGTCCACGCCAGCGGGTCCTCGAAGTCGTGGGCGACGTGCTTGTAGAAGGCGGTGTACTCGTCGTCCGTGATGTCGTTCTTCGCGCGCGTCCACAGCGCGTTGGCCTGGTTGACCGTCTCATCCTCGTCGGTCACGACCTGCGCCTTCTGCTCCTCGTTCCACTCCTCCTTCTTCATCACGATCGGCTGCACGATGTGATCGGAGTACTTGCGGATCAGGCTCTTCAACTTCCACGACGACAGCAGGTCTTCCTGGCCCTCGCGCAGGTGCAGGGTGATCTCGGTGCCGCGGGCGGGCTTGTCGACGGCCTCGACGGTGTAGGCCCCGGCCTCGTCGCCGCTCATCGAGCACTCCCACCTCACGCCCTGCTCGGCGGGGAGCCCGGCGCGGCGCGACACCACGGTGACCTTGTCGGCGACGATGAAGGCCGAATAGAAACCCACGCCGAACTGGCCGATGAGGTGGGCGTCCTTCTTCTGGTCGCCGGTGAGCTTGCCGAAGAACTCCTTGGTGCCCGACTTGGCGATGGTGCCGAGGTGGGCGATGGCCTCGTCGCGGCTCATGCCGATGCCGTTGTCGGCCACGGTGACGGTCTTGGCCTCGGCATCGAAGCCGATGCGGATCTTCAGCTCGCCGTCGTTCTCGTACAGGCTGCCGTTGTCGAGCGCCTCGAAGCGCAGCTTGTCGCACGCGTCTGAGGCATTGGAGACAAGCTCGCGCAGGAAGATCTCGCGGTTGGAATACAGCGAGTGGATCATCAGGTGAAGCAGTTGCTTCACCTCGGCCTGGAAGGCGAGCGTCTGGGAGGCGGACTGGGAAGGGTTGTGGACTTCGGACATTGGAAGCTGCTCCGTCGGAGGTTGTCGAAACGCAGCAGCAGTTGGGGGCGCGGTGGCGGATTTCAAGCGCCGCCGCGCCCCAGGTCAGCAGCGGAAGCGTCCGACCAGGGCGTCGAGCTCGGCGGCCAGGCCTTGAAGCTGCTCCGCCGCGACCACCACGCTCTGCATCGAGCCCGAGGTGTCATCGGCCATCTCGGTGATGGTCTGCAACTGGCGGGCGATCTCGGTGGAGGCGCTGCTCTGCTCGCCGGTGGCGTAGGCCACCTCGCGGATGCGTTCGAGCGCGTCACCCGCGGTGCTGCGGATGCGGTGCAGCGAGTCGGTGGCGTCGCCCACCAGCGCCACGCCACCATCGACCTGGCTGGACACCTCGGCCATCGCGCCCACGGTGGCGCGGGTCTCGTTCTGGATGCCCTCGATCACCTTCTCGATCTGCACGGTGGCCACCGCGGTGCGCTCGGCCAGCCCGCGCACCTCGTCGGCCACCACCGCGAAGCCGCGCCCCTGCTCGCCGGCACGCGCGGCCTCGATCGCCGCGTTGAGCGCGAGCAGGTTGGTCTGCCCGGCGATCTCCTTGATCACGTTGGCGATCGTGCCGACCTCGTCGGCGCGCGCCACGAGCTGCTGGATCTTCTGCGCCGCGTCGCCCACGCGCGCGGCGATGGCCTGCATCTCGCGCGCGGCACGCTCGGCCTTGCCGGCGCCCTCGTCGGCCAGCCCGGCGGCGGTGCTCGAATGCTGTTCGGCCAAGCGCGCGCTGTCGGAGATCTGCTCGATGCTCACGGTCATCTCCTCGATCGCGGCAGCGATCGAGGCGGTCGCGCCAGTCTGCGAGATCGAGGCCTCGGACACCGAGCGCGACGCATCATGGATCTCGCGCGCACTCGCCCCCAGGCGCGAGGCGCTGCCGCCGATGGCGCCGACCATGGCGCGCAACTGCGAGAGCATGGCCGAGAGGTTACCCAGCAGGCTGTCGGCCGGGCCGCGCTGCACCACGTCGACCGCCAGATCACCGCTCGCGGCGCGCTTCATGACGGCCCCCGCGTACACCGGCTCGCCGCCGAGTGCGCGGGTCACGCCGCGGATCACCCACAAGCCGATGATGACCAGCGGCGCGATCACCACGGCCACGAGCGCGCCGAAGCGCAGCGCGGCAGCGCTGAACGCGGTGTCGATGTCGTCCACATAGACGCCGGTGCCGATGACCCAGCCCCACGCCGGGAACAGCTTCACGTAGGTGATCTTCGGCTGGGCCGGATCGGTGGCCACGCCCGAGCGCGGCCAAAGGTAGTCGACATAGCCGCCGCCCTTCTCGCGCGCGAGCGCCACCATCTCCCGGACGAAATGCTTGCCGGTGCTGTCCTTGAGGTCGGCCGGCTTGCCCTCGAGCGAGGGGCGCAGCGGGTGCAGGAGCATCGTCAGCTCCAGGTCATTGACGAAGAAGTACTCGTTGCCCTGGTAGCGCAGGCCGCGCAGCGCCTCCTTGGCCGCCGCCTGCGCCGCCGCGCGGTCGAGCGCGCCGGACTGCTCGAGCGCATGGAAATGCTGCACCACCCCGGCCGCCACCTCCACCTGGCTCTGCACGTTGCGCTCGTAGCCACGGCGCAGGTCGTCGCGCTTCTCGAAGAGGGCGGCGGCCGAGAGCACCACCAGTCCCCCGAGGGCGACCAGGAGCATCAGCGCGAGGCGCCTTCCAACGGTGAGGGAATCTAAGCGCATGGTGTCGGGTCGTCCACGAAAGGAATTTGCGGAGCAGCCCGCTCGCGCGGGCGAGGCTGCGGTTCTTAACGTGGACGGCAACCTGGGCGCCGACTTGAACATTTTCGGGAGGGAAGCCCGCCCGCGCTCACCGGTACCGCACCGCGCCGATCTCGATCTCGCGCACACCGGCCGGGCTGTGGAAGCGCACCACGTCGCCGGCGCGCGCCTTGAGCACCGCGCGTGCCAGCGGCGAAATCCAGCTGATCCGCCCCTGCGAGGCGTCCGCCTCGTCCACCCCGACGATCTGCAGAGTCTGCTCCTCCTCGGTGTCGAGGTCGCTGAAGGTCACGGTCGCACCGAAGAAGACCTGCTCCAGGCCCTGCTGGCGCTCGGGATCGACGACCTCGGCGCTCTCGATGCGCTTGATCAGGAAACGGATGCGGCGGTCGATCTCGCGCAGGCGCTTCTTGCCGTAGATGTAGTCGCCGTTCTCGGAGCGGTCGCCGTTGCCCGCGGCCCAGGCCACCGTCTCGACCAGCCGCGGACGCTCGACGCGCACGAGCTGGTCGAGCTCGACGCGCAGCGCGTCATAGCCGCGCCGAGTCATGTAGTTCTTGCTGCCCGGCGGCAGGCGCAGGGCAGGAGCCAGCTCCTCGTCCTCGTCGTTGCCCGGATCTTCCTTCACGAATGCCTTGTTCAATTGGTCTTCCCTCCACCACGGCGGGAATATTAACCCGTCGGGACAACGCGGTTCGCCCCCTTGGCCGAACGCTGCGCTCGAAGCGCCGGCCGCTCGATTGCCCATCCCACAGCGAGCCGGAGGCGCCAGCGCGGTGCGCGCCCGGCCGACCGCACGTCAATCCGAACTATCGCGCAGCACTGCGGTGGCCCATAATGGGTAGCATTCATATCGCGTAAAGCTCGGGGGCTCGCAACCGGCCCGCCGCGATCCGGCTTGCGCCGTCCCCGTGTGACGAGAACAGGACGATGGGCGATCCATTTGTGGTTCCAGTTCCGCAGCATCCGGCCTCCCTTGCCTCGCGCAGGTGGCGAGAACGGGTTCTTCGTGCCGTGCTCGTCACCCTCGCCGCCCTGCTCCCCCTCGCGCTCGAGGCAGCCCAGACGGTGCGTGTCGGCCTGTACCAGAACAGCCCCAAGATCGCGATCGGGGCCGACGGACGGGGCGAGGGCATCTTCGCGGACATCCTGGAGGCGATCGCGGCACGCGAGGGCTGGCACATCCAGTATGTTCCCGGCTCGTGGAGCGAGGGCCTCGCGCGCCTCGAAGCGGGCGAGATCGACCTGATGCCCGATGTCGCCCGCAGCGCCGAGCGCGAGCTGCGCCTCGCCTTCCACGACGAGCCGGTGCTATCGAGCTGGAACCAGGTGTACACGGCGCCCGGCAGTCCCATCCGGTCGCTGCCCGATCTGGGGAATCGGCGCATTGCGGTGCTCGACGCGTCGGTTCAGATGGACAATCTCCGCCAACTGCTCGTCAACTTCAGCCTCTCTGCGACGCTCCAGGCCTACCCGGACTACGCCGCCGCATTCGCCGCCGTCGCGGCGGGCGAGGCGGACGCGGTCGTCACCAACCGGTTCTTCGGCGTCCGCCACGCCGCGCAATACGGCCTGGCCGACACCGCGATCATCTTCAGCCCCTCGCGGCTCTACTTCGCGACACGCACGGGCGGCGACAAGGCACTGCTCGCCGCCATCGACCGCCACCTCGTCGCGATGAAGAGCGACCCGGACTCGATCTTCTTCCGCTCGATCGCACGCTGGACGGTACAAGACGAAAGCCCGCGGACCGTGCTTCCCGCCTGGGTCGGCAGCGCCGCCCTGCTGGCGCTCGGCCTGCTCGCGGCAGGCGCGCTATGGGTCTGGATGCTGCGCCGCAAAGTCGCAGCAAAGACTGCGGAGATCACGCAACGGAACGAGGAAATCACCCTCACGAACCGCATCCTGCGCGATGCCACCGCCAGCCCGGACGCACCCCGCCTGCTCGAGGACCTCGTCCGTGCCGCCCTCGCCCTCACCGGTTTCGGTGGCGGCGTCGCATGCCTTCGGGATGCGGCCACGGGTCTGCTCGAGGTGAGCGCGCACGTCGGCGACTGCGCCCCGAGCGCCTGCGCCGCCGACGGCGGCCCGCTGCGCGACACCACGTGCACGGCGACCCTCGCCACCGTCGCCAGCGGATGCGGACACGCCCTCGCCGCCGCCGGCTCCACGCCGCGACCCTGCGACAACGTATGCCCCGAGGGCGTGCGCCGGCACGCATATTTCCCGCTCGAGGTGCGCGGCCGCACCCTCGGCATGCTCTGCCTCTACACCCGCGAGGACCGCACCCCGCCTCGCCGCGTGCTCGCGCTGGTCGAGGACCTCTGCGGTCCGGTCGCACTCGCCATGGACAACGCGCGCCTCTACGCCGAAGCACAGGCGCTCGCCCAACGCCTGGAACAACGCGTCACCGAACGCACCGCCGAGCTGGCCGACACGAATTGCGCACTGCTCGCCGCCAAGCATGCGGCGGAATCCGCCGACCGACTGAAATCGGCCTTCCTCGCCACCATGAGTCACGAGTTGCGCACGCCGCTCAATTCGATCATCGGCTTCACCGGCATCCTGCTGCAGAGGCTCGCCGGTCCGCTCAACGACGAACAGGCGCGCCAGCTCGGCATGGTCCAGGACAGTGCCCGGCACCTGCTTGCGCTGATCAACGACGTCCTCGACATCTCGAAGATCGAGGCGGGCGAATTGCGCATCGCGCATGAAGCCTTCGACATCGCGGCCTCGATCGACAAGGTCGCAGCCATCGTGCGCCCACTCGCCGAGCGCAAGATGCTCTGCCTCCAAGTGGAGCGAGTGACGGGCCCGCTCGTGATGACCGGCGACATGCGCCGGGTCGAGCAGATCGCACTCAACCTGCTCACCAATGCGATCAAGTTCACCGAACACGGCCGGGTCACGGTGACCCTCGAGCTCGAATCACAGCACGCCGCCGACACCAGCTCGGTGCGCGAGGGCCGGCCGACGGTCCGCCTCTGTGTCGCCGACACCGGCATGGGGATCCGCCACGAGGATCTCGAGCTGCTCTTCCAGCCCTTCCGCCAGATCGACAGCACCCTGTCGCGCCAGCATGAGGGCACCGGGCTCGGGCTGACCATCTGCAAGCGCCTGGTCGCCTTGATGGGCGGGGAGATCACCGTCGACAGCGAACCGGGGCGGGGCAGCCGCTTCACCGTCACCTTGCCGTACGAGACCGCTGCGGCGAGCGCAGGAACCGGAACATGAACAAGCGCATCCTCCTCATCGAAGACAACGCCCAGAACCGCTACCTCGCGCGCTTCCTGCTCGACGCCCGGGGCTGGCAGGTGATCGAGGCCGAGGACGGGCCGAGCGGCCTGCTCCTTGCCGATCGAACCGAACCGGCGATCATCCTGCTCGACATCCAGCTGCCGGGCATGGACGGCTACGCGGTGGCCCGTGGGTTGCGCGAGAACCCCCGCCTGGCACACGTGCCGATCATCGCCGTCACTTCCTATGCGATGCCGGGCGACCGCGAGCAATGCCTGGCCGCAGGCTGCACCGACTACATCGAGAAACCGATCGATCCCGAACGCTTCGCCGACGATGTCGGGCGCTACCACCCTGGACACCGCTCATGAGGCACGTGCTGATCGTCGACGACCGCAGCGACAACCGGTATCTGCTGCGCGCCCTTCTGCAGGGGCACGGATTCGCGGTCAGCGAGGCGGAGAACGGCAGCACAGCGCTCGCACAGGCCCGGACGCAGCGGCCCGACGTGATCGTCAGCGACCTGCTGATGCCGGTCATGGACGGCTACACCTTGCTGCGCGAATGGAAGGCGGACCCCGGGCTCGCATCGATCCCGTTCATCGTCTATACGGCCACCTACACCGA
>JAEUNQ010000361.1 GCA_016790365.1 Thauera sp. | reverse complement strand
TACTTCACCAGCACGTCGAGCAGGGCCGCCGCGTTGAAGCGGTTGTAGTTGTACAGGAACACGCAGGCGCCGGCGTTCCAGGGCGCGAAGAAGCAGCTCCAGGCGTGCTTGGCCCAGCCCGGCGAGGAGATGTTCATGTGGCGGTCGTTGGGCTTCAGGCCGATCCAGTACATCGTCGACAGGTGGCCGACCGGGTAGGACTGGTGGGTGTGCAGCACCAGCTTGGGCTTGGAGGTGGTGCCCGAGGTGAAGTACAGCAGCAGCGGGTCGTCGACGCGGGTCACGCCGTCCGGGGTGAACACGTCGGACTCGGCCGCGGCCTCCTCGAAGGCCTTCCAGCCCGCGGGCGCGCCGCCCACGGCGATACGGCCGAAGCTGCCGGGCAGGCTCTCGAACTTGTCGGTGTGGGCCTTGCCGATCACCACGTGCCTGACCTGGCCGCGCTCGACGCGGTCCACCAGGTCGTCGGGGGTCAGCAGCGTAGTCGCGGGGATCACCACCGCGCCGAGCTTGATCGCGGCGAGCATGGTCTCCCACAGCGGCACTTCGTTGCCGAGCATGATCAGGATGCGCTCGCCGCGCTTCACGCCCTGCTTGCGCAGCCAGTTGGCGACGCGGTTCGAGCGCGCCGACATCTCGGCAAAGGACAGCCTGGACTCGCTGCCGTCTTCCTCGATGATCCACAGCGCCGGGTTGTCGTTCCCCTTGGCCATCGAGTCGAAGTAGTCCAGCGCCCAGTTGAACTCCTTCAGCCTCGGCCACTTGAAGCCGGCGTATGCGGTGGCGTAGTCGCTGCGGTGCTGCAGCAGGAAGTCGCGCGCCGCGAGAAATTCATTGACTGCATTCATGGGTTCTCTCCTCTCCAGGACGTCGTTGGAATGCTCGGGCGGCTACCTGCCCACCCAATCCCGCTATTTTACGTTGACGTTAACGCAGCGCACCATTCTTGATCAAAATTATGTTTATGGACGGGAAGATCCTTCGCCTCGCCGCTCGCTCCGCCGGGCACGACAGCCCTCTCCCCAATCCCCACCTCGGGCACGAAAAGAGCCGGGTGCCGCGTCGTTCGGCCCGTCATCGGCCGGCACATGCAGGAAATCGCCCACCCGGCTCGGAGCCGGGCCGCCGAGCGCGGCATCCACTGTCGATATACTTGCAGCACTCGGGCGAGTATCGCCGCCGACCGTGCAAGGAGCAAACATGTCCCAGCCCTCTTCCCGCCTGCAAGCCCGCTACGGCCAGGAATCCGTTCCTGCCGAGATCGCCCTCAACCCGCTGATCGAGCACCTGCTCGACCACCGCTCGGTACGCGCCTACCTGCCGGACCCGGTCACCGACGCCGAGCTCGCGGCGATCGTCGCCGCAGCACAGTCGGCAGCGAGCTCGTCCAACCTCAACGTGTGGAGCGTGGTCGCGGTGCGCGACGCCGAGCGCCGCGCGCGGCTGGCCGAGCTCGCCGGCAACCAGGCCCACGTGCGCGAGGCGCCGCTGCAGCTCGTGTGGCTCGCCGACCTCGCCCGCCTGCGCCGCATCGCCACCGGCCTCGAGCGTCCGGCCGAGGGCCTCGACTACCTCGAGATGTTCCTCACCGGCGTCATCGACGCCGCGCTCGCCGCGCAGAACGGCGCGACGGCGGCCGAATCGCTCGGCCTGGGCATGGTGTACATCGGCGGCATGCGCAACCACCCCGAGGAGGTCGCCGAGCTCCTCGGCCTGCCGCCCGGCGTCTTCGCGGTGTTCGGCATGTGCGTCGGCCGCCCCGACCCGGCGCGCCCCGCCGACATCAAGCCGCGCCCGCCGCAGGCGGTGGTGCTGCACCACGAACGTTACTCGCTCGAGGCCCAGGACGAAGGCATCGCCGCCTACGACCGCGCGATGGTGCGCTTCTATGCGGAGCAAAAGATGAACGTGCATGGCACCTGGAGCGTGCACTCGTCCAAGCGCATCGCCGGCCCCGAGACCCTCTCCGGCCGCCATCGCCTGATCGAGGCGCTCAACGCGCTCGGCTTCGCGCTCAAGTGAATCCCTCCTCCAGCCCGTCCCTCCTGCCCACCAAGGACCCGCAATGCGCAAACGCGACACGACGCTGACCACCGACCAGAAGGCCCTCGCCATCAACCTGGACAAGTACAAGTACGGCTCCATCGTGGAGATCGGTGCCGGGCAGGAGGTGGCACGCCGCTTCTTCCACGTCGGCGCCGCCGCCGGCACCATCGCCAAGACGATGTCGGCCTACGACATGGCGGTCAGCGACGACATCTACGGCCACGTCGACCGCTACGTCAGCCGCGCCCGCCTGCTGCAGATGCTCGACAAGGAGTTCACCCAGGTCGTCGCCCGCCTGGCCCACGTGCGGCCGAAGAACACCACCTTCTTCGCCTACGCAGCCACCGTCACCGCGCGCAGCTTCAAGCAGAAGAACGAATGCCACGGCTGGGTCGGCATCCGCCTGCAACTGCACCCGGGCGCCGAGCCGAGCGACGTGGTCATGCACGTGCGCATGCTCGACAACGACAACGCGCTGCAGTCCGAAGCGCTCGGCATCCTCGGCGTGAACCTCATCCACGGCGCCTTCTTCCACCACGACCAGCCCGAATGGGTGGTGGAGGGCCTCGCCGACGGGCTCGGCTCCGAGCGCATCGAGGTCGACCTCATCCACTTCTCCGGCCCCTATTTCGAGGAAGTGGAGAACCGCCTGATGAACCTGCACCTGATCCGCAGCTGGCTCACGCGCGCGGTGGTGTTCAACCCGCAGGGCGAGGTGGTGGTGCCGGGCGAGCTCCTCTACCGCAAGCCGGTGATGGTGATGCGCGGCAGCTTCAAGCCGGTGACCCTGGTCAATGTGGACATGATGGCCGCCGGCCTGCGCCAGTTCAGCCAGCTCGCCGCGGTCGACGACAACGAGATCGTCTCGCTCGCCGAGATCACCATGAACTCGCTGATCAGCGGCGACAACGTGGACGGCGCCGACTTCCTCGCCCGCATCGACCTGCTCGCCTCGCAGGGCTACACGGTGATGATCTCGGACTATGTGCGCTTCTTCCGCCTGCGCGCCTACCTGCGCCGCTACACGCAGAAGCCGATCGGCATCGTGCTGTCGGTGCGCGACTTCGCCTTCCTGTTCGACGAGAAGTACTACGAAGGCCTGGAGGGCGGCATCCTCGAGGCCTTCGGCAAGCTCTTCCCGGACAACACCCACGTCTATGTGTACCCGTCGCGCCCGCGCGGCACCGACGCCTCCGCCACGGTGACGCTCGACAACGTGGCCGTCCCCGCCAACCTGCGCCACCTGCTCGCCCACCTCAAGGAGAACGACAAGCTGGTCGCGGTGCAGCCGCACGACGACGCCCACCTGCACATCGACATCGGCGAGGTCCTCACCGGCCTGCGCCGCGGCCGCGGCGAGTGGGAGGCCGACGTGCCCGAGGCGGTTGCGCAGCGCATCATCGACAAGCGCCTGCTCGGCTACGACACCGAGTGAGCCCGCCCTGCGCAATCACCCGCAAGAGCCCGGACCCTGCCCTGCGCGGGGTCTTTTTTTGAACTTCGGCGGCAGGCGCGGTCTGTATTAATGCAGCGCAACATCCGCATTGCATGCCTGCACCAGCCCTTTCCTTCCGATCCCTCGCGCGCGGCATCCTGCGCGCAGCGTATCCGCACCGGCACGGAGCACGGACATGAGCCCGCGAACCGCCCAGGTTTCCCCCATCGAACACGCCCACGCACGCGCGGCCGACGAGGTTCTGTCGGCGCTCGACAGCGGCCCGACAGGCCTGTCCGCGGCCGAGGCCGCGCGCCGTCTCGCCGAGGTCGGCCCCAACCGCCTCCCCGCGCCGCCCCGCGACGGTCTGCTCAAGCGCTTCTTCAAGCACTTCAACGACGTGCTGATCTACGTGCTGCTCGGCGCCGCGGCGATCACCGCCACGCTCGGCCACTGGATCGACACCGGCGTCATCCTCGGTGTCGTGGTCATCAACGCCATCATCGGATTCATCCAGGAAGGCAAGGCCGAGGAGGCGCTCGCAGGCATCCGCAAGATGCTCTCGCTGCGTGCCGATGCCCGGCGCGACGGGCAATGGATCGGCGTGGACGCCGACAGCCTGGTGCCGGGCGACATCGTGCGCCTGCGCTCGGGCGACCGCGTGCCGGCCGACCTGCGCCTGATCGAGGCCACCAACCTGCGCATCGAGGAATCCGCGCTCACCGGCGAGTCCGTGCCCGCCGACAAGACCACCGAGGCGGTCGCCGCCGACGCCGGTGTCGGCGACCGCTTCGGCATGGCCTACTCCGGCACCCTGGTCGCCACCGGGCGCGGCAGCGGCGTGGTCGTCGCCACCGGCCCCGACACCGAGCTCGGCCGCATCAACCGCCTGATCGCCGAGGTGCAGACCCTGCAGACCCCGCTCACCCGGCAGATGGCGCAGTTCAGCAAGGTCCTGTCGGTCGTCATCGTCGGCCTGGCCGCGCTCATGCTGGGCGTCGGCCTCGCGGTGCACGAGCAGCCGCTGGCCGAGGTCTTCCTGGCCGCGATCGGCTTCGCGGTCGCCGCCATCCCCGAGGGCCTGCCCGCCATCCTCACCATCACGCTCGCGCTCGGCGTGCAGCG
>JAEUNQ010000326.1 GCA_016790365.1 Thauera sp. | reverse complement strand
GCGCCGAGGTTGTGCGGGTCCTGCACGCCGTCGAGCACGAGGATGAGCGCGTTCTCGTCGAGGCTGTCGAGGACGTCGGCGAGCTTGATCTCGCGCCGGGTGGCGTCGACCTTGGCGACCACGCCTTGGTGGCGGCGGGTGCCGACGAGAGCGTCGAGCTTGTCGCCCTCGCTCTGGGTGATGCGCACGCCGGCGGTCTCGGCCTGGGCGAGGAACTTGCGCACGCGCGCGTCCTTGCGGTCCGCGGTGAGGAGGATCTCGAGCACCGCGTCGGGCGCGTGGCGCAGCTTGGCGGACACGGCGTGGAAGCCGTAGATCAGCCGGGTAGGCGTGTTTTCAGGTGCTTTAGCCACGGTCGGAGCCCTTTGTGGTGGTCTTGCGGCCGGCACGTCGAGCCGGGGCCGGGGGCGCGGATTCTAGCGCTTCGGCGGCGGGCGCGGCGGGGGTTTCGACCGCAGGGCTTCCGGCGGCCTTCTTCGCGCGCTTGGCGCGCGATTTGGGCGCGGCGGGCTCCGCGGCGGCAGGCGCGGCCTCGACCACCGGCGCCGCGGGGTGCTCGACGACGGCTTCGGCGGCGGCCTTCTTCGCGCGTCTGGAGCGCGATTGGGGCGCGGCGGGCTCCGCGGCGGCGGGGGCGGCCTCGACCACCGGCACGGCGGCAGGCTCGACGACGGCTTCGGCGGCGACCTTCTTCGCGCGCCTGGAGCGCGATTGGGGCGCGGCGGGCTCCGCGGCGGCGCTCGGCGACGCCACGGCAACCACCTCGATCACCTGCGCAGGCGCGGCCTCGACCACCTCCTCCGCCCCCTTCCGGCCGCGCGGCTTGCGCGCCTTCCTGCCTTCCGCGGGCGCGACCTCCACGACCTCCACTTCGACAGCCTTCTGCGGGGACTTGGCCTCCACCGGCAGCGGGCCTTCGATGAGGCGGAAGTCGATCTTGTTGGTCGCCATGTCGACCCGCACGAGTTGCACCTTCACGCGGTCGGAGAGGCGGAACTGCTTGCCCGTGCGCTCGCCCATGAGCGCGTGGCGCGTCTCATCGTAATGGAAGTAGTCGCTGCCGAGGTCCGAGATGTGCAGCAGTCCCTCGATGAAGATGTCGTCGAGCGCGACGAAGAGCCCGAAGGGAACGACCGCCGAGACGCTGCCGGTGAACTCCTCGCCGACGCGGTCCTGCATGAAGTAGCACTTGAGGAAGGCGACCACGTCACGGGTGGCGTCGTCGGCGCGGCGCTCGGTCATCGAGCAGTGCAGGCCGATCTGCTCCCAGTCGCCGGGGCGGTACTGGTCGCCGCCGAGCGCGGCCTTGATGCCGCGGTGGATCAGCAGGTCGGGGTAGCGCCGGATCGGCGAGGTGAAGTGGGTGTAGGACTCGTAGGCGAGGCCGAAATGGCCGACGTTGTCCGGGCTGTACATCGCCTGCTTGAGCGAGCGCAGCATCACGGTCTGCAGCAGCTGGGCGTCGGGGCGATCCTTGACCTGCTCGAGCAGTTTCGCGAAATCACTCGCGCGCGGCTCGTCGCCGCCGCCCAGCCCGAGGCCGAACTCCTTGAGGAACTCGCGCAGCTTGGCGAGCTTGTCCTCGGAGGGCGAGTCATGGACGCGATACAGCGCCGGGTGCTCGCGGGTGGCGAGGAAGTCGGACGCGCACACGTTGGCGGCGAGCATGCACTCCTCGATGAGGCGGTGGGCGTCGTTGCGCACCTCGGGCACGATCTGCGCGATCTTGCCGTTGTCGTCGAAGATCATGCGGGTCTCGGTGGTCTCGAAGTCGATCGCGCCGCGCTTCGCCCGCGCCTTCAGGAGCACGCGGAAGAGCTTGTCGAGGTTCTCGAGGTGGGGCAGCAACGCGGAGAGTTCGGCGCGCACCGCCGGGTCCTGCTCGTACAGCGCCGCCGCGACCTTGGTGTAGGTCAGGCGCGCGTGCGACCAGATCACCGCGGGGTAGAAGCGGTAGTTCCGGATCTCGCCGGCGGCCGAGATGGCCATGTCGGCGACCATGGCGAGGCGCTCGACCTGCGGGTTGAGCGAGCACAAGCCGTTGGAGAGCTTCTCGGGCAGCATCGGGATGACGCGGCGCGGGAAGTACACCGAGTTGCCGCGGTCGAAGGCGTCCTTGTCGAGCGCGCTGGCGGCGTCCACATAGTGGGAGACGTCGGCGATCGCGACGATCAGCCGATAGCCCTTGCCCTGGCGCTCGCAGTACACCGCGTCGTCGAAGTCCTTGGCGGTCTCGCCGTCGATGGTGACCAGCGGCAGCTTGGTGAGGTCCTCGCGGCCGGCCCAGTCCTTCTTGCGCACCACGTCGGGCAGCTTGCGCGTCTGCGCCTTGGCTTCGGACGAGAACTCATAGGGCAGGTCGTGCTTGCGCAGCGCGATCTCGATCTCCATGCCGGGATCGGCGTAGTTGCCGAGCACCTCGACGATGCGGCCGATCGGCTGGGCGAACTTGGTCGGCTGCTCGACCAGTTCGACGGTGACGATCTGGCCTGGCTCGGGCTTCTTGCGCCCTCCCGGGGCAACCAGGATGTCCTGTGCCAGGCGACGGTTCTCGGGCACGACGATCATCACGCCATGCTCGTTGATGACGCGACCGACCACCCGGGTGTTGGCGCGCTCGAGCACCTCGACCAGCTTGCCTTCGGGGCGGCCGCGGCGGTCCGTGCCCGAGATGCGCACCATCACGCGGTCGCCGTGCAGCACCTCGCGCATCTCCTTGGGGCCGAGGAAGACATCGGGCTCTCCGTCGTCGCGACGCAGGAAGCCGAAGCCGTCGGGGTGGCCCTCGACGCGGCCCTTGATGAGATCGGCCTTGGCCGGCAGCAGGTAGGCCTCGCGGCGGTTGCGCACGACCTGGCCATCGCGCTCCATCGCGCGCAGGCGACGGTCGAAGAAGTCGAGCTCGTGCGGGGCGATGTCGAGCGCGCCGGCGAGCTCCGCGAAGGGCATCGGCACGCCGCGCTCGGCGAGGATCTGCAGCACGTACTCGCGGCTGGGCAGCGGGTTGTCGTATTGCTGCGTCTCGCGCTCGTAGAACGGGTCCGCGAGCCGAACGGCGCTGGCCTGCAAGGCCTTGGACTTGTGCGCGGCGCGGCTGCGACCGGGGCCGCGTACCGGGGCGGCGGCGTTCTGTGCGCCCTTGCGCGCGTCGGACTCGGACACCGCGGCGGGGCTGCGGGCGTCGGACGCGCCATGTCCGGCAGGCGCACTGCGCTTGACGTTGCGGCCGGACGGGGTGGCGCGCGAGACGTTCTCGTGCGGCGCGGCCGGGGTCTTGCGGGCGGATGCGCCGGGGCGCTGCTTATCGGTTTTTTTCGTTTTGCGAGTCATTGACAATCTTCTTTTGGTGCTTATAATGCGCGTCTTCTTGCCCAGATGGCGGAATTGGTAGACGCACTAGTTTCAGGTACTAGCGCCGCGAGGCGTGGAGGTTCGAGTCCTCTTCTGGGCACCAGTTTCACAGGAAAGCCGCTCTTCGGAGCGGCTT
>JAEUNQ010000324.1 GCA_016790365.1 Thauera sp. | reverse complement strand
AGCGCGCGGCGGTACTCGTGCGGGAACACCTTGACGAACTTCTTCCGCCAGAGGCCCCAGTTGTTCAGGATCTCGCGCGCACGCACGCTGCTGGCGAAGCGGACGTGGCGCTCGATCAGGCCCTTGAGGATGAGCTCGTCGCCCATCGTCAGGTGGTCGATGTCGACACGGCCGTGGGACTCGAGCTCGTCGCCCGACTCCGAGCCCTTGCGCGCGGCGATCTCGTCGGGCAGCGGCTCGAGCGCGACCTGCGCCATGTTGCAGCGCTGCTCGAACGTACCGTCCTCGTCGAGCACGTAGGCCACGCCGCCCGACATGCCGGCGGCGAAGTTGCGCCCGGTCTGGCCGAGCACCACCACGGTGCCGCCGGTCATGTACTCGCAGCCGTGGTCGCCCACGCCCTCCACCACCGCGGTGGCGCCGGAGTTGCGCACCGCGAAGCGCTCGCCGGCGACACCGGCGAAATAGACCTCGCCCTCGGTCGCGCCGTAGAGCACGGTGTTGCCGACGATGATGTTCTGCGGCGTGTCGCCGCGGAACTCGGCCTTCGGACGCACGATGATGCGACCGCCCGAGAGGCCCTTGCCGACGTAGTCGTTGCCCTCGCCCACCAGCTCGAGCGTGACGCCACGCGCCACGAAGGCACCGAAGCTCTGGCCGGCGGTGCCGTTGAGGCGGATGTGGATGGTGTCGTTGGGCAGGCCGGCGTGGCCGTAGCGCTTGGCCACCTCGCCCGAGAGCATCGCGCCCACGGTGCGGTTGATGTTGCGCACCGGCAGGTCGATGTTGACCTTCTCGCCCTTCTCCAGTGCCGGCTTGGCGAGCGCGATGAGCTGGCGGTCGAGCGCCTTGTCGAGGCCGTGGTCCTGCGTCTCGCGGTGCAGGCGCGGCACCTCGGCGGGCACGTTGGGCAGGTAGAAGATGCGCGAGTAGTCCAGGCCCTGCGCCTTCCAGTGCGCGATGCCCTTCTTCATGTCGAGCAGGTCGGCGCGGCCGATGAGCTCGTCGAAGCTGCGCACGCCGAGCTGCGCCATGAGCTCGCGCACTTCCTCGGCGACGAAGAAGAAGTAGTTGACCACGTACTCGGGCTGGCCGGAGAAGCGCGCACGCAGCACCGGATCCTGGGTGGCCACGCCGACCGGGCAGGTGTTGAGGTGGCACTTGCGCATCATGATGCAGCCCTCGACGACCAGCGGCGCGGTGGCGAAGCCGAACTCGTCGGCGCCGAGCAGCGCGCCGATGACGACGTCGCGACCGGTCTTGATCTGGCCGTCGACCTGCAGGCGCACGCGCCCGCGCAGACGGTTCAGCACCAGGGTCTGCTGGGTCTCGGCCAGCCCGAGCTCCCACGGCGAGCCGGCGTGCTTGATCGAGCTCCACGGGCTTGCGCCGGTGCCGCCGTCATGGCCGGCGACGACGATGTGGTCGGCCTTGGCCTTGGCCACGCCCGCCGCCACCGTGCCGATGCCGATCTCGGACACCAGCTTGACCGAGATGCTGGCCACCGGGTTGGTGTTCTTGAGGTCGTGGATGAGCTGCGCGAGGTCTTCGATCGAGTAGATGTCGTGGTGCGGCGGCGGCGAGATGAGGCCGACGCCCGGCACCGAGTGGCGCAGGAAGCCGATGTATTCCGAGACCTTGTGGCCGGGAAGCTGACCGCCCTCGCCGGGCTTGGCGCCCTGGGCCATCTTGATCTGGATCTGGTCGGCGTTGACCAGGTACTCGGTGGTGACGCCGAAGCGACCCGAGGCCACCTGCTTGATCGCCGAGCGCAGCGAGTCGCCGGCGTTGAGATCCAGGTCGCGCGCGATGCGCTTCTCGCCGATCACCTGCGACAGCTTGATCGCCTCGGTCAGCGGCTTGAAGCGCATCGGATCCTCGCCGCCCTCGCCGGTGTTCGACTTGCCGCCGATGCGGTTCATCGCCACCGCCAGGGTGGTGTGCGCCTCGGTGGAGATCGAGCCGAGCGACATCGCGCCGGTGGCGAAGCGCTTGACGATCTCCTTGGCGGGCTCGACCTCGTCGAGCGGCACCGGGGTAGTCGCGGCCCTGAGCTCGAACAGGCCGCGCAGCGTCATGTGCCGGCGGCTCTGGTCGTTGATGATCTTGGCGTACTCCTTGTACGTGTCGTACTTGCCCGAGCGCGTCGAGTGCTGCAGCTTGGCGATCGCATCCGGCGTCCACATGTGCTCCTCGCCGCGGATGCGGAAGGCGTACTCGCCGCCGGCGTCGAGCATGTCGTGCAGCACCGGGTCGGTGCCGAAGGCGGCCTTGTGCAGGCGGATGGACTCCTCCATCACCTCGAACACGCCGATGCCCTCGACCTGGCTGGTGGTGCCGGTGAAGTACTTGTCGAGCAGCGCCTGCTTGAGGCCGACGGCCTCGAAGATCTGCGCGCCGGTGTAGGACATGTAGGTCGAGATGCCCATCTTGGACATGACCTTCATCAGGCCCTTGCCGATCGCCTTGACGAAGTGCTTGACGTACTTGGCCGCGGCCTCGGCGTCGTCGGCCAGGTGGGCCAGGGTCTCGAGCGCGAGGTAGGGGTGCACCGCCTCGGCGCCGTAGCCGGCAAGCACCGCGAAGTGATGCACCTCGCGCGCCGAGCCGGTCTCGACCACCAGGCCGGTGCGGGTGCGCAGGCCCTTCTCCACAAGGTGCTGGTGGATCGCGGACAGCGCCAGCAACGCGGGAATCGCGACGCGGTCGGCGGCCAGCTTGCGGTCGGAGACGATGAGGATGTTGGTGCCGCCCAGCACCGCGTTCTCGGCGTCGGCACAGAGCGAGGCGAGGCGCGCCTCGACGCCCTCGTTGCCCCACTCGGCCGGATAGCAGATGTCCAGCTCGGCGGAGCGGAACTTGTTCTGCGTGTAGCGCGCGATGTTGCGGATCTTGGCCATGCCCTCGAAGTCGAGCACCGGCTGGCTCACCTCGAGGCGGAACGGCGGGTTGATCTCGTTGATCTCGAGCAGGTTGGGGCGCGGGCCGATGAAGGACACCAGCGACATCACCATCTGCTCGCGGATCGGGTCGATCGGCGGGTTGGTGACCTGGGCGAAGAGCTGGCGGAAGTAGTTGAACAGCGGCTTGTTCTTCGAGGACAGCACCGCCAGCGGCGAGTCATTGCCCATCGAGCCGGTGCCCTCCTCGCCCGCCTTGCCCATCGGCTCGAGGATGAACTTGATGTCTTCCTGGGTGTAGCCGAAGGCCTGCTGGCGGTCGAGCAGCGGCGCGACGCGCTCGTCGGCGGCGGCGGTGTCGAGCATCGCCGGGGCCTCGAGGGTGTCGAGCTTGATGTTGATGCGGCGCAGCCAGTCAGCGTAGGGCTTGGCGTGGGCGAGCGACTCCTTGATCTCCTGGTCGCCGATGATGCGGCCCTGCTCCATGTCGATCAGGAACATCTTGCCCGGCTGCAGGCGCCACTTCTTGACGATCTTGCTGTCGGCGATGGGCAGCACGCCGGACTCGGAGGCCATCACCACGAGGTCGTCGTCGGTGATCAGGTAGCGCGCCGGACGCAGGCCGTTGCGGTCGAGGGTGGCACCGATCTGGCGGCCGTCGGTAAAGGCCACCGCCGCGGGGCC
>JAEUNQ010000311.1 GCA_016790365.1 Thauera sp. | reverse complement strand
AGGTTGAGGTCCTTCTGGTGCAGCTCGATGCGGAAGCCGGGGTCGAAGGTGCGCTTGACCATGCGCTCGCCGTGCACTTCGAGGATGCGCGAGTTGGCGAAGCCGCCCATCAGCGCCTGGCGCACCTTGGCCGGGTCGGCGCCGGCCTTGGCGGCGAGTAGCAGGGCCTCGCCCACCGCCTCGATGTTGAGCGCGACGATGATCTGGTTGGCGACCTTGGTGATCTGTCCGTCGCCGTTGCCGCCGACCAGGGTGATGTTCTTGCCCATCAGCTCGAAGATCGGCTTCACCTTGTCGAAGGCGGCCGCGCTGCCGCCGACCATGATGGTGAGCGTCGCGGCCTTGGCGCCGACCTCGCCGCCCGAAACCGGCGCGTCGAGGTATTCGCAGCCGAGGGCGTTGATGCGCTGGGCGAAATCCTTGGTGGCGACCGGCGAGATCGAGCTCATGTCGACCACGACCTTGCCCTTCGACAGGCCGGCGGCGACCCCGTCCGGCTTGAACAGCACGTCCTCGACGTGCGGGGTGTCGGGCACCATGGTGATGACGATGTCGGCCTGGCGGGCCGCCTCGGCGCCGCTCGCGCAGGGGCGGGCGCCGGCCTCGAGCAGCGCCGCGGGGGTGTCGCCGCGGGTGTGGGTGAAGACGGTATGCCCGCCCTTGATCAGGTTGCCCGCCATGGGGGTGCCCATGATGCCGAGGCCGATGAATCCGATGTTTGCCATGATTTTGTCTCCTGGATGTGCTTGAAGCCGGGTTGTTTCCTGTAGGAGCGCCGCAAGGCGCGAATGCAGCGGTTCGAACCGCGATGCCGCCGGTCGCAGACCGACCGCCCGTTCGCGGCTTGCGCCGCTCCTACAATGCTTTCGCAAGACCGTGTCGGTCCATGTAGGAGCGCCGCAAGGCGCGAATGCAGCGTGTCGAACCGCGATGCCGCCGGTTGCAGACCGACCGCCCGTTCGCGGCTTGCGCCGCTCCTACAGTGCTTTCGCAAGACCGTGTCGGTCCATGTAGGAGCGCCGCAAGGCGCGAAGGTCGTTCAGCCCGCCAGCGCCTGGATCCAGCCCAGCCCTTCGCGGGTGCCGGCGGCGGGCTTGTATTCGCAGCCGATCCAGCCTTCGTAGCCGAGCTGGTCGATGTAGCGGAACAGCCAGGCGTAGTTGATCTCGCCGCTGCCCGGCTCGTGGCGGCCCGGGGTGTCGGCGATCTGCATGTGGGCGATCTTCGGCAGGTGCCTGGCGATCGTGTTGGCGAGCTCGCCCTCCATGCGCTGCATGTGATAGACGTCGTGCTGCAGCCACAGGTTGGCCGAGCCGACCTCCTCGATCAGGGCGATCGCCTGCGCCGTGCGGTTGAGGTGGAAGCCCGGGATGTCGAAGGTGTTGATCGGCTCGACCAGCAGGCGGATGCCGGCCGCCTCGAGCTTGGTGGCGGCGAAGCGCAGGTTGGCGACGAAGGTCGCGTGCACCTTCTCCGCATCCACGCCGGCCGGGGCGATGCCGGCGAGGCAGTTCAGCTGCCTGCAGCCGAGCGCGGTGGCGTACTCGATGGCACGACCGACACCGTCCTGGAACTCGCCGACGCGGTCCGGATGGCAAGCGATGCCGCGCTCGCCCGCGTCCCAGTCACCCGCGGGCAGGTTGTGCAGCACCTGCACCAGGCCGTGCTTGTCGAGCCGTTCCGCGATCGCATCCTTGTCGAAGGCGTAGGGGAAGAGGAACTCCACGCCCTTGAAGCCCGCTTCCGCCGCCGCCTGGAAGCGGTCGAGGAAGGGCACTTCGTTGAAGAGCATGGTGAGGTTGGCGTTGAACTTGGGCATTGCTTCGTCTCCGGTTGTCGGTTGCGGA
>JAEUNQ010000240.1 GCA_016790365.1 Thauera sp. | reverse complement strand
CCGCCGCATGGTGGTGCATGAACTGCGCGACCGCCTGCGCAGCCTGGATGCCGACCTCGTCTTTCTGCAGGAGGTGCAGGGCCTGCACCTGGGCCATCCGGCACGCCACCCCGACTGGCCCGCGCTGCCGCAGCACGAGTTCCTCGCCGAGGACGCCTGGCAGCAGATCGCCTATGGCGGCAACGCGATCTACGACCACGGTCATCACGGCAACGCCATCCTTAGCCGCCACCTCATCCTCAGCACCGCCAACCAGGATGTCTCCGATCATCGTTTCGAGCGCCGTGGCCTGTTGCACTGCGAGGTGAGGCTGCCCGAGTTCGACGTGCCGGTGCATTGCGTGTGCGTGCATCTGGGCCTGATGGCGGGCAGCCGGCGGCGGCAGATGGAGGCGCTCGCCGAACGCATGGAAGAGCTCGCCCCCGGCAACGCGCCGCTGATCATCGCCGGCGACTTCAACGACTGGCGCAACCGCGCCGACGAGCTGCTCGGCCGCCGGCTCGGTCTTGCCGAGGCCTTCGGCAGCGGACGCGGGCGTCCGGCGCGCAGCTACCCGAGCACGCTGCCCTTCTTCCGCCTGGACCGCATCTACGTACGCGGCTTCCGCGTGCGCCAGGCGCAGGTGCATTACGGCGCGCCGTGGGCGCAGATCTCCGACCACGCGGCGCTCACTGCAGATCTGGAGCCCACGGGCTGATGCGATTCCTTGCGGGCAACGCGGTCGCGTTGCTGGAGAACGGCGAGCAGTACTTCCCCGCGCTCGAAGCCGAGATCGACCGTGCCGAGCGCGAGATTTTCCTGCAGAGCTACATCTTCGAGGACGACGGCACCGGCGCGCGCATCGCCGCGGCGCTCGCGCGCGCGGCGGGGCGAGGGGTCGCGGTGCGGGTGATGGTGGATGGGTTCGGCGGGCGCAGCTTCGTCGCCCGCCTGATGCCTCGCCTGCGCGAGGCCGGCGTACAGGTGCTGATTTACCGCCGTGAGCTGCGTACGCTCTCGCTGCGCCGTCATCGCCTGCGCCGGATGCATCGCAAGGTGGTGACGATCGACGGCCGAGTGGCCTTCGTCGGCGGCATCAACGTGGTGGATGACTTCGACGCCGGCGCGCTGGCAAGTCCGCGCTACGATTACGCGGTACGCGTCGAGGGGCCGGTGCTCGAGCCCGTCGTCGCCTCTGCACAGCGCCTGTGGCGGCTGGTGGCATGGGCGAGCTTTCGCAGGCGTGCTGCCCAGCCGCTGCTGGCGCCGCCGTGCAGCGACGCGGCCGGCTCGATTCGTGCCGCCTTCCTGGTGCGCGACAACCTGCGCCATCGCCACGCGATAGAGGATGCCTATCTCGAGGCGATCGCCGGCGCGCGCGCGGAGATCGTGCTCGCCAACGCCTATTTCTTCCCGGGACGGCGTTTCCGCCAGGCGCTGATCGACGCCGCCCGGCGCGGCGTGCGGGTGACGCTGCTGCTGCAGGGCGTGTCGGATCACCCGATGCAGGTGTATGCGACGCGCGCGCTGTATCCGATCTTCCTCGACGCCGGCATCCGCCTGTTCGAGTACCACCGCAGCCACCTGCACGCCAAGGTGGCGGTGATCGACCACCAATGGGCCACCGTCGGCTCGAGCAACATCGACGCCTTCAGCCTGCTGCTCGCGCGCGAGGCCAACGTCTTCGTGGACGATCGCGGCTTCGCCTCGCAGTTGCGCGCCAGCCTGGAGGCCGCGCTGTGTGCCGGTGCGCGCGAGCTGAGGCGTTCGGACTGGCAGCGCCTGCCGCTGCTGCGTCGAGGGCTCAGCTGGCTCGCCTACCAGCTCGTTCGCCTGGCGATCGGCATCGCCGGCTACGGCGGCGCGCACTGAGGTCGCTGCTTCGGCGCCTATTCCATGCGTCGAATTCGCGCCTTCCGCCGCTCCTGCAGGCAGGGGCGCGACGGTTCATGCAGGAGCGCCGCAAGGCGCGAATGGCGCGCCGAAGCGGTGACGGTGCACATTCCGGGTACCGAGTTGACGGCTTCAGCCGACCAGGCGGCGGTGCTCGATCTTGGTGCAGCGGTCGCTCACCACCTTCAGCCCGGCGGCGGCGGCCTTGTCCGCGGCGTCGGGCGCGATCACCCCGAGCTGCAGCCAAACGCTGCCGGCGCCGACGGCGATGGCCTCGTCCACCACCGCCATCACCTCCGCCGGCTTGCGGAACACGTCGACGAGGTCGATCTTCCCCGGCACCTCATGCAGGCTGGGGTAGCACTTCTGCCCCAGCACCTCCTCGTAGGCCGGGTTGACCGGGATGATGGTGTAGCCGGCGCGCTGCAGGTAGTGCGCGACCTCGTGGCTGGGGCGGTCGGGCTTGGCCGAGATGCCGACCACCGCG
>JAEUNQ010000171.1 GCA_016790365.1 Thauera sp. | reverse complement strand
GGCGGTATTCGGCTATCCCGTGGTGCAGGTGTCGCATGTCGAGGCCCGCACGGGCGCGAGCGCGACGGATCTGGTGCCCTTCGTCGCGGCTTGCGACGCCGCTGGCGTTGGGCTGGCGAGCTGCCGCCTCCCTCATGATCGTCTGCGCGAATCGATGTTGCTCGAGGAGGTCGGCTTTCGCTTCATCGAGATGGTCTTCCAGCCCGAGTTCGGCGATCTGCAGTCTGCTGCTCCGCATGATGACCAAGGGCTGGTGGTCGAGCGTGCGCGACCTGAAGATCTCGCAGAGATCGTCGATGTGGCCGGAGGCGCGTTCGGGAACGAGCGTTTCCATGTCGATCCGCGGCTGCCGTCAAGGCTCGGGGACCTGCGTTACCAGAACTGGGTGCGCAGCAGTCTGGAACATCCCACGCAACGTCTCCACGCCTTACGCGACGGTAGGGAACTGGTCGCCTTCTTCGTCACCGAGCAGCTGCCCGACGGCACCTGCTACTGGCATCTCAACGCGGTCGCGCCGAACCGGCAGGGCAGGGGCTACGGCCTGCGCGCCTGGCGCGCGATGATGAACCAGGCGCGCCTCGAAGGGGCGACGAGGGTGCGTACCAGCATCGTGGCGCGCAACCATCGGGTGCTCAACCTCTACGCACGGCTCGGCTTCAGTTTTCCGGCGCCCTCCATGACCTTCCACCGGGTTCGGGCGGCATGAGCTCGCAAGCCACCCTGGGCCAGTTCGTCCGCTATGCGACGGTGGGGCTGGTATCGAACGTGGTGCTCTACCTCGCCTATCTCGCGCTGACGGCGACGGGAGTCGGGGCCAAGCTCGCGATGAGCCTGCTCTATCTGCTCGGGGTGGTGCAGACCTTCATCTTCAACAAGCGCTGGTCCTTCCGCCACGGCGGGATGCACGGGCCGGCTTTCGTGCGCTACTGTGTTTCCTACCTGGCGGGCTACCTGATCAATCTGGTCGCGCTGATGGTGCTCGTCGACCGCATGGGCTATCCCCATCAGCTCGTCCAGGGCGTGGCGATCGTCGTCCTCGCGATCCTGCTCTTTCTCATGCAGAAGTTCTGGGTTTTCCGTCCGACTTCCGTTTCCCCCTCGTACACGACCGGGCCGCCGCCATGAACATCCCCTTCAACAAGCCCCACATGACGGGCAAGGAACTCTGGTACATCGCCCAGGCCCACGCCAACGGCCACCTCGCGGGCGACGGGAACTTCACCCGCCAGTGCTCGCGCTGGCTCGAGGCGCGCACCGGTGCGTCGAGGGCCTTGCTCACCCATTCGTGCACCGCCGCGCTCGAGATGGCGGCGATCCTCGCCGACCTGGAGCCGGGGGACGAGGTCATCATGCCGGCCTACACCTTCGTCTCCACCGCGAACGCCTTCGTGTTGCGGGGTGCGGTGCCGGTGTTCGTCGACGTCCGCCCGGACACGCTCAACATCGACGAGCGCTTGATCGAGGCGGCGATCACCGAGCGGACGCGTGCGATCGTGCCGGTGCACTACGCGGGCGTTGCTTGCGAGATGGATGCGATCATGGATATCGCCCGCCGCCACGACCTGCTCGTCGTGGAGGATGCCGCACAGGCGGTGATGGCGAGCTACAAGGGCCGACCGCTCGGCGCGATCGGGCACATGGGGGCGCTGTCCTTCCATGAGACCAAGAACATCATCTCGGGCGAGGGCGGCGCCCTGCTGGTCAACGCCCCGGGGCGCGCCGAGCGTGCGGAGATCATCCGCGAGAAGGGCACGAACCGTTCCCAGTTCTTCCGTGGCCAGGTGGACAAGTACACCTGGGTGGACATCGGCTCGTCCTATCTCCCCGGCGAACTCATCGCGGCCTTCCTGTGGGCACAGATGGAGGAGGCCGACGACATCACCCGTCGCCGCCTGGGCATCTGGAACACGTACCATCAGTGGTTCGCCGAGGCCGAGCGTCAGGGCAGGCTGCGGCGCCCGGTGATTCCCGCGCATTGTGCGCACAATGCGCACATGTATTACCTGCTGCTGCCCGGGCTGGAGCAGCGTACCGCCTTCATCGAGCGCCTGCGCGGCATCGGAATCCATTGCGTCTTCCACTACATCCCGCTGCACGACGCGCCGGCAGGCCGCCGCTTCGGTCGTGCCCACGGTGAGCTGACCGTCACCGAGGACATCGCCGACCGCCTGGTGAGGCTACCCCTGTGGCTGGGCATGGAGGACGTGCAGGCCGAGATCATCCAGCAAGTGCTCGCCGCGCTCTGAGCGCCGCCTGCCGCGGGCGCGACGGAACCACATGAGCCGCCATCGAGTGTGCCTGCCGGGCGCGGGCCGGCCCCGCGTGCCGCGCGCGAACGTGGCGGGGTGGCCGACATGAGCCGCCTCCTCTGGCTCGCGGTCGGGTTCGGGATGCTGCTCGTTGCGCTGTCGCGCGCGCCGCTCGCGGACGTGCATTGGGATGCGCCGATCTACCTCTATCAGGCCAAGCGCTTCGCCGAGACCGCCTACCTCGTCGATTTCGCGCGTAATGCCCAGGAGATCGCCGCTCAGCTCGCCGGTGCCTGGCCCGAGGACGAGAGCTACTCGGAGGCTTTCTGGCGATCGAGCCGTCTCGGCCACATCGCGCTGCTCGGCGCGCCGGTCGCCACGTTCGGAAGCACCGGCGCGGCGATCACGGCCGCCCACTGGACTTTCGTCCTCGTCATGCCGCTCGGCCTGCTGGCCTGGTGCCGGGTGAGTCATCTCGCAGCACGGGCGCTCGAACCGGGTGCGGTCGGGGCTGGCGGGCTGGCGCTGAGCGCCCTTCTGTTCGTGCTGTCCGATGTCCATGGCTACCTGAGCGGCAACCTCGTGAGCGAGGTGGTCAGCTTCGGGCTCGGCGCTGCGGCGGTGTGGGCCTTGCTGGCGTCGACCGCAAGGACCGCAGGCTGGCTGGCGGTGCTCTCGGGAGTGCTGGCCTTCCTCGGATACACCGTGCGGGTCGAGAGCGTGTGGATCTGGCTGGCGTTCATGCTCGCCTATCTTCCGTTTGCCGGCGCGGGGGAGGCTCGGGCACGGGCGCTGCGCCGCTTCGCCCTCGCCGGGACGGCGGCCCTGCTCGGCTATGCTACCTATGCGTCGGTCGTCCATCCGCTCGCGGACCCGCGCAGTTACCTTGCCTTCGCCGCGAGCTTGGCGCAGAGCGCGCGCGAGGGGGTGCATGCGGGAAACCTGGTGTTCGTCGTTGGCGGGATGCTCTGGCTCGGTGCCGTATTCGCGCTGCCGCGGCTCCGTGGCTCGCGGGTGGTGCGTTTCGGCGTCCTGTGGTTGCTGCTCGCGGGTCTGCCCTCATGGGCCCTGATCGCCTCCGACTCTGCTGTCCAGACCCGCATGCTGATCGGCCTCGTTCCTCCCCTGGTCCTTCTGTCGGCGGCGGGCTGGACGCATGTGCTGCGAGGGCGGAGGAGATTCGCGGCCCTCGGCCTGGCGGTGGTGTTCGTGCTGGTGTCGAGACCCCCGATCTACGGCTGGTTCGTCGAGCAACCGGGTCTCTGGCGGATCCAGCGCCTCGGCGCAGCCATGTTCGTGCCGCGCTACGAGCGCATCGATTACCTACCGACTGAGATGGCGGCGATCAGCGCACAGGTGTTCGACGGCGGCGCGCGGCCCGGGATCCTGATGGTCGCGCCGTCCGTCGCGCAGGAGTATCTGAACCTGGTGCGCTTCTTCGGACCGTCCTATCCGGCCGACGCGCACCTGGCGCTGGCGGGCGACCCCACCAACCCGGGGCACTGCGAGCTGCGTCGCGACCGCGCCCACGAGCCGGTGCGCTTCTGCTCCGGTTTCGGGGACGCGGCGGCCTTGCGCGCGAGCCTGGTCGGGCATCGTGTGCTCCATCTGCGGCGGGTGGCCGATCCCCCCTTCGCCGGTGCCTCGCCGCTGCTGCAGACCGCCGGCTTCGTGCTCGAGCAGCTCGGGCCCGCTCCCCCTCCCGCTCACTAGGGCTCCCCCATGAGATCCTGGCTTCCCTGCGCCCTCCTGTTCGCCCTCTCCGCGCTGTTCCTCGCGCCCGCGCTGGGTGGGAGCGGATTCTGGTGGACCGACGAGACGCGGCATGCGATGGGCGGCGTGTTCATCCTCGACCTGCTGCGTGACCTGCCGCTCGACGATCCGATGGGCTACGCCCTGCGCTATTTCGCGCAGTACCCCGCGCTCGCGCTCAACTGGTACCTGCCCGGCTTCTATCTCGTCGAGGCGGGTTTCTTCGCGCTCTTCGGAGTGAGCGAGACGGTCGCGCACTGGACCGTGTTCGCCTTCGTCCTCCTTGCTGCCGGGCTGTGGTTCGCCTGGGTGCGCGCGGGGTGGAACCCCTTGACGGCCTTCATGGCGACGGCCTTGTTCATCGCGGTGCCGGAGTGGAACCATTGGGCGCGCAGCGTCATGCTCGAGGCGCCCGCCATCGCCTTGTTCATCCTCGTCGTGTGGTCCTTCGAGCGCTATCTCGATCGCCCCGCGTGGTCGCGGGCCCTTGCGGCCGGGTTGGCGATCGCCGCCGCACTGGCGGTCAAGCAAACGGTCGCGCTGCTGTTGCCGGCGCTGCTGGCCTATGCCCTGATTTCGCCGCGGCGTGTCGCGCTGTGGCGTGTCCAGGCCTTGCCCGCCTATCTGATCGTGGTGCTGGCGATTGCCCTGGTTGCGCTGCATGCGCTCAAGTTCGGCAACCTCGGGCTCGCGGCCACGGTCGGTGACAGCCGGGTCGACGTGGGACAGAGTGCCGCACGCCTGTCGCTCGAGCGCTGGCTGATCTACCCCCGGGCGCTGATCGAGGTCTGGGGGTGGCCGCTCGCCCTGCTCTCGCTGACGGGGGCGCTGCTACCCGTCCGGCAGAGGGAGGTTCGGCTGGGCATGATCTACGCGTGGTTGTTGTGTTGGTACGTGGTGATGACGCTGGTCCTCGGTGGTGCCGGCAATGCGCCACGCTACACGCTGTATGCCCTGCCTGCGCTCGCCGTGCTTGCCGCTCGCCCGCTGTTCCTGCTGCAGGGGCGGCGATTGCACGACGTTTTCCTCGCCCTGCTGGTCGTCGTGCTCGCTTTCCAGGGCTGGCGAACGCTGACGCAGCCGGTTCCGCGGATCGACGGCTATCGCGAGGCGGCGCAGGCGGTTCATGAGCGGCGGACGAGCGCCCCCGTGCTGTTCGCCGGCAAGCATGATGGCAGCTTCATCTTCCATCTGCGGCAGCTGGACGAGGCGCGCGAGGCGGTGGTGTTACGCGCGGACAAGTTGCTGGTCTCGCTCGCTGTGCACAAGTACTTCGGCATGACTTCGCACGTTTCCGGCGTCGACGACATCCGCGCCTTGATCCGACGCTACGGGATCGAGTACGTGGTGATCGAGCGCCCGGACATCGTCGGCGTCCCCGAGTTCGAGATGCTTGCAGGGCTGCTCGCGCAAGCCGACTTCGAACGCGTCGCCGAGTTTCCCGTGCACGCCTCCGGCGGGGCCGAGGCGCCGGAGCGGATCGTCCTTCATCGCTACCGCGATCATGTCCCCGCAGCCGATGCGGAGATCGTGATTCCGCTACCGCACCTCGGGCGGGAGATCCGCTTTCGGCGCGCGGGCAGCTGAGCCGGCCGCGGATATCGGCGGCTGGTCCAGGCGGGTATCCCCGTGCAGGGCCGGGTCGTTCGCCATCCAGGCGCGCAGCTGCGTCCACAGTCGCTCGACCTCCGCGGGATGCAGGGCCGCGACGTCCCGGGTGCATCCGGGGTCATTCTCGACGTCGTACAGGCTCAGGCGCCTGCCGTGCTCCAGCGGCTGGTAGACGAGCTTCCAGCGGCCGTCCCTCACCATCCGGTCCTTGGCGACCAGCACCGCTGTGCGGTATCGCTCGCGCAACGACAGGCTTCCCGCGGCGGTGTCGGGGATGTCGAGCAGTTCCAGCAGGTTGGGGTAGCTCAGGTGTCCTTCGGGCAGCCCGGGAACCGGAGCGATCCAGATCCCGGTCTCGTTGAACGCGCGCAGGTGCAGGTCCATGGTGGGGTCGACGATCGCGGGCAGCAGAGATACCCCGTCACAGCCGACCGAGGGCGCACCGAGCAGTTCGAGCAGGGTAGGCATGATGTCCACGCTGCGGACTACCTGGTCGACGCGCTGGCCACCCGGTCGGACGGGGTCGACGATGATCAAGGGCACGCGCGCGCTGAAATCGCCCAGGGCGGAGTTGCCCTGGCCCCAGGTGCCGTGCTCGAAGAACTCCATGCCGTGGTCGCTGTAGAGCAACACGATGGTGTCCTTGGCGAGGCCGCTGTCGTCCAGTTGTCGCATCAGGCGTCCGACCTCGTCGTCGAACTGGGCCACGCAGCCGTCGTAGAGGTCGAGGATCTGGTCGAGGTCGAACTCCTCGCGTGGCTCGCCCTGGCGGCGGATGATCTCGAACGGCTCGGTCAGCCGGGCCATGGCGAACTTGGACGCGCCGGAATAGGCAGGATTGGAAAAGCGGGTGTAGTAGGGGTGCTCGGATGCGAACGGCGGATGCGTCGTGGAATAGAAGATGTTGAGCAGGAAGGGGTCGTCGCCCGCGGCCAGGCGCGACAGCGTGCGTCGTGCACGGCGTCCGAGCATGCCGGTCTGCGGCACGCCGCCGAGGTAGTGGATCTCGGGGAGAAGGTGGCGGCCGAGGCGATTGTGCAGGAACAGCGACAGGAACAGGCGGATGTCCTTCGGACCCTGGCGGATCAGATATTTCAGGTTCCACTGATCCTCTGGCAGGTCG
>JAEUNQ010000144.1 GCA_016790365.1 Thauera sp. | reverse complement strand
CCTGGCGGTGTTCGCGGTGGCGGTGTGGCAGAGCCACGACCGCGTCATCGGCACGGTGCAGCCGGGCGCCCCGGAGCTGCGTGCGGAGGCGCGCTTCAACCGCGACGCGGTGTCGATCGCCTCCAGCTACGACACCGGCCTGGACTGGCTCACGGTCATCTTCGAGGCGCCGCCCGACGCCTGCGACGACGTCGCGGTCGGGCGCTACCAGGACCGCTTCGTCGCCGAGATTCAGCATGTGCCGGGCGTGCTGTCGGCGCTGTCCTTCTCCGGCCAGCTGCGCACCTACAACGAGGGCTACAACGAGGGCAACCCGAAGATGTCCGTGGTACCGGGCGACCCCGGGAACTACGCCGCGCTCGCCACCGAGATCGGCCGCGTGCGCGGCTTCATGAACAAGGACTGCAGCATGACCGCGGTGCACCTGTTCCTGTCCGACCACAAGGCGACCACGATCAACCGCGTGATCGACGCGGTGAAGGCCTTCCGCGAGCGCGATCGCGAGCCCGGTCTGGCGATCCGGCTGGCCTCGGGCAACGCCGGCGTGCAGGCGGCGGTGAACGAGGAGGTGCACAAGTCCGAGCTGCCGATGATGCTCTATGTGTACGCGGCGATCATGGTGCTGGTGGCGCTGATGTACCGCGACTTCCGCGCCGTGATCGCGTGCTGCCTGCCGCTGACCGTGGGCACCTTCATCGGCTACTGGTTCATGAAGGAGCTCGAGATCGGCCTCACCGTGGCGACCCTGCCGGTGATGGTGCTCGCCGTCGGCATCGGCGTCGATTACGCCTACTACATCTACAACCGCCTGCAACTGCACCTCGCCAACGGGGAGAACATCGTCAAGGCGCTCGAGCACTCCATCCTCGAGGTCGGCACCGCCACCATCTTCACCGCGATCACGCTCGCGGCGGGCGTGGCGACCTGGATGTTCTCGGAGCTCAAGTTCCAGGCCGACATGGGCAAGCTGCTCGCCTTCATGTTCATGGTGAACATGGTGATGGCGATGACCGCGCTGCCGGCCTTCGCGGTGTGGATGGAGCGCCTTTTTCCGCGCAAGGGCCCGGTGCGCGCGCCGGGCATCCTGGCGCATTGAGTGCGGAGTGGAAATGATCCCTTTGTCGACGCCGCGCCACCTGCGCGCGCTGCTTTCCGCGACCTGCATCGCGACCTGCTTTTCGCCCTCCCTTTCCTCGACGCTCTCCGCGACAGTCTCCGCGAGCCTCGTGCTTGCGGCTGGCGCTGCGCGCGCCCAGGGCGCGGCGACCGATCCCGCCGCCTTCGTGCCGCGGCCCGCGGTGCGCTCGCCCTTCGCCGAGCGCAGCATGATCCTCGACGCGACCCGCGCGGGCACCCGCCTGGTCGCGGTGGGGGAGCGCGGGGTGGTGCTGCTCTCCGACGACGAGGGCGCGCACTGGCGCCAGGCCGGCACGGTGCCGGTCGACGCGACCCTGACCGCGGTGAGCTTCGCCGACGCGCGCCAGGGCTGGGCGGTGGGGCATCTCGGGGTGATCCTGCACAGCGCCGACGGTGGCGAGACCTGGAGCGTGCAGCGCATCGACCCGGTCGAGGACCGGCCGCTGTTCTCGGTGGTCTTCACCGATGCGCACACCGGCGTCGCGGTCGGGCTGTGGTCGCTGATGCTGCGTACCCGCGACGGCGGCCATACCTGGGAGGAGGCGGAACTGCCGCCGCCTCCGGGCGACACGCGCGCCGACGCCAACCTGATGAGTGCGTTCGGCGATGTGCAGGGCCACCTCTACATCGCCGGCGAGCGCGGCCTCGTCTTGCGTTCGCTAGACGGGGGCGAAAGCTGGAGCTATCACCCGACCGGGTATCGCGGCACCTTCTGGAGCGGCACTGCGCTCGCCGACGGCACGCTGATCGTCGGCGGCCTGCGCGGCAGCGTCTATCGCAGCACCGACGGCGGCGAACACTGGCAGCGCGTCGACACCGGCTCGCAGAGCTCGGTCACCGACCTCGTCGCCTTCGACGGTCGCGTACATGCGGTCGGCCTCGATGGTGTCAGCCTCGACAGCCGGGATGGTGGGGCGAGCTTCGCGGTCGCGCGGCGGGCGGATCGCCTCTCGCTGACCGCCGCGGTGGTGACGGCCGGCGGCGTTCTTCACTTTTCACGCGCCGGCCTGGTGCGCTGAAACGGCGAGAGCGCCCGATTCGGGTGCCATGTTCGCGCCTTGCGGCGCTCCTACAGCGCGAGCCGAGAAGGTTCCTGTAGGAGCGGCGCAAGCCGCGAATGGGGCTTCGAAGCGGCGATGGCGCGGATTCCAGGCGCCATGTTCGCGCCTTGCGGCGCTCCTACGGCGCGAGCCGAGAAGGCCCATGTAGGAGCGCCGCAAGGCGCGAATGCTGCTTCGTTCAGGCCGCCTGCGCCTTGGCGAGCTTGCCGAGCAGGCGCTGGCGGGTCTTGTCGACGCCGACCACGAAGCGATTGTGGCGGCCGCGGGCGACCTCCTCGAGGGCATCGCGGGCGCTGAACTCGAAGACCACCGCCGGCCCATTGACCTCGACCAGCTTGACGGTGATCTCGATCCACATGCCGAGCAGGGTGGCGCCGACGTGGTCGAGCTCGATGCGGGTGCCGACCGAGTCCTTGCCTTCGCCGATGTGCTCGAGCAGCAGGTCGCGGCAGCATACCTCGATGTCGTAGAGCAGCGCCGGGGTGGAATAGACGCGGCATTCGTCGCCCATGAAGGCGATCGTGCGGGCGGTGTCGATGTCGTACTTGCGGGTGAGGCTGAGGCCGGCTTGAAGGGTTTCGCTCATCATCTGTCTCCGTTTGCGGGTGCTTGGGTTGTTGGTGGTGGGGTAAGCGGGTGGGAGGGGGAGGGCGCGCGATCAGTCGCGCCCGAAATGCCTGCGGATGCGCTCGGCGTCGAGGCGCGCTTCGACGTGGCGCACGAGCGCGCGGGTGCCGCGCGCGACGTTGCGGAAGACGCACACGCCACGATCCATCAGACCGGCGGCCATGGCGTCGTAGAGGCGGCCGGCGTCGACGACCGCGACGATCGGCTTGTCGGTGCGCGCCACCAGCGGCGGCAGGGTGTGCACCGTGCTCTCGGGGTCGGAGAGGTCGTAGCCGGGGCGCAGGCGGCTCTGTTCGAGTGCACGCACCATGGGGGCGGTGGGGTCGAGGCCGATCACGACCGCGTCGACCTCGGGGTCGTCCACCATGGCTGCAGTGATGCGCACGTGGGCGTCGTCGTCTGCGCCCGGGTTCATGTCGAGCGGGTTGCGCACCTCGACCAAGGCGGCGAGCTTCTTCTCGGCCAGCACCGCCTCGATGCGGCCGACGGTGTCGGCCGAGAGCGTGGCCATGCGCATCGAGAAGGTCTCGCCGACGCTGGAGTCCGCGGCGCTGACCGCCTCGAAGCCGGCGCCGCTCGCTGCGGCGAGGCGGTCGCCGCCGATGCGCTTGGCGTGCAGCGTGCCGGCCATGTAGAAGAGGTCGTCGAAGACCTCGACGTTGTCGGTGACGGTGGCGCCTGCCTGCGCGAGCACCGAGGCGAACAGCACCGGGTCGCCGGCGATCGAGGCCGTATGGCCCATGACGCCGGCCTGGCCGGCCTCGCTTCGCCCGGACTTGTACACCACGACCTGCTTGCCGGCGAGCACCGCGCGCCGCACCGCGTGCGCGAAGGCCAGGCCGTCGAGGTCGCGGAAGCCCTCGACGTAGATGCCGATGCTGTCGACGTCTTCGCGAGCGGCGAACCAGGACAGCAGGTCGCCGTGGGTGAGGTCGGTCTGGTTGCCCATCGCGATCATGTAGCGCGGGTCGAGCCAGGGGTTGTGCGAGAGCCGGGTGATCATGAAGGCGCCGCTCTGGCTCAGCATGACCGCGCGCCGTTCGGGCGCCTTCTGCGGCTTGGGCAGGCGCTCGAGCGGGATGAACCAGGAATCGTAGCGCCCGGGGTGCGAGACCACGCCGAGGCAGTTGGCGCCGAGGAAGATCGGCCCGCCGTCGTCACGCGCGTGTGCGGCGTTGATGCGGGCCGCCAGCGCGGCGGCCGGCTCGCGGCTCTTCGCGGTCTCGCCGAGCCCGCCCGGGATCAGCATGACGGCCTCGACGGTCGCGGCCGCGATGATCTCGTCGACCAGCGGGTAGACCGCGTCGGCGGCGACCGCGACGATCAGCAGGTCGAGCTTGCCCTCGATCGCGGCGAGGTTCTCGATGCAGGCGACGCCGTCGATCTCGCCGCCGCCGGGGCGGATCACGCACAGGCGCTCGGGCGGGCAGCCGCTGCCGAGCAGGTTGCGCAGGATGATGCGGCCGAAGTTCATGCCGCTCGCTGAGGCGCCGACGATGCCGATGCGCTCGGGGTGGAGCAGGCGGTCGATCTTGTGGAGCGGGCGCGCCACGCGCAGCAGCGGGGGGGCGCCGACGCCGCAGCGCGCGGCGAGGACCTGCACCGCCTCGCCGTCGCAGGCGCAGTCGAGCACGAGTTCGTGCAGTGCGACCTGCGCGCCGGCGGCGTCGGGCAGGCCGCCCGCGGCGAGTTGCAGTGCGGCCTCGAAGAGGCGGGCGAGGGCCGCGTCCGGTGGCTGTACGCCGCGGCGGGCGGCGAGGGCGGCGATGCGCTGCCAGGCGATCGTGCGGCGGAAGCGCGCGAGGAAGTCCTCGCCGTCGGTGAGCTCGACCGCCGCATGCACCGCCGCGCGATCGCGTGCGAAGTTGGCGGGGTCGAGCGCGGCGTCGAGGCCGCCGGCGCCGGCATCGAGCACCAGGCCGAACTCGCGCGTGGCATGGACGCGGATCGACAGCTCGATCGCGCCGGCCGCTGCGGTCGTGGTGCGCAGGTCGGCGGCGGCGAGCAGGCGGGCGAGCTCGCCGGTATCCAGCGTCGCGCGCCCGGCTTCGAGCGCCGTGCGGTAGAGCAGCGCGGCTGCGCCTGCCGCAGCACTGGCGGCGTGGCTTTGGACTTCGGTCATCGGGTGTCTCCGTGTCTGTTCTTGTGGGGTGATGCGCTGTCGGCGTGCCATGCGAAGGCTCGCGGTGACCCGCTGCCGGCACAGCGCTTGTTGCGCAGGCAGCGCGCCGCGAGCACTTTCAGGCGGTGCTGGCTGCGGTGTTACGGCGGTCGATCACGCGCTTGGCCTTGCCGACCTGGGTGCGCTCGATGCTGTCGGGTTCCAGGATCTCGATCTCGGCGCTGATGCCGACGAAGCTCTTGATCGCGTGCCGGACTTCCTCGCCGATCTGCCGGCGCAGGCCCTGGCCGATGCGGTCGGCGAGCTCGGGGCGCAGCTCGGCGCGCACGGTGAGCTGGTCGAGGTGACCTTCTCGGGTGAGCACGAGCTGGTAGTGGCCGCACAGCTTGTCGTGGCGCAGGAGCACCTCCTCGATCTGGGTCGGGAAGACGTTCACCCCGCGGATGATCAGCATGTCGTCGCTGCGCCCGGTGATCTTGTCGATGCGCCGCATCGCGCAGCCGGTGCCGGGCAGCAGGCGGGTGAGGTCGCGGGTGCGATAGCGGATCACCGGCATCGCCTCCTTGGTGAGCGAGGTGAACACCAGCTCGCCACGCTCGCCGTCCGGCAGCACCTCGCCGGTGACCGGGTCGATGATCTCGGGGTAGAAGTGGTCTTCCCAGATGTGCGGGCCGTCCTTGTGGCCGACGAACTCGCAGGCCACGCCCGGGCCCATGACCTCGGACAGGCCATACACGTCGATCGCGTCGATGCCCAGCATGCGCTCGATCTCGGTGCGCATCTGGTTGGTCCACGGCTCGGCGCCGAACATGCCCAGCCGCAGCGTCGTCGCGGAGGGGTCGAGCCCCATCCTCTGCATCGTGTCGGCCAGCGTCAGCATGTAGGACGGCGTGGCCATGATCACCGTGGGGCGGAACTCCTGGATGAGCTGGATCTGCTTCTCGGTGTTGCCGCCGCCCATCGGGATCACCGTGGCGCCGAGCGCCTCGCCGCCGTAGTGCGCACCGAGGCCGCCGGTGAAGAGCCCGTAGCCGTAGGAGTTGAGGATGATGTCCTCGCAGCTCGCGCCGGCGACGCGCAGCGAGCGCGCCATGACCGCGGCCCAGCGCTCGATGTCGCCCTTCGTGTAGCCGACCACGGTGGGGCGCCCGGTGGTGCCGGACGAGGCATGCACCCGTACGATCTTCGCCATCGGCACCGCGAACAGGCCGTAGGGGTAGTTGTCGCGCAGGTCCTGCTTGGCGGTGAAGGGGAACTTCGCCAGGTCGGCGAGGCTGCGCAGGTCGGACGGCCGCACGCCAGCGGCCTCGAAGGCGTGGCGGTAGTGCGGAACGTTGTCGCAAGCGTGCTGCAGCGACCAGCGCATGCGCTCGAGCTGCAGCGCCTGCAGCTCGGCGCGGCTCATCCGCTCGGGGGTGGCGGGCTTCTCATTGCTCATCGGCCTGCTCCGCGATCTTGCGCACGAAGCGCAGGTTCTCCGTGACCTTCTTCTGGATGTGCTCGACCTGTTCCGGGCTGAGGTGGCGGAAGCGCCCCATCGCCTCGAGGTAGTCGGTGACCGGCAGGGGCTTGTCCACCGGTCGGGTGAAGTGCAGCCCGCTCTCGGGGGTGTATTCCCACAGGGTGACGAAGTTCGACTCCACCGCCTTGCGCGCGACCTCGATGTTGAGCGCGCTCTGGAAGCGCCAGCCGGTGGTGCAGGGCGAATACACGTGCAGGTAGGCGAAGCCGCGCTCGGAGGCGGCGAGCGCCTTGTCGAGCTTCTCGTAGAGATCTTCCATGTAGGCGGTCGACGCGGTGGCGACGTATTCGCAGCGGTGGTTGATCATGATCATCGGCAGGTTCTTGGCGTCCTGCGACTTGCCGCGGGTGTGCTCGCCGACCGGGGTGGTCGAGGTCCATGCGCCGTAGGGTGTGCAACTCGAGCGCTGCATGCCGGTGTTCATGTAGCCCTCGTTGTCGACCACCATGAAGAGGATGCGCTCGCCGCGCTCGGCCGCGCCCGAGAGCGACTGGAAGCCCACGTCCGAGGCGCCGCCGTCGCCGGCGATCGCCATCGCGGTGACCTTGCGGCCGACGCGCTCGTACTGGCGCTTGACCCCGGCGAGCATCGCCGCGGTGTTGGTGAGCAGTGGGTGGAAGACCGGCACCTTGGTGCCGGTGGTGCCGTTGAAGCCCACCGAGCCCATTCCCGGCACGCAGCCCGGCGGGGTGGCGAGCACGGTGTCGGGGCCGACGCGGCGCAGCGCGTGGCGCATCAGCAGCTCGGTGTTGCAGCCCTGGCAGCCGGCCAGGCCGGGGGCGAACAGGTCTTCCCAGCTGCCGACCTCGTTGTAGATGCGCGCGGTGGTGACGTGGCGCAGCGCGCCCGTGGGGCAGGCGGGCACGCAGGCCGGCTTGCCCTCGCAGGTGTCGCACTTGCTGACGCGGCCGCTGTGCTCGTCGAGCGCGATGCCGGCGTAGGTGCAGCCGATGGTGCACAGCAGGCAGTCGACGCACTTCGAGGCGTCCCAGTCGATGACGCCGGTGGCGCCGTTCTTGCCGAGCGCGCCCGCCGGGCACACGGTGACGCACTTGGGGTCGGCGCACTGGCGGCAGAGCGCGAGCTCGAACTCGCCCGGACGCGGCGGCTCGATGCGCGCGCCGCCGCTGCGCACGATCTGGATCAGCGAGCGGGTGGTGTCGGTCGAGTCGAACTTGACGCTCGCGCAGGCCGTCATGCATTTGCCGCAGCCGTCGCACTTGGCGGGGTCGAAGGCGATGGTGGAGTAGGCTTGTCCCATGATCTTCCCCTTAGCGCCAGAGCTGCGACATGAGCTCGCGGCCGGTGGCGAGCGGCTGTGCGAAGAAGCGTTCGCGCAGCGGCCCGAGATCGGTGCGGCGGAGGATGAGCTGGGCCATCACGCCGGCATCGAAGAATTCGTTGACCCCGAAGATGCCGGTCAGGCGCTCGTCGCGGTCGAACACCGCGCGCAGGTAGCGTCCGCTCGCGGCGTCGAAGCGCACCTGCGCGCGTCCGCCCTCGGGTACCGCGGCGCTGCCCACCGAGATCGCGTGGCGGCCGAAGAAGTGGTAGGTGTTGAGCGGTACGCCGCCCGGGTAGGGCTTGACGCCCGGGTCGCCCGCCATCGCCATGCCGGCGATGCGGCCCTGCACGGTGGCGTCGGGCAGGATGGCGTTCATCACCGGGGTGCCGGTGAAGAAGCCGCGCGCCTGCGCACAGTCGCCGGCGGCCCAGACGTCCTCGACGCTGGTGCGCATGGCGTCGTCGACCAGGATGCCGCGCTCGGTGGCGACGCCGCTGCCGTCGAGGTAGCCGAGCTCGGGACGCACGCCGACCGCGACCAGCAGCAGGTCGGCCGGGATGGTGTCGCCGTTGTCGAGCTGCAGGGTCGCGCCCTCCGGCCCGGGCTCGAGCCCGACGACGCGGTGGCCGGTGCGGATCTTCGCGCCGTTACCGAGGAAGGCCTGCTCGATCATGCCGGCGGCGACCTCGTCGAAGTAGCCGGAGGTGAGCTGCTTGCTCATCTCGACGATGGTGACGCTGGCCCCGGCCTTGACCAGGTTTTCGGCGGCGTGCATGCCGACCAGGCCGGCGCCGAGCACGACCGCGTTCTTCGAGCCGGCCATCGCGGCGCGCAGCCGGGTGGCGTCGTCGAGCGTGCGCAGCACGTGGTAGTCGACGCGGTCGATGCCGGGGATGGGCGGCACGACCGGGCTGGCGCCGGTGGCGAGCAGCAGCTTGCGGTAGCCGATCGTGCTGCCGTCGGCCAGGCGTGCCTGGTGTGCCGCGGGGTCGAGGCCGGCGAGCGCGCAGCCGCTGCGGTAGTCGACCTTGTTGAGCGTGAAGAACGCGTCGTCGCGCAGATAGACGCGCTCGGGCGTCGAGCGCCCGGAGACGACGTAGGGCAGCACGGTGGGCGAGTAGGGGCGATGCGGGTCGCGGGTGACGACGGTGATGGAGCCTTCGCCGTCGTGCATGCGGATCGCGTTGATCGCCTCGAGCGCGGCATGGCTGCTGCCGGCGATCAGATAGTCGGTGGTGTGCATGGTGGTTTCCTCTGTCCCTGGCGCTCAGTCTTTCGCGTTCAGCCACACCGGCTCGTCGTCGGCCGGCCGCTCGAGGAGGGCGCGGGTCTCGGCGATGACGCGGTGGAAGGTGGCGACGGTGAGGTCGGCGCCGGCGAGGCCGCCGATGAAGCTCTGCGCGGGCACCTGGCGACCGAGGCGGTAGAGCACGCCGAGGGTCTCCTGGAACATCGGCCCGCAGTTCCAGCGGAAGTTGACCGAGCGGTCGACCACGCCGAGCGCGCGCACGTCGCGCAGCGCATGCTTGAGCGCCTCGACCGGAAAGGGGCTGAAGGTCTTGATCTTGATGAGGCCGACCTTCTCGCCGGCTGCACGCGCCTCGTCGACCGCGTCCTTGGCGGCGCCGGTCATGCTGCCCAGGGTCATGATCGCGTACTCGGCGTCGTCGAGCCGGTACTCCTCGACCAGCGGGGCGAAGCGATGGCTGTCGCCGAAGCGGCGCGCCCAGTCCTCGTGCAGTTCGGTGATCACGCGCAGGGCGTTCTTCATGCCGGCACACTGGCCGCGGCGGTAGCGCACGAAGGTCTCCGGGCCGGTGCCACCCGAGCCGCCGGTGAGCGGGTCGACCGCCATCGGGCGCAGCGGGTCGAGGGCGACGTGCCAGTTGACGTCCTTGCGTCCCATGAAGTCGTCCACCTCGGCCTGGTCGGGCATCTCGACGCGCGAGGCGCCGTAGGACAGGTAGTTGCCGTCGAGGCAGACGTTGACCGGCAGCATCACGTCGTGGTGCTCGGCGAGGCGGAAGGCCATCACCGTGGTGTCGAGCACCTCCTGCACGGTCTCGCAGTAGAGCTGGATCCAGCCCGCCTCGCGCACCGTCATCGCGTCCTGGTGGCCGCCCCACACCGACTGCGGGGTGATGCCGTCGCGGGTGACGATGGTCATCACCATCGGCAGGCGCATGCCCGAGGTGCGGAAATAGGGCTCGAACATGAAGGCGAGGCCCGGGCCGCAGGTCGCGGTGTAGGTGCGCCCCCCGGCCAGCGCGCTGCCCTGCAGCACCGAGAGCACCGAGTGCTCGCCCTCGGCGTCGACGATGTCGGCGTCCATGCTGCCGTCGGCAATGAGCTTGGCGAGCTTCTCGACCAGCGAGGTCTGCGGCGTGATCGGATAGACCGCGACCATGTCGGGGCGGGCGAGCGCGACGCCGAGCGCGGCGGCCTCGTTGCCTTCGACCAGCATCAGCTGAGGGGTGCGCTCCGCGACGGCGGGCGCGGCGGCTTCGGTCGTGGTGGTGTTCATTGCGCCTCCGGAACCATGATGATCGCCCGCTGTGGGCACTCGTGCGCGCAGATGCCGCAGCCCTTGCAGGTCTTCAGGTTGAAGTCGAACCACGCTGCGTGCTCTTCGACGCACTGCACCGGGCAGTACAGCCAGCACACCGCGCACTTGACGCACTTGTCGCGATCCACCACCGGGCGGAAGCTGCGCCAGTCGCCGGGCAGCATCGGGGTGAGCTCGGTGGCGACCGGACAGAGGTCTTCCGGCACGCCGTGCTGCTTGAGGTGCCAGGCGGGATAGTGGGTATGTCGCTCGCTCATGCTGTGATCCTCCGTTCGAGGGTGTGCACCGTCGTCTCCTCGTAGCCGCGTTCGAGGGCGGTGAGGTTCTGCGCGAGGCCGGCGTGGCGGAAATCCGACTGCTCGATCACCTTCTTGAGCGCCGCCAGCGAGACCTGGCCGGTGGTGCGGGCGAAGGCGCCGAGCATCAGGGTGTTGGTGATCGGGCGGCCGAAGATTTCGGTGGCGATGCGTACCGCGTCGCACAGGCCGACCGTGCCGACGCTGTCGGCGACGGTCACCTCCGCGAGCGGGCGCGAGGTCGCCTGTACCATCGCTCCGCCGGGCTTGAGGCCGGCGAAGATGTCGACCGTGCGCGCGAGGGTGGGATCGACGCAGATGATGCAATCCGGTGCGTAGATGTTGGTGAGCTGGCGGATCGGCTGCTCGCTCGCGCGGATGAAGGACACCACCGGCGCGCCGCGGCGCTCGAAGCCGAAGGCGGGGATGGAGACGGCGTACTTGCCGTCGAACACGAGTGCGGTCGCGAGCAGCTGGGCGGCAAGCACCGCGCCCTGACCGCCACGACCATGAATCCTGACCTCGTACATGCGCTTTGCTCCTGGTGTCGGCGGCGGTCCGCAGTGGTCCGCCGCCGCGGGGTGGAGGGAGGGGTTCAGTTCCAGCCCGGCTTCACGCCGGGGTGCGAGTAGCCGGGGGTACGTGCCGGCACCTGCTGCAGTGCGAAGCCCTGGGTGTAGGCGATGCGGGTGATGAGTGCGAGCTTGAACAGCCAGCCGCTGGCCGCCACCGCGATGCCTGCGAGCGCGAGCAGCGCGGTGCCGAAGCTGCCGCCGGCTACGAGCGCGAGCACCAGCACCGCCGCCGGCAGATAGTGGCCGAGGAGGAGAAAGTGGCGGTCGGTCTCGCGCAGCGCGCGCAGCGTCTTCAGCGGCGCGTTGTTCGGGCGAGCGAGGTGGGCGGCGTAGCGTCGCGACAGCCAGAAGCGCAGCACGACCAGCACCAGCAGCGGGAAGGCGAACTCGGCGCCGGGCGAGCCGGCGAGCAGCGGCGAGAGCAGCGCGAGCATGCCCGCGCCTTCGGCCAGGCCGGTGACGACGATCAGCGGCAGCAGCGCCGGCTCGCGCCAGGCCGGGATGCCGCGTGCCGCCTGCAGGATGCGCGCCTGGCAGTACAGGAAGCCCATGCCGATCAGCGCCGCCAGCCAGGCGAAGAACAGCCAGCCGCTGAGCAGCGCTACGAGGCCGCACAGGAACAGCGGGCCGGCGACGATCGCCTCGCGCGTCATCCACGAGGTGCGCGCATGGAAGAAGACGTTGAGCGCGCGCAGCGGGCGACCGATCTCCATCCACACGCAGAACAGGCCGACACCGATGAAGGCGAGCGCGAGGAAGAGCGGCAGGCCGGTCGCGGTGCCGTGGCCGCTGGCCGCGATCGCGGTCCATAGCAGCAGGCCGGCGCCGGTACCGCCGCCGATGAAGTTGCCCGCGGCACGCTCGTCCCAGAAGGGCTGCAGTTCAGGTTCCACGCCTCTCATTGCTTTTTCTCCCAGAGATAGAAGAAGCCGGGGCCGGTGCCGAGCTCCTCGTGCATGCGGAAATGCTCGTTCTCGCGCAGCAGGCGCGAGACCTTGCTGTCGGGGTCGTCGATGTCGCCGAAGGTGAGCGCGCTGGCGATGCAGGCGTTGGCGCAGGCCGGGGTGGCGTCGGGATCGACGCCGGGCACCAGGCCGTGGGCGTGGCCGTAGTCGATGCGGTCGACGCAGAAGGTGCACTTGGTGGCCACCCCGATCCGCGCCGGGTCGGCGCGCTGGGTCTCGTTGGGCATCTTGCCCTGGCCATAGGCCGGGGTGTCGCGGGTGACCTTGTAGCGCGCGTTGTACGGACAGGCGACCGAGCAGTAGGCACAGCCGATACAGAGGTCGTAGTCGATGGTGACCAGCCCGTCGGCGCGCTTCTTGGTGGCGGTGGTGGGGCACACCGTCTCGCAGGGGGGCTCGTCGCAGTGCTGGCAGCCGACCGGGACGAAGGTCCGGGTGACGTCGGGGAACTCGCCCGCCTCGACGTCGAGCACCCAGCGCCACTGCACGCCCGGCGGGGTGGCGTTGGTGTGCTTGCAGGCGGCGGTACAGGTCTGGCAGCCGACGCAGCGGCGCAGGTCGACCACCATGGCGTAGCGGGTCATTGGGCACCTCCGATGCGCTTGATCGACACCGGCACGATGTCGGCGGCCGAGCCGGTGGCGTCGGTCAGGTCCATCAGCATCGGCACCAGGGCGTTCATGCTGGGGACGTCGAAGTCCTTCGCGTAGGGCGTGATCCAGTGGTCGAACTGGCCGACCATCAGCAGGGTGTCCGGGCGGATGCCCTGGCGCAGCACGACGCGGCCGCGCGTCTCGCGCAGCGGCGAGCGCACCTCGACGAGGTCGCCGTCCTCGATGCCGAGCTTGCGCGCGGCCGTCGGGTTCATGATCACGCCGCGGTGGCCCTTCACGTTGGCGGCCACCTCGCGCACCATCTGCAGGCTGACGTTGCCGCCCCAGGAGTACTGCATGCTGCGCGCGGTGAGCAGCCAGAACGGGAAGTCCTCGTC
>JAEUNQ010000103.1 GCA_016790365.1 Thauera sp. | reverse complement strand
TCGCGCCGCAGCTCTACATCGCGGTCGGCATCTCGGGCGCGATCCAGCACCTGGCCGGCATGAAGGACTCCAAGGTGATCGTGGCGATCAACAAGGACCCCGAGGCGCCGATCTTCCAGGTGGCCGACTACGGCCTGGTGGCCGACCTTTTCGACGCAGTCCCCGCCCTCGTCGCGGCGGCCTGACTCCTACCCGCCTCTCCCCCTCGCGGCTCGTCCGGTCCGATGCGACCGGCGGCCGCTTTTTTTATCTGCGCTCAGCGGTCTCCCGCTGGCAACAGGCCGTGGATGAGCCGCACCAGCTTGAGTGCGGGCGCTTCGATCTGCTCCACCGGCACCGCGGCGAAGCCGAGGTTCATGCCCGGGCGCCTGTTCGCAGGGTCGATCGAATACAGCGATAGAGGGCGCATCACCACGCCCTCGCGCAGCGCCTGGGCAGCCAGCTGGACGTCGTCGAGCGGGCGCTCGAAGCGCACCGGGATGTGCAGGCCGGCGAGGCCGCCGGCGGGCGTGGCGATGCCGGCCAGGTGGCGCTCCAGCACCGCGATGAGGCGGTCGCGGCGCTCCTCGTAGATGCCGCGCATGCGGCGGATGTGCGTGGTGAAATGGCCGCCGTCGATGAACTCGGCCAGCGCCGCCTGCTCCAGCATGCGGCCCTCGCGGTAGAGCTCGGCGTTGCCGGTGGTGAAGGCCTCGACGAGATCTTCCGGCACCACCAGATAGGCCAGGCGCAGGCCGGGATACATGACCTTGCTGAAGGTGCCGACGTAGATCACCCGCTGCGCCGCCGACAGGCCGAAAAGCGAGGCCACCGGGTGGTCGTGGTAGCGGATCTCGTTGTCGTAGTCGTCCTCGATGATCCAGATGCGGTTCTTCTCGGCGTATTCGAGCAGGCGCAGCCGGCGTTCGAGCGACATCACCGCCCCCGTCGGATACTGGCTCGACGGCGATACGAAGATCAGGCGCGGCGGATGGTCCCAGTCGGCTTCCTGCGGGTTGATGCCCTGAGCATCGACCGGCACCGGGTGGATGGCCAGATCGCAGGCGGACAGCACGTTGCGCGCCCCCCAGTAGCCCGGATCCTCCATCCACGCCACGTCGCCGATGTCGGCGAGCATGCGCGCACACAGGTCGAGCGCCTGGTGCGAGCCGTTCAGGATCAGGATCTGCTGCGGGCTGCACGACATCATGCGGGTCACGCGCAGGTATTCGGCAAGCACCAGCTTCAGCGGTCCGTAGCCGCCATAGCCGTACTGCGCCAGGTGACGCTGCTCGAGCCGCATCTGCTTGGCGACCAGCTTGCGCCAGGTGGCGAAGGGGAAGTGGGTGACATCCGGGAAGCCGGGCATGAATGCGCCCGCCTGCACTCGGCTCGACAACGCATCGGTAGCGATCCGGCAGCCTCTTCTGGACAAGCCCTCGCTGCGTGTGCCGACCATCCGCCGCGGTTTTTGCTGCGGTGCGGTGGCGGCTACCGCGTCGGAGACGAAGGTCCCCGAGCCCACCCGGCTGTCCAGGTAGCCCTCGACGATGAGCTGGTCGTACACCCGCACCACGGTGTTCCGCCCCAACGCGAGATCCGCCGCCAGGGTGCGGGTGGGCGGCAGCGCGGTGCCGGGGGCGAGCCGGCGCGCGATGATGGCCTCGCGGATGGCGAGGTAGAGGCGTGCGCGGGCGCTCGAGGAGGGGGCCTGCTCCCCGTAGACCTGGACGATGAGCTCGCAGCTGAGTCGGCAATCCATTGCGGTGCAGCAAAAATTGGTTCTATCAAAGTATAAGTAATTGGATCAAGCCTGGGCCAATCCGTGGCCTAGGATTCGATCGCCAGAACGCACGGCGCCCCTTGCAGGAGACGGAGACAGATGGAAGCGGTCCATAACAGCCAGGCACCCCATGTCAGCTTTCGCAACGTCCAGAAGACCTACGACGGCGAAACCCTGATCGTGCGGGACCTCAATCTCGACATTCGCCGCGGCGAGTTCCTCACCCTGCTCGGACCGTCCGGCTCGGGCAAGACCACCTGCCTGATGATGCTGGCCGGCTTCGAGACCCCCACCGGCGGCGAGATCCGCCTCGATGGCGAGGTCATCAACCGGGTGCCGCCCTATCGTCGCAACATCGGCATGGTGTTCCAGAACTATGCGCTGTTTCCGCACATGACGGTGGCCGACAACCTGCGCTTTCCGCTGCGGGTGCGCAAGCTGGCGGCCAACGAGGTCGAGGCGCGGGTGAAGCGCGCGCTCGGCATGGTGCAGCTCGAGGCCTTCGGCAGCCGCTATCCGCAGCAGCTCTCGGGCGGCCAGCAGCAGCGCATCGCGCTCGCCCGCGCGCTCGTGTTCGATCCACAGCTGGTGCTGATGGACGAGCCGCTCGGCGCGCTCGACAAGAATCTGCGCGAGCGCATGCAGCTCGAGATCAAGCACATCCAGCAGAACCTCGGCATCACCGTGGTGTTCGTCACCCATGACCAGAGCGAGGCGCTGACCATGTCGGACCGCATCGCCGTGTTCAACCACGGCGTGATCCAGCAGATCGACGCCCCCGAGGCGCTGTACGAATACCCGACGAATTCCTTCGTCGCCGACTTCATCGGCGAGAACAACGCGCTGGACGGCACCGTGGTGGCCGTGGCGGGCGAGGAGTGCGACGTGCGCCTCGACTGCGGCACGGTGCTGCGCGCGCGCACCGGCAACGTCGGTGCCGGCGGCCGCGCCCGCATCGCGGTGCGTCCGGAGCGCGTACAGCTCGCCGGCGAGGGCGAGGGCGCCAACCGGCTCGACGCCACCGTCCGCGAGCTGATCTACCTCGGCGACCAGATCCGCCTGCGCGTCGAGCTTGCCGGCAAGCACGAATTCACCATCAAGGCGCCGATCTCGCAGCTCGACCGCTCGCTGCGCCCCGGCGACGCGATCCGCGTCGGGCTCGATCCGGCGCACACCCGCGCGCTCGACGTGCCCGCAGCGCACTGAGGCAGCCCCGCCGACGTATCCGCAATCCCGGCCGCCCGGCGGCCTTCACCCGCAACACCCAAAAAACCAGAACCGGAGACACATCATGAAGCACGCCGCATCCTTCCTTCGCGCCGCCGTACTCGTCGCCCTCGGTGGCGCCGTCGGCATCGCATCGGCCGACATCACCGTCATCTCCTTCGGTGGCGCCTCGCAGAAGGCGCAGGACAAGGCTTACTACGCGCCCTTCAGCAAGGCCACCGGGGTCAAGGTCGTCGCCGGCGAATACAACGGCGAACAGGCCAAGGTGAAGGCCATGGTCGAGGCCGGCAACGTGACCTGGGATGTGCTCGAGGTCGAGTCGCCCGAGTTGGTGCGCGGCTGCGAGGAAGGCCTGTTCGAGAAGATCGACTTCGCGCAGGTGGGCGACAAGGCCGACTTCGTGCCGGCGGCGGTCAATGAATGCGGCGTCGGCATCTTCGTGTGGTCGACCGCGCTCGCCTACAACGCCGACCGCCTCAAGGAGGCGCCGACCTCCTGGGCCGACTTCTGGAACGTGGACAAATTCCCCGGCAAGCGCGGCCTGCGCAAGGGTGCGAAGTACACCCTCGAATTCGCCCTGCTCGCCGATGGCGTGCCGACCAGCGATGTATACAAGGTGCTCGCCACCCCGGCCGGCGTCGACCGCGCCTTCGCCAAGCTCGACAAGCTCAAGGCGAACATCCAGTGGTGGGAAGCCGGCGCGCAGCCGCCGCAGCTGCTTGCCTCGGGCGACCTGGTCATGAGCGCCGCCTACAACGGTCGCATCTCCGCAGCGCAGGTCGAAGGCAAGAACCTGAAGGTGGTGTGGAACGGCAGCATCTACGACGTCGATTCGTGGACCATCCCCAAGGGCTCGCCGAACAAGGCCGACGCGCTCAAGTTCATCCGCTTCGCCAGCCAGCCCGAAAACCAGGCGGTGTTCTCCGGCGAGATCGCCTACGGCCCGGTCAACCTCAAGGCGGTCTCGGCGATCGACGCCAAGGTCGCCGCCGGCCTGCCGACCTCGCCCGAGAACATGCAGGGCGCGATGGCGACCGACACCGAGTTCTGGGTTGAGCACGGCGAGAACCTCGAGCAGCGTTTCAACGCCTGGGCCGCGCGCTGAGCGCTGCCTTCGTCGCTTGCCCGCGCGCGGGCATGCCTGCGCCGCCGCGGGCGTCCGGTCCGCGGTGGCGGCCGCGACGCGCGGCCACCGTCTCCATCTGACCGAGTGGACAAGTCCATGAGCACTGCCGTCGACACCTCCGCTGCCGTACCCTTGCCCGCCGAGGGCGACGGCACGCCGCTGAAGAAGCGCCTGCGCCGCGCCGAGCGTCGCCGCAACCTGCTCTTCGGCGCCCTGATCCTGCCGCTCGCGCTGGTGGTGCTGGTGGCCTTCATCTGGCCGATCGGCTCGCTGCTGACGATCGGCGTCGATAACCCCGAGATCCACGACAACCTGCCGCGCACGCTCGCCGCGCTCGAGGACTGGAGCGGCAGCGCGCCGCCGGCCGAGGCCGCCTTCCGCGCGCTCGCCGACGAGCTCGCCGCGGCCAAGGGCTCGCCGGCGATCGCCGCGATCGCCAAGCGCCTGAACCGCGAGAACGCCGGCTACCGCAGCCTGGTCATGAAGACCGCGCGCAAGCTGCCGCTCGATGCCGCCGTGCCGGCGCGCGAGGCGCTGATCGCGATCGATGCGCAGTGGGGCGAGCTCGCCACCTGGCAGGCGATCCACCGCGCCGGCGGCGCGCTGACGCCCTTCTACCTGCTCGCCGCGATCGACCGCGTGATCGACGCCGACGGCAACATCGTCGCCGCCCCGGAGGACGAGCGCATCTATGTGGACGTGCTGCTGCGCACCTTCTGGATGAGCCTGATCGTCACCGTGTGCTGCCTGACGCTCGGCTTTCCGGTGGCCTACCTGATGGCCAGCCTGTCCACCCGCCACAGCAACATGCTGATGATCTTCGTGCTGCTGCCGTTCTGGACCTCGGTGCTGGTGCGCGTGGCGGCCTGGATCGTGCTGCTGCAGAACGAGGGCCTGGTGAACCGCCTGCTGATGTGGATCGGCCTCACCGACAGTCCGATCCAGCTCCTCTTCAACCGCTTCGGCGTGTATGTGGCGATGGTCCACATCCTGCTGCCCTTCATGGTGCTGCCGCTGTACTCGGTGATGAAGGGCATCTCGCCGGTATACATGCGCGCCGCGCTCTCGCTCGGCTGCCCGCCCTTCCGCAGCTTCTGGAAGATCTACTTCCCGCAGACCCTGCCCGGCATCGGCGCCGGCGGCCTGCTGGTGTTCATCATGTGCATGGGCTACTACATCACGCCCGCGCTGCTCGGCGGCCCGAAGGAGCAGATGCTGAGCTACTTCATCGCCTTCTACACCAACCAGACGATCAACTGGGGCATGGCGGCCGCGCTCTCCGCGGTGCTGCTGGCGGCGACCCTGCTGCTGTACATGGTCTATGCCCGCTACCTCGGGCCGACCCGGGTCAAGTACATGAAGGCACGCTGAGGACGACGACGATGCTGCAACCCTACGCTTCGCCCGTGGAACGGGCATGGTATTTCGGCATGCGCGGGCTGGTCGGGCTGATCCTGGCCTTCCTGTTCCTGCCCATCCTGGTCATCGTGCCGCTGTCCTTCAATGCCGACAGCTTCCTGATGTACCCGATGTCGGGCTTCTCGCTGCGCTGGTACGAGGAGTTCGCCACCTCGCCGGCCTGGCGCCAGGCGCTGATGAACAGCCTGATCGTGTCGCCGCTCGCCACCCTGCTGGCGATGGTGCT
>JAEUNQ010000210.1 GCA_016790365.1 Thauera sp. | reverse complement strand
GTGATCGGCCGCGACGACGAGATCCGCCGCGCCATCCAGATCCTGCAGCGCCGCACCAAGAACAACCCGGTGCTGATCGGCGAGCCGGGCGTGGGCAAGACCGCGATCGTCGAGGGCCTGGCGCAGCGCATCGTCAATGAGGAAGTGCCCGAGACGCTCAAGGGCAAGCGCGTGCTCTCGCTCGACATGGCGGCGCTGCTGGCGGGAGCCAAGTACCGCGGCGAGTTCGAGGAGCGCCTGAAGGCGGTGTTGAAGGAGATCGCCCAGGAAGAGGGCCGCATCATCGTCTTCATCGACGAACTCCACACCATGGTCGGCGCCGGCAAGGCCGAGGGCGCGATCGACGCTGGCAACATGCTCAAGCCCGCGCTCGCGCGCGGCGAGCTGCACTGCATCGGCGCCACCACGCTCGACGAGTACCGCAAGTACATCGAAAAGGACGCCGCGCTCGAGCGCCGCTTCCAGAAGGTGCTGGTCGACGAGCCTTCGGTCGAGGCCACCATCGCCATCCTGCGCGGCCTGCAGGAGAAGTACGAGATCCACCACGGCGTGGACATCACCGACCCGGCCATCGTCGCTGCGGCCGAGCTGTCGCACCGCTACATCACCGACCGCTTCCTGCCCGACAAGGCGATCGACCTGATCGACGAGGCCGCGGCGCGGATCAAGATGGAGATCGACTCCAAGCCCGAGGTCATGGACAAGCTCGACCGCCGCATGATCCAGCTCAAGATCGAGCGCGAAGCGGTCAAGAAGGAGAAGGACGAGGCCTCGCTCAAGCGCCTGCAACTGATCGAGGACGAGCTCGCCAAGCTCCAGCGCGAGTACAACGACCTGGAAGAGGTGTGGAAGGCGGAGAAGGCCAAGGTCGCCGGCTCGGCCCACATCAAGGAAGAGATCGACGCGCTGCGTGCGCAGATGGCCGAGTACCAGCGCAAGGGCCAGCTCGACAAGGTCGCCGAGCTGCAGTACGGCAAGCTGCCGCAACTGGAAGGCCAGCTCCGGATGGCCGAGCAGGCGGGCCAGAATGCGGTGCCCAACAAGCTGCTGCGCACCGAGGTCGGCGCCGAGGAGATCGCCGAGGTGGTCTCGCGCGCCACCGTCATCCCGGTGAGCAAGATGATGCAGGGCGAGCGCGAGAAGCTGCTGAAGATGGAAGACAAGCTGCACGAGCGCGTGGTCGGCCAGGACGAGGCGGTGCGCCTGGTGGCCGACGCCATCCGGCGCTCGCGCGCCGGCCTGTCGGACGAGAACCGGCCGTACGGTTCCTTCCTCTTCCTCGGTCCCACCGGCGTGGGCAAGACCGAATTGTGCAAGACGCTGGCGAACTTCCTGTTCGACTCCGAGGAGCACCTGATCCGCATCGACATGAGCGAGTTCATGGAGAAGCACTCGGTCGCGCGGCTCATCGGCGCGCCTCCCGGCTACGTCGGCTACGAGGAGGGCGGCTACCTGACCGAGCAGGTGCGGCGCAAGCCCTACAGCGTGATCCTGTTCGACGAGGTCGAGAAGGCGCACCCGGACGTGTTCAACGTGCTGCTGCAGGTGCTCGACGACGGCCGC
>JAEUNQ010000062.1 GCA_016790365.1 Thauera sp. | reverse complement strand
CCAGGAGGCGCTGGCCAACCCCGAGGCGCTGGCGCACTTCCGCGACCGCGCCGAGCTGCAGGGCTGAGGAGGATCGAAGACATGCTGATGAACCCGAAGAAGTCGGTGCTGCTGGTGATCGACGTGCAGGCGAAGCTCGCTCCCTTCATCCACGACAACGCCGCGGTGGTCGAGGCCTGTGTGTGGCTCGCCCGCGTCGCCGAGCGCATCGGCGTGCCGGTGGTGGTCACCGAGCACTTCCCCGAGAAGATCGGCGGCACCGTCGAGGCGGTGCGCGCGGCGACCGCCGGCGCGCACTACGTCGGCAAGCAGTTCTTCTCCGCCCAGGCCGATGGCTGCCTCGAGCAGACCGCGGTGGCCGGCTGCGAGCAGGTGATCGTGTGCGGCACCGAGGCCCACGTCTGCGTGCAGCAGACCGCGCTCGACCTGCGCCGCGCCGGCAAGCAGGCGTTCATCGTCGCCGAGGCCTCGGGCTCGCGCGATCCGGCCAACCGCGACCTCGCCTTCACGCGCATGCGCGGCCACGGCATCGAGATCGTGTCGCGCGAGATGGTCGCCTTCGAGTGGCTGCAGCGCGGTGGCACCGAACTCTTCCGCGAGGTCAATCGCGACTTCATCCGCTGAGGGGGCGGCTCGACCGGCCCCGCTTCCAGTCCGTCCGGCCCCGGGGCGCCTGCGTGCCCGCCCTAGGGAAAACGTGCGTATCCATGCCGGACGGGCTGATCTAGCCTGAACGCTTCGTTCCACGGCGACGCGATCCGGGCTACCTCGCAGCTGTCCGTACGGGCCCGCAGAACGTCCCGCCGTGTCCAAAAACGCAAGCGGGAGGTTGGAGATGGAGAAACGGGAAGCTGGCCGGCTGGCCACGCAGGTCGAGGCGGTGATCGAGCAGATCCGCGCCCGCCTGCCCGCGGAGCGGGCGGTAGGGGTGTGCGCATTCGCGGACCGCTTTTTTGCCCAGGTTGCACCCGAGGATCTCGAGGACCTGCCGGTCGCCGATCTCTACGGTGCCGCGCTCAGCCAGTGGCATTTCGCCGCCCGCCGCAAGGCCGGCAGCAAGGTGCGTGCGTTCAACCCGCGGCTCGACGAGCACGGCTGGGAGTGCCCGCACACCGTGGTGGAGATCGTCGGCGAGGACATGCCCTTCCTGGTCGACTCGATCACGATGGAGGTCGCCCGCCAGGGCCTCACACTGCACCTGATCATCCATCCGGTGATGAACGTCGCTCGCGACGCAGAGGGCGGCTTTGTGCGCGTGGCCGAGCGCGGCGAGCAGGGTGAGGGCGTCGGCTTCGAGTCGATCATGCACCTGGAGGTCGACCGTCGCACCGACCCGGGCGACCTTGCTGCGTTGCAGCAAGGCATCGAGCACGTGCTCGACGACGTGCGTGCGGCGGTCGGCGACTGGTCGGCGATGCGCGAACGCCTGGCCGGCATCACCGCCGGGCTTGCCGAACTGCCGGACAGCATCGATGCAGGCGAGGCGCAGGAGGTGCATGCCTTCCTCGACTGGCTCGCCGCCGACAACTTCGTGCTGCTGGGCTGCCGCGACTATGCGCTGGTCGAGACCAGCGAGGGCAACGAGCTGCGCATCGTCCCCGGCTCCGGGCTGGGCCTGCTGCGTGGCGACGGCGAGGAGGGACAGTCGCGCTCCTTCGCCGCGCTGCCGCCACAGCTGCGCGCGCAGGCCCACCTGCCGCACCTGCTCACGGTCACGAAGTCGAACTCGCGCTCCACGGTGCACCGGCCTGGCTACCTCGATTTCGTCGGCATCAAGACCTTCGGGGCCGACGGCCGGGTCAACGGCGAGCGCCGTGTGATCGGCCTGCTCGCGTCCACCGCCTACAGCGCCAGCCCGCGTCAGATCCCGCTGCTGCGGCGCAAGGTCGAGGCGGTCTTCGAGCGCGCCGGCCTGCTGCCCGGAGGCCACGCCGCCAAGGCGCTGCAGACCCTGCTCGAGCGCTATCCGCGCGACGAGCTGTTCCAGATCGACACCGACGAGCTCCATGCCCACGCCATGGGCATCCTGCGCCTCGGCGAGCGCCTGCGCACGCGCCTCTTCGTGCGCGTGGACCCCTTCGAGCGCTTCGTCTCCTGCCTGATCTACGTGCCGCGCGAGCACTACAACACCGACCAGCGCGAGCGCATGCAGGCGGTGTTGATCGACGCCTTCAGGGGCAGTGCCGCAGAGTTCGACGTGCAGTTCTCGGATTCGGCGCTCGCGCGCATCCTGATCACGGTGCGCACGCCCGAGGGCAGGATCCCCGCCTTCGACGTACGCGAGATCGAGCAGCGTCTGATCCGTGCGGCGCGGCGCTGGGAGGACGAGTTGCAGCAGGCGCTCGTCGAGCAGTGCGGCGAGGAGCGTGGTCTCGCGCTGATGCGGCGCTACGGCGAGGGCTTCCCGGCGGGTTACCGCGAGGACTACTCCGCGCGCATGGCGGTGTTCGACATCGAGCAGATGGAGGCGCTCGCCGACGGCGAGGCGCTCGGACTCAACCTCTACGTGCCGCTCGAGGTGCGCGAGGGCCGGCTCAACCTGCGCCTCTACCATCTTGGCGGTCCGGTGCCCTTGTCGCAGAGCCTGCCGATGCTCGAGAAGATGGGCGTGAAGGTGATGGACGAGCGCCCCTCCGAAATCGAGCGCCAGGACGGCAGCGCGGTGTGGCTGCACGATTTCGGCCTGCAGTTCGCCGGCGCAGAGAACCTCAACATCCACGAGATCCGCCCGCTCTTTCAGGAGGCCTTCCTCGCCGCGTGGCGCGGTGCCGCCGAGAACGACGACTTCAACCGCCTGGTGCTGCTCGCCGGACTGTCGTGGCGCGAGGTGGCGGTGCTGCGCGCCTACGCCCGCTATATGCGCCAGGCGGCGTTCACCTTCAGCCTCGCCTACATGGAGCAGACGCTGGCGGCCTATCCGCGACTCGCCCGTGCGCTGCTGCAACTCTTCCGTACCCGCTTCGACCCGGCATTCGCGGGCGATCGCGAGGCCGCGTGCGCGGTGCAGGCGGCGGAGATCGAGGCCGCACTCGACCAGGTCGTCAACCTCGACGAGGACCGCATCCTGCGCCAGTTCCTCGCCCTCATCCAGGCGACGCTGCGCACCAACTGGTTCCAGTGCGGCGCCGACGGCGGGCCCAAGGCCTACCTCTCGTTCAAGTTCCTGCCGGCGAAGATCCCCAACCTTCCGCAGCCGCTGCCGATGTTCGAGATCTTCGTGTGCTCGCCGCGCTTCGAGGGTGTGCACCTGCGCGGCGGCAAGGTCGCGCGCGGTGGCCTGCGCTGGTCGGACCGCATGGAGGATTTCCGCACCGAGATCCTCGGCCTGGTGAAGGCGCAGATCGTCAAGAATGCGGTGATCGTGCCGGTGGGCTCCAAGGGCGGCTTCGTGGTCAAGTGCCCGCCCACCGAGGGCGGGCGAGAGGCGCTGCTCGCCGAGGGCGTGGCCTGCTACCGCAACTTCCTGCGCGGCCTGCTCGATCTCACCGACAACCTGGTGCAGGGCGCGGTGGTGCCGCCGACGGCCGTTGTACGCCACGACGAGGACGACCCCTACCTGGTGGTCGCCGCCGACAAGGGCACGGCAAGTTTCTCCGATTACGCCAACCAGGTCTCGGCCGAGTACGGCTTCTGGCTGGGCGACGCCTTCGCCTCGGGCGGCTCGGTGGGTTACGACCACAAGAAGATGGGCATCACCGCGCGTGGTGCCTGGGAGGCGATCAAGCGCCACTTCCGCGAGATGGGCAAGGACATCCAGCGCGAGCCCTTCACCGTCGCCGGCATCGGCGACATGTCGGGCGACGTGTTCGGCAACGGCATGCTGCTGTCGAAGGAGATCCGCCTGGTGGCGGCCTTCGACCACCGCCACATCTTCATCGACCCCGATCCCGACACGGCACGATCCTGGGACGAGCGCGCGCGCATGTTCGCGCTGCCGCGCTCGAGCTGGGACGACTACGACCGCGCCCTGATCTCGCAGGGCGGCGGGGTGTGGGCGCGCAGCGCCAAGTCGATCACGCTGTCGCCCGAGGCGCGCGCGGCGCTCGACATCGGGGCCGAGACCCTGACGCCGACCGAGCTCATCCGCGCGATCCTCACCGCGCCGGTCGAGCTCGTCTATAACGGCGGCATCGGCACCTACATCAAGGCCGCCAGCCAGACCGACGCCGCGGTGGGCGACCGCGCCAACGACGCGGTGCGCGTCAATGGCGGCGAGCTGCGCTGCAAGGTTTTCGGCGAGGGCGGCAACCTCGGCGCCACCCAGCTCGGCCGCATCGAGTTCGCGCTCAAGGGCGGGCGCATCAACACCGACGCGATCGACAACTCCGGCGGGGTGGACTGCTCCGACCACGAGGTCAACATCAAGATCCTGCTCGGCGGCGTGATCGCCGAGGGCGAGCTCACCCTCAAGCAGCGCAACGAACTGCTCGCCGACATGACCGACGAGGTCGGCACCCTGGTGCTGCGCGACAACTACGCCCAGACCCAGGTGCTGTCGGTCACGCGCGCGCGCGGCGCGGCGCTGCTCGACGAGCAGGTCGACTTCATCCGCCGCCTGGTGCAGGCGGGGCGGCTCAACCGCAAGCTCGAATACCTGCCCGAGGACGACGAGATCGCCCAGCGCAAGGCGGCGGGCGGCGGACTCACCAACCCCGAGCTGGCGGTGCTGCTCGCCTACAGCAAGATCGAGCTCTACGACGAGGTGCTCGCCTCCGACGTGCCGGAAGACCCCTACATCCGTACCGCGCTCGAGCGCTACTTCCCGGCACCCCTGCGCGAGCGCTTCCCGGCGCAGATCCAGGCCCACCCGCTGCGCCGCGAGATCGTCTCGACGCACGTGGTCAACAGCATGATCAATCGCGTCGGGCCCACCTTCGTCAGCCGCCTCAAGGGCGAGCTCGGCGCTTCGGCGGCGGACGTCGTGCGCGCCTACATGGCGACTCGGGAGGTCTTCGGCCTGGTCGGGCTGTGGCGCGAGATCGAGGCGCTCGACAACCGCATCGCCGACGCGGTGCAGACCGAGCTCATCCAGGAGTCGGGCCGGCTGGTGCAGCGCGGCACGCTGTGGTTCCTGCGTCACCGTCCCTGGCTGGTCGACCTCCAGGCGACGCTCGCGCATTTCTCACCCGGCGTGGCCGCGCTTGCAGAGGGGCTCGCCGACTACGTCGCGCCTGCCTATCGCGCCGAGCTCGAAGCCGCAGTGGCGCGCCGGGTGGAGCAGGGCGTGCCCGAGGGGCTGGCGAAGCGGGTGGCGGCGCTCGAGGAGCTGTATTCCGCGCTCGACCTGGTCGAGGTGGCGGTGGAGCAGGGGCGCGACGAGGCTACGGTGGCGCGGGTGTATTTCGCCCTCGGCGGCGAGCTCGACCTGCACTGGCTCGGTCGCCAGGTGTCCGGCCTGCCGGCGGACACGCGCTGGCAGAGCCTGGCGCGCGGTGCGCTGCGCAGCGACCTGTCCTCGCTCGCCCGCGAGCTGACCAGCGCGGCGCTGCGCAACGCGCCCGAGGGCGCGGACACGGAGGGCGTGCTGAGCGCCGGCCGTGCGCGCGCCGCGGTCCCGCTCGAGCGCTACCAGCAGCTCCTCGCCGAGATCCGCAGCACGCCGACGATCGACATGGCGATGCTGTCGGTGCTGCTGCGCGAGTTGCGCGGCATGGCCTGAGCGATCGCGCGGGAGACGTCCCGATGCGCCCGGACTGCTGACGCGGTTCGGGCGCATCGGTTATCATCGCGCTTTCCCGCAGTACAGCTCCCATGACCAAATACGTCTTCGTCACCGGTGGTGTCGTGTCCTCCCTGGGCAAGGGCATCGCCGCAGCGTCCCTCGGGGCGATCCTCGAGTCCCGCGGCATCAA
>JAEUNQ010000042.1 GCA_016790365.1 Thauera sp. | reverse complement strand
TCGACCGCCTCGAGGTTGATCGAGGCGTCCTCGCGGATCGCGGTGTGCGGGCAGCCGCCGGTCTCCACGCCGATGATGCGCTCGGGCGCGAGCGCCTCGTTGCGCACGAGGAACTGGGCGTCCTCGGCGGTGTAGATGTCGTTGGTGACCACGGCGATGTCGTACTTGTCGCGCAGGGCCAGGCAAAGCGCCAGGGTGAGCGCGGTCTTGCCGGAGCCGACCGGGCCGCCGATGCCGACGCGCAGGGGGCCGAAACGCGGGTCGCGACGCAGGGGAAGATTCATGCTCATGATCTGAACAGCCTCGTGTATTGGGTTTCGTGCCGGCTGCTGGCGATGGCCAGGCCGGGGGTGTAGTTGCTCCAGGCCGCCTCGGGGAGCGCGAGCGCGCCTTCGGCGAGCGCAGGGATGCGCCCGCCGAGGGTGGCGAGCAGGCGCTGGCCGGCGCTCTGGCCGAGCGGCACGGCCTTCACCGCCGCCATCACCTGGTTCTCGGCCCAGGCCCACAGGTAGGCGGCGAGCGCCTGGTCGGGCGGCACCTGCCACGCCGCCGCGGCCGCGGCCCAGACGGTGGGGAAGCATGGAGTGTCGATCGCGAGCAGGCGCGCGCGCCAGCCGGGAATCGACGCAAACGCATCCAGCTCGGCCAGCAGCCTCACCAGCGACCAGCCCATCTGCACCGTCTCGGCGCGCAGCTCGGCAGTCTCGCGGCTGGCGAGAAAGTCGTCATTGAGCCGCGCAACTTCGGCGTCTTCGTACTGCGACCACGCCGCGAGCTGGCGGGCGAGCAGCGGCGCCTCGAAGCGCGCCAGGCTCCATTCCAGCAGCTCGCCGATCCAGGCCGCGGCCTCCGCCTCGTTGCGCACGAGGCCGCTCTCCACCGCCCACTCCAGGCCCTGCGAGTAGGTGTAGGCGCCGACCGGCAAGGTCGGGCTCGCCAGCTGCAGCAGCCGCAGCAGCGGCAGGAGGCAGGGCACCGGGAGGGATGTGGTGGGGCTCATCGCCCGGCCATCAGGTGGATGCGCGCCCCGCTGCCGTCCCCCGGGTGCTGGTGGCCGGGCGCGTAGGCGCCAGCCTCGGGCTCGAAGGGCGCGCGCAGCGCGCTCACCTGCGCGCCCAGCCCCACCAGCATGCCTTCGAGCACATGGTCGGCCTGGATGCGCAGCCAGTCGCCGGCCTCGTCGCGGCCGACCTCGACCGCGACGTGGCGGTTGCCGAGGTGGAAGGCGGCGCGCGCCAGCGCGACGGCCGAGGCGCAGCGTGCCTCGAGCAGGTCCTCGGCGGCGGCGCGCACCGCGACGATGCGACCGTCGCGTGCGCGCAGCCTGTGCCCGCCGCGCAGGATGGTGCCGCGCGGCAGGAACAGGCCCACCTCGGTGCCGGAGGCGAGCCGGGTGCGCAGGCGGCTCTTGGTGCGGGCGTCGAAGTCGAGCTCGAGCACCTCGCTCGCCTGCTCGTCGCCGTCATGGAGCCGTTCGATCAGCAGGACGTCGGTGGCGGGGGCGGGCATCACGAGATCGGCCATGGGTTCTGCGGTCATCGGCATGTTGGGATGTCTCCAGTGCGGTTCTGGCGCGCTGCGCCCTAGAACAGGAAATAGCGCTGCGCCAGCGGCAGCTCGGTGGCGGGCTCGCAGCTCAGGTGCTCGCCGTCGGCGCGCACGACGTAGGTCTCGGGGTCGACCTCGATCTCGGGCGTGGCGTCGTTCAACACCATGTCGGCCTTGGTCACCTTGCGGCAGCCCTTCACCGCCACCAGCGGCTTCTGCAGCCCGAGCGCAGCGACCGCGGCGTTGTGCAGCGCGGCCTGCGACACGAAGGTCACCGCGCATTTGACCGCGCGCCCGTAGCTGCCGAACATCGGCCGCCAATGCACCGGCTGCGGGGTCGGGATGGAGGCGTTGGGGTCGCCCATCGCCGCCGCCGCGATCATGCCGCCCTTGATCACCAGGCTCGGCTTGACGCCGAAGAAGGCCGGCCGCCACAGCACCAGGTCGGCGAGCTTGCCGGGCTCGATCGATCCCACCTCGTGGGCGATGCCGTGGGTGATCGCCGGGTTGATGGTGTACTTGGCGATGTAGCGCTTGACGCGGAAGTTGTCGTTGGCGGTGCTGTCCTCGACCACCGCGACCGCGTCCGGCACCGCCGCCGCGGTGCTGCGCCGGGGTGCCAGCCAGCCGCGCTGCAGCTTCATCTTGTGCGCGGTCTGCCAGGTGCGGATCACCACCTCGCCGACCCGGCCCATGGCCTGCGAGTCCGACGACATCATCGAGAACGCGCCGCTGTCGTGCAGGATGTCCTCGGCGGCGATGGTCTCGCGGCGGATGCGCGACTCGGCGAAGGCCACGTCCTCGGCGATCGAGGGGTCGAGGTGGTGGCACACCATCAGCATGTCGAGGTGCTCGTCGATGGTGTTGACCGTGTACGGCCGCGTCGGGTTGGTCGAGGACGGCAGCACGTTGGGCCGGCTGATGGCGCGGATAATGTCCGGCGCATGGCCGCCGCCCGCGCCCTCGGTGTGGAAGGTGTGGATGGTGCGGTCCTTGAACGCCGCCAGCGTGGTCTCGACGAAACCGGACTCGTTGAGCGTGTCGGTGTGGATGGCGACCTGGATGTCCATCTGCTCGGCCACCGTCAGGCAGTTGTCGATCGCCGCCGGCGTCGTGCCCCAGTCCTCGTGCAGTTTCAGGCCGATCACCCCCGCCTGCACCTGTTCCTTCAGCGGCGCCGGCAGGCTGGCGTTGCCCTTGCCGAAGAAGCCGAGGTTCATCGGGAAGGCCTCGGCCGCCTCCAGCATGCGGTGGATGTGCCACGGCCCCGGCGTGCAGGTGGTGGCGAAGGTGCCGGTGGCCGGGCCGGTGCCGCCGCCGATCATCGTCGTGACGCCGGAATTGAGCGCCTCCTCGATCTGCTGTGGGCAGATGAAATGGATGTGGCTGTCGATGCCGCCGGCGGTGACGATCATGCCTTCGCCGGCGATGACTTCGGTGCCGGGGCCGACCACAATCGTCACGCCGGGCTGGATGTCCGGGTTGCCGGCCTTGCCGATCGCAGCG
>JAEUNQ010000031.1 GCA_016790365.1 Thauera sp. | reverse complement strand
GATGACCTCGGGCCCGGTCACGTACTCGCCGTACTCGGCGTTGTTCGAGATCGAGTAGTTCATGTTGGCGATGCCGCCCTCGTACATCAGGTCGACGATCAGCTTGAGCTCGTGCAGGCACTCGAAGTAGGCCATCTCGGGCGCGTAGCCCGCTTCGACCAGGGTCTCGAAGCCCATCTTGACCAGCTCGACGGCGCCGCCGCACAGCACGGCCTGCTCGCCGAAGAGGTCCGTCTCGGTCTCTTCGCGGAAGTTGGTCTCGATCACGCCGCCCTTGGTGCCGCCGTTGGCGGCGGAGTAGGACAGCGCGATGTCCTTGGCCTTGCCCGAGCGGTCCTGGTAGATCGCGATCAGGGTCGGCACGCCGCCCCCGCGCAGGTACTCGGAGCGGACGGTGTGGCCGGGGCCCTTGGGCGCGACCATGATCACGTCGAGGTCGGCGCGCGGCACGATCTGGTTGTAGTGCACGTTGAAGCCGTGCGCGAAGGCGAGCACCGCACCCTTCTTGATGTTCGGCTCGATGTCGTCGCGGTAGACCTGCGGCGCGGTCTCGTCCGGCAGCAGGATCATGACGAGGTCGGCGGCCTTGACGGCCTCGCCGATTTCCTTGACGGCCAGGCCGGCGGCCTCGGCCTTGGCCCACGAGCCGCCGTCCTTGCGCAGGCCGACGGTGACATTCACGCCGGAGTCGCGCAGGTTCTGGGCGTGGGCGTGGCCCTGCGAGCCATAGCCGACGATGGTGACCTGCTTGCCCTTGATCAGCGAGAGGTCGGCGTCCTTGTCGTAGTAAACCTTCATGTCTTTCCTTTGGTTCTATGTGGAGCGGGGGAGGGGGGTGCTCAGACCTTCAGCACGCGGTCGCCGCGGCCGATGCCGCAGACGCCCGAGCGCACGGTCTCGAGGATCAGTGCCGGGTCGATCGCGCCGATGAAGGCGTCGAGCTTGCCCTGGTTTCCGGTCAGCTCGACGACGTAGGAGGCGTCGGTGACGTCGATGATGCGGGCACGGAAGATGTCGGCGGTGCGCTTGATCTCTTCGCGGTCCTTGCCGGTGGCGCGCACCTTGACCAGCATGAGCTCGCGCTCGAGGTGGGCGGCCTCGGAGATGTCGACGACCTTGACGACCTCGACCAGCTTGTTCAGCTGCTTGGTGATCTGCTCGATGATCTCGTCCGAGCCGGTGGTGACGATGGTCATCCGCGACATCGAGAAGTCCTCGGTCGGGGCCACGGTGAGCGATTCGATGTTGTAGCCGCGGGCCGAGAACAGGCCGGACACGCGCGAGAGCGCGCCGGATTCGTTTTCGATCAGGAGGGAAATGACGTGACGCATGGTGGTGAGTTCCGCAATCGGTAGGAGGCGATCAGAGGTCTTCGGCCGACAGGATCATCTCGGTGAGACCCTTTCCGCCCTGCACCATCGGATAGACGTTCTCGGTCTGATCGATCTGGAAATCGAGGAACACGAGCTCGTTCTTGTAGGTGGTGAAGGCCTCGCGCAGCGCGCCCTCGACGTCGCCCGGACGGTCGACGCGGATGCCGACGTGGCCATAGGCCTCGGCCAGCTTGGCGAAGTCGGGCAGCGAATCCATGTAGGACTCGGAATAGCGGCCACCGTGGAACAGCTCCTGCCACTGGCGCACCATGCCCAGGTAGCGGTTGTTCAGGTTGCAGATCTTGATCGGCAGGCGGAACTGCTTGCAGGTCGACAGTTCCTGGATGTTCATCTGGATCGAGGCTTCGCCGGTCACGCAGGCCACCGGCATGTCCGGGTTGGCGAGCTTGGCGCCCATCGCGTAGGGCATGCCGACGCCCATCGTGCCCAGACCGCCGGAGTTGAGCCAGCGGCGCGGCTTGTCGAAGCCGTAGTACTGCGCCGCCCACATCTGGTGCTGGCCGACGTCGGAGGTGATGATGGCGTCGCCGCCGGTGACTTCCCATAGCTTCTGGACCACGAACTGCGGCTTGATGATCTCGTCCGAGTTCTTGTAGACCATGCACTTGCGCTCGCGCCACTGCTCGACCTGTTTCCACCACGAGGCCAGCGCGTCGGGGTTGGGGCGTGCCTCGCCGGATTCGATCTGGCGGATCATCTCGTCGAGCACGTCCTTGACGTCGCCGACGATCGGCACATCGACCCGCACGCGCTTGGAGATCGACGAGGGGTCGATGTCCACATGGATGATCTTGCGCGGCTCTTCGGCGAAGTGCGCCGGGTTGCCGATCACGCGGTCGTCGAAGCGGGCGCCGACGGCGAGCAGCACGTCGGAGTAGTGCATCGCCATGTTGGCTTCGAAGGTGCCGTGCATGCCGGGCATGCCGAGGAACTGACGGTCGCTCGACGGGTAGCCGCCCAGGCCCATCAGGGTGTTGGTAATCGGGTAGCCGAGGAGCCGCGTGAGCTTGGTGAGCTGTTCGGCCGCGTTGGCCAGCACCACGCCGCCGCCGGTGTAGATCATCGGGCGCTTGGCTTCGAGCAGCAGTTGGACCGCCTTCTTGAGCTGGCCCGAGTGGCCCTTGGTCACCGGGTTGTAAGAGCGCATCGAGACTTCTTTCGGGTACTCGTACTCGCAGCGCTGCATCGACACGTCCTTCGGGATGTCGACCAGTACCGGGCCGGGGCGGCCGGTGCGGGCGAGGTGGAAGGCCTTCTTCATCGTCGTGGCGATGTCCCGCACGTCGCGGACGAGGAAGTTGTGCTTCACGCAGGGGCGGGTGATGCCGACGGTGTCGACTTCCTGAAAGGCGTCCTGGCCGATCGCGGCGACCGGCACCTGGCCGGAGATGATCACCATCGGAATCGAGTCGCAATAAGCGGTGGCGATGCCGGTGACGGCGTTGGTGGCGCCGGGGCCGGAGGTCACCATCGCGACGCCGACCTTCTCGGTGCTGCGCGCGAAGCCATCTGCGGCATGCACTGCGGCCTGCTCGTGCCGAACCAGAACGTGACGGACCTTTTCCTGCTGGAAGAGCGCGTCGTACAGGAAGAGGACCGCGCCGCCCGGGTAACCGAAGACGTACTCGACCTTTTCTTCCTGCAGGCACCTGATTACAATTTCGGCTCCGGACAGCACCATCGCGAACTCGCTCTATTTGGGTTTTGAATAAACATAGAACGTTACCGGCCGGTCGCGGTTTGGTCAAGGCTGCAGGTGGTGGCGAGGCGCCCGGCATGGCGTCCGCTTGGGCCGGCTGGTGCAGTGGTCCCGGCCCGTTCGTCCGCGTTTCCCTTTCCTCGTATTTCCGTTCTCGAGCCGCTCGCATGCGGCCGTCTGGATCGACTCATGACGCGCAGCAAGAGCCGGGCCGCGAAGGCCTCCGTTGGGGGCGCGCGCACCGCCCAGCCTTCCATGGGGGAGCCGTCCGCCCGTAACGAAGTGAGCGATCGCCCTGCGGTGGAACTCGCCGGCCTGCGCCGACGCCTCGCCTCGATGCTGTACGAATCGATGCTGCTGCTCGGCGTGCTCGCGCTCACCTTCCTCGTGCCCTACCTGATGCTCGGCATCGGCGCCGAGTTCGCCCCACCGGGCTGGCTGCTCTGGCTGCATGTGTTCGGCGTGCTCGGCGTCTATTTCGTGTGGTACTGGCGACGCGGCGGGCAGACCCTGGCGATGCAGACCTGGCGGTTGAAGATCGTCACCGGTGCCGAGGGCCGCATCGCTTCGCTCGGGCGCTGCTGGCTGCGCTATGCGCTCGCGTGGCCCTCGGTGCTTCTCGGCGGCATCGGCCTGGCGTGGGCGCTCGTCGATCGCGATCGCCAGTTCCTCCACGATCGCCTCGCCGGCACCTGCATCGTGCTGCTGCCCGCCCCCGCGAAGGGCTGATCGACTGCGCTCTGCCGCGCCCGTGCGCGCAGGCCGTGGCGGCCGCGGGGCCGGTTGCCGACCCCGTGGGCGCGGATCGGGTACCATCGCAGGAGAGGCGTTGCTTCCGCTCCGCGCGCCCCCTTGCCCCGGGTGCTTCGCCGGGTGACACGAGGATCGAACGATGGCCGGGATGCTGGCCCACGGGCCCTACGCCGAATTCGCCGTGCTGCTGATCATCTCCGCGCTCGCCGGAGCGATCGCGGTGCGCCTGCGCCAGCCGGTGCTGATCGCCTACATCGTGGTCGGCATCCTGGTCGGGCCGGCGGTGTTCGGCATCGTCACCGCGCACGACCAGGTCGCGCTGCTCGCCGAGATCGGCGTCACCGTGCTGCTCTTCGTGGTCGGCCTCAAGCTCGACCTCCACCACATCCGCCACATCGGCCCGGTCGCGCTCGCCACCGGCCTCGGCCAGCTCGGCTTCACCATCGTGTTCGGCTTCCTCATCATCGTGCTGATGGGCAAGAGCCTGATGGAGGCGCTCTACGTCGCGGTCGCGCTGACCTTCTCGAGCACGATCATCGTGGTCAAGCTGCTCTCCGACAAGCGTGAGCTCGACTCGCTGCACGGGCGCATCGCGGTGGGCTTCCTGATCGTGCAGGACGTCGCCGTGGTGCTGGCGATGATGACCATGAGCGCGCTGCGCGGCGCCGGCGACGACGCCATGCTGGCCGTGGCCGGCCACTTGGCGCTGCGCCTGGTGGGCGCCACCGTGCTGATGTTCGTGCTGATGCGCTACGTGCTGCCCTGGCTGGTTCACGTCATGGCGCGCTCGCAGGAGCTGCTGCTGATCTTCGCGATAGCCTGGGGTACCGGGCTCGCCGCGCTCGGCGAGGTCGCCGGCTTCAGCAAGGAGGCGGGCGCCTTCATGGCCGGCTTCTCGCTCGCCTCGACCGCCTACCGCGAGGCGATGAACGCGCGCCTGACCGGCATCCGTGACTTCATGCTGCTGTTCTTCTTCGTGGACCTCGGCGCCAAGCTCGACTTCTCCACCCTCGGCGGCGAGCTGTGGCCGGCGGTGATCCTGTCGCTCTTCGTGCTGATCGGGAACCCGCTGATCGTGATGGCGATCATGGGCTACATGGGCTACCGCAAGCGCACCGGCTTCATGGCCGGCCTCACCGTGGCGCAGATCAGCGAGTTCTCCATCGTGTTCGTGGCGATGGGCATCACCCTCGGCCACGTCGGTGTGGAAGCGCTCGGGCTCACCACGCTGGTCGGGCTGGTCACCATCATGATGTCCACCTACATGATCCTGTACTCGCAGCCGCTCTATGAGCGCCTCGCGCCGGTGCTCGGCGTGTTCGAACGCAAGCGGCCCTTCCGCGAGCTCGCGGTCGAGCGCCAGGGCAGGGCGGCGGGCCAGCCCGACATCGTGGTGTTCGGCCTCGGCCGCTACGGCGCGCGCCTGATGCGCCAGCTGCGCCAGGCCGGCATCGAGGTGCTCGGCGTCGACTTCGACCCCGAGATCGTCCGCCAACTGCGCCGCCAGCGCCTGCCGGTACGCTTCGGCGACGGCGAGGACCCCGGCTTCCTCGAATCCCTGCCGCTCGCCGAGGCGCGCTGGGTGGTGACCACCTTCCCGCAGTGGGACTCCAACCGCGCCTTCCTGCATGCGCTTGGCGAGGCCGGCTTCAAGGGCCATATCGCCGGCGTGGTGCGCGACGACATCCACGGCGCCGCGCTCGGCGCCGCCGGGGTCGAGCGCGTGCTCAACCCCTTCAACGACGCGGCCGACTATGCGGCGCGGGCCTTCGCGGCGGAGATCGCCTACGAGGACGCCCACCGCGCGGACGCAGCCGAAGCCGCCGGCGCACAAGCCGTTGCGCCGGCGCAGGACGCGGCCGCCGCGCAGCCCGCGGCGAGCCCCGCGGGCGCAGGTGCCCGACCGGCCCCAGGAGACTGAACGATGAACCCGATCCGCACTGTCGTCGCCCCCACCGACCTCTCCGCGCTCGCCCGCCACGCGGTGGTGCGCGCCTGTCTGCTCGCCGCCGAGCTCGGCGCGCGGCTGTCGCTGCAGCACGTGGTCAATGCCGGCGCGCTAGACGCCTTGCGTCACCTGCTCGATGCCGACTCCAGCGGGCTGCAGGAGAAGCTGCTCGAGGAGGTGCGCGGCGAGGTCGAGGCGCTCGCCGCCGAGATGCACAAGCGCCACGGGGTGACGCCCGAGCTGCACCTGGCGGTGGGCGGCGTGCTCGGCGAGATCGTCGGTCACGCCGAGGCGATCGACGCCGACCTGCTGGTGATGGGCGCGCGCGGCGCCGGCTTCATGCGCGAGCTGCTGATCGGCTCCACCACCGAGCGCGTGCTGCGCAAGTCCGTGCGGCCCATGCTGGTGGTCAAGCAGATCGCCCACGAGCCCTATCGCCGCGTGCTCGTGCCGGTGGATTTCTCCGCGCGCGCGCTCGAGGCGCTGGAGTTCGCGCGGCGCGTGGCGCCACAGGCCGAGTTCGTGTTGCTGCATGCCTTCGAGGTGCCCTTCGAGGGCAAGCTGCGCTACGCCGGCGTGGAGGAGAACGCACTGTCTTCGTTGCGCGTCAATGCCCGCCGCGAGGCGGGTGCGCAGATGAACGAGCTGGTCGCGCGCGCCGGCCTCGACGAGAACCGCGTGCGTCGCATCGTGGTCCACGGCGAGGCTACGACGCAGATCCTCGAGCAGGAGCAGGAGCAGGATTGCGATCTGATCGTGATCGGCAAGCGCGGCCACGGCCTGCTCGGCGAGATGCTGCTCGGCAGCGTCACCAAGCACGTGCTCGCGCGCTCGACCGCCGACGTGCTGGTCTGCGACCGTAAGCCGGACTGAGGCGCGCCAGGCGAGCCCCGGCGTCGCCCACGACGGCCTGCTTCGGCCCGACCGCATCTTTGCGCCGGGTCCTGTCTGCCCGCCCTGTGCGGCTCGCCCGCCAGAGCGTACACTCGCGCCCTTGCCGCGCCCGCGAGGCGCCGATGGAGAACTCATAATGAAAACCGAACATGCCCCGACGATCCAGCGCGCCGACTACCGACCGCTGGCGTGGACGGTCGAGACCGTCGACCTTCACTTCCGCCTCGACCCCGAGGCGACCCTGGTCACCAACCGCATGTGCTGCGTGCGCAACCGTGACGCCGCCGACGGCCCGATCCGGCTTTGGAGCGAGGCGCTCGAGCGCCTGTCGCTGAGCGTCGACGGCCAGGCCCCGCAGGCGCTGCGTGAAGACGGCGGAGTGATCGAGATCGACGCTGCGGGCGATCGCGTCGTGGTCGAGGTCGTCACCCGGGTGAATCCGCGTGCCAACACCACGCTGTCGGGCCTCTACCTGTCGAACGGTGGCTTCTTCACCCAGTGCGAGGCCGAGGGCTTCCGCCGCATCACTTGCTTCCCCGACCGCCCCGACGTGATGGCGCGTTACACCGTCACGCTGGAGGCCGACCGCGAGGCCTGCCCGGTGCTGCTCTCCAACGGCAACCTGGTCGAAGAAGGGCTGCTACCCGAGGGCCGCCACTACGCGAAGTGGGCGGACCCCTTCCCCAAGCCTTCTTATCTGTTCGCGCTGGTCGCGGCGAAGCTGGTCGCGCTCGAGCGCCGCGTCACCACGATGTCGGGCCGCGAGGTGCTGCTGCAGGTGTGGGTGGAAGCGGGTAACCTCGACCGCATCGAGCACGCGATGGATTCGCTGGTGCATTCGATGCGCTGGGACGAGGAGACCTTCGGCCTGGAGCTCGACCTCGACCGCTTCATGATCGTCGCGGTGGCCGACTTCAACATGGGCGCGATGGAGAACAAGGGGCTGAACATCTTCAACACCAAGTTCATTCTCGCCAAGCCCGACACCGCCACCGACCTCGACTACGAGAACGTCGAGAGCGTGGTCGCGCACGAGTACTTCCACAACTGGACGGGCAACCGCGTCACCTGCCGCGACTGGTTCCAGCTCACCCTCAAGGAAGGCCTCACCGTCTTCCGCGACCAGCAGTTCTCTGCCGACATGCTCGCGCGTGCTGCCGGCCGCGAGGGGGCGGCCTCGGCGCGCGCAGTCAAGCGCATCGACGACGTGCGCGTGCTGCGCGCGGCGCAGTTCCCCGAGGATGGCGGGCCGATGGCGCACCCGATCCGCCCCGACAGCTACCAGGAGATCAACAACTTCTACACCGCCACGGTGTACGAGAAGGGCGCCGAGGTCATCCGCATGCTGCACACCCT
>JAEUNQ010000307.1 GCA_016790365.1 Thauera sp. | reverse complement strand
CCCAGGTCTCCTTCGGGTCCCACTGCCAGTAGGTGCCCCAGGCCTCGGCCGCCCACAGCGCGCCGAGGATGGTGGCGATGGTGAAGAAGGCGAAGCCGATCGCGATCGCCTTGTACATCACGTCCTCGAGCACGCGCAAGGCCGGGAGGCGGGTGGCGAGGATGCCGCGATCGGCGAGCAGGTAGGCGGTGCCGACCATGGCCGAGACCGCGAAGGCACCATAGCCGATGAAGTTGGTCGGCACGTGCACCTTCATCCAGTACGACTGCAGGGCCGGGATCAGCGGCTGGATCTCGTGCGCCTCGCGGGTGAACGTGTACCAGAGCAGGAAGGCGACCGCGGCCGAGATCACGATCATCACGAAGGCGCCCATGCGGCGGGTGGCGTAGCGGCCCTCGTAATAGAGGTAGAGCAGCGCCGTCATCAGCGCGAACAGCACGAAGACCTCGTACAGGTTGCTGATCGGGATATGGCCGATCTCGGGGCCGAGCAGGTAGGACTCGTACCAGCGCACGAAGAGGCCGGTGGTGCCCATGGTCGCGGCGATCCAGGTCAGCGCCGAGCCGGTGCGCTCGCCGAAGTCGCTGCGTCCGATGAGGCCCAGCCAGTAGGCGCCAGTGGCGATGAAGAGGAGCGCGCGCATCCACCTGATCGCGGTCGGGCTGGAGATCAGGTACTTGAGCAGGCCGGTCTGCTCGGCGCGCGCGCGCTCGCCCTGGTAGAGCGCGATGCTCGCCAGCGAGAGCAGCGCCACCGCGGCGAGGAAGGCGCGGAAGGGCTTCCAGTGCCAGCCGATCCCGGCGAGCACCGGAACGTGCAACACCAGGATGAGGTCGTCGTAGACGTCCATCACCGGATGGTAGCGGTAGAGCGCGAAGGCCGCGCCCAGCACCAGCGCGAGCGCGTACAGCCAGTCGAAGGCGTCGAGCCGCCGCAGCAGTGGCGTGCGCGGAGGGAATCCGGCCGGGATCGGACGGGTGGGTCCCGGGCCGGAGGGAGAGGAGGATGGGGCGGGAGCGGAGCGGGCGATTTCCATCATGCACCTTCTCGGAGGTCGGATGCGGGCACGGGGGCGCCGAGCACGGCGGCGAGGCCTTCGACATGCTCGCGGAAGGTCTCATCCACGTCGAGCGCCCTGCGGTTGGAAGACATCGCGACCAGCGCCTCGTTCGGCTTCACCAGCACGAAGAGGCGGCGCTCGCGGATGTAGAGCATCGCGAACACGCCCAGCACCAGCAGCAGTGCGCCCAGGTAGACGAGCGGCATGCCCGGCGAGCGTGTCGCCTGCAGCACGGTCGCGTGGCGTTCCTCGAAGCCGTCGAGCTGCAGCCAGGCGGGGGCGTTGTAGAAGTGGCTGTCGGAGATGGCCGCGATGGTGTCGTTGAGGAAGGTGGCGCGCGCCGGATTCAGCTCCAGCGCGGGCTCGCCGGTGCGCTCGCGGTGAAGCGTCCATGCCTCCCAGGCGAGGCCTTGGAGGATGCGCACCAGCACGTCGACCGCCTGGCCGCGCTCGGCCTCTGGCACGGACTTCTCGACGAAGCCGCCGAGCGTCTCGTAGCCCTTCTCGGCGAACAGGCCGAGTGTCTGCCGTGCCGATTGCACCAGCGCCTCGCGCATCGCGTCCTGGCCGCGACCCGCGGGGAAGCTGCGCGCGGCGAAGCGGCCGACCAGGGTGTCGCGCTGCGCGGGGTCGAGCAGGCGGTCGCGGATCGCGAACCAGGCATCGACGCTGCCGTTTTCGTCCACGGGGATGCGCATGTAGCGGAAGGCGTCGGCCTGCGCGTCGCGCAGGCCGGTGTACAGGAACCAGCGTCCGCCCTGCTCGATCGGCAGCATGTAGTTGTGGAACTCGCGCGCCTGCCCGGCGGGGTCGCGCAGCTTGAAGGTGAAGCTGGGGCCGATGTTGCGCATGTCGCGCACCTCCGAGCCCTTGGCGCCGCTGCCGAGGTGGCGCTGCAGCTTGTCCATGCCGCGCGGGGCGGCGCTGCCCTCTTCGCCTTCGCCGGCCTGGCCGCCGCTCATGTCCTCGACATTGAAGGCCTTGAAGTCGGTGAACTCCAGCGTGTAGGAAAAGCCCGCGGTGGCGTCGGCGAATGCCAGGTTCTCGCCCACCTGGCCCTCGATCTCGCGCAGCACGCCGGGGCGCCCGGGCAGCAGGCTGCGCGCCTTGATCGCGAGTTTCGAGCCGCCATCCTCGAAGCTCGACTGGTAGAGGGTGATGCCGTCCACGGTGAGCGGACGGTTGACCTCGATGGTGTGCTGCGTGGTCTCGCCGCTCGTCCGGTCCGTCACCCGGATGTCGCTGGCAAAGCGCTTGGGCATCCCGTTCTCGTAGTGCTCGATGTGGAACTTGTCGAGCGAGACGTTGAAGGGCAGCTCCTGCAGCAGGATGCCGTCGGCGAGCCCGAGCACGGCGAAGCTGGTGGTGCGACCCTCGGGGATGAAGACGTCGCCGCGGAAACTCGGGTTGCCCGTGCCGAGGCGGGCCGACTCCGGGATGTCGGCGATCAGCTGGTTGCCGGCGGTGGTGTGCTTGTCGCCCAGCCACACCTGCAGGCGCAGCGGCAGGTTGCCGTCGAGCAGGCCGCCGACGCAGATCAGCACGATCGCGCCGTG
>JAEUNQ010000304.1 GCA_016790365.1 Thauera sp. | reverse complement strand
CAGCCTCGGCCAGATGGCCAGCTTCGCGGTGATCGGCTCGATGGGCATGCTGCTCGCCACCGTGGCGGTGTTCACCCCGCAGGCGACCAGCGCCGCGCTGTACTACCTCATCCACTCCACGCTCGCCGCCGGCGCGCTCTTCCTCGTCGCCGACCTCGTCGCCGAGCGCCGCGGCGCGCAGCGCGACCGCTTCGCCGCGGCGCCGCGCATCGCCCAGGGCGGGCTGGTCGGCGGCCTGTTCTTCGTCGCCGCGATCGCCATGACCGGCATGCCGCCGCTGTCGGGCTTCATCGGCAAGCTGCTGGTGCTCGACGGCGTGCGCGCCTCGTCGCATGCGACCTGGTTCTGGGCGCTGATCCTGTCGACCTCGCTGATCGCCATCGTCGGCTTCTCGCGTGCAGGCAGCTTCGTGTTCTGGAAGGCGCATGCGCTGCCCGCCGCGCCCGCGCCCGGCTACCGCCCGGACGGCGCGCTGTCCTTCGTCGCGGTCGGCGGGCTGCTCGCCTGCCTGGTGCTGCTGACCGCGTTCGCCGGCCCGGTGCACGCCTGGCTGGAACTCGCCGCGGCGCAGCTCTACGCGCCAGCCGGCTACATCGACGCGGTGCTCGGCACCGCACAGGGGGTGCGCTGATGGGCGCCAGGCAGGACAAGCCCGACCAGCGCAGCTTCGGCGAGCGCTGGCTGCCGCATCCGCTGCTGACCGTGGTGCTGGTGCTGCTGTGGATGCTGCTGCTCAACAGCTTCAGTTTCGGCGGACTGCTGGTCGGAGTGGTGCTCGCCCTCGTGATCACGCGGCTCACGAGCAACTTCTGGCCGGAGCGACCGCCGGTGAAGTCCTGGAGCAAGGCCTTCGCCTACCTCGGCGTGGTGGCCTGGGACGTGGTGGTCGCCAACCTGCAGGTGGCGAGGCTGATCCTGTTCCGGCCGGTGGGTGGGCTGGCGACGCGCTGGGTGGTGATGCCGCTCGAGCTGCGCTCGCCCGAGGCGATCACCGTGCTCGCCGGCACCATCACGATGACCCCCGGCACGGTGTCCTGCGACCTCTCCGCCGATGGCCGCAGCCTGCTCGTGCACTGCCTGGACGCGCCCGACGCGGAGGAGACGGTGCGCCAGATGAAGGAACGCTACGAGGACCGCCTCAAGGAGATCTTCCCGTGATCGAATACGCCCTGCAGTTCGGCCTCGCCGCCGCCTCGCTCGCGCTGCTGCTCAACCTGTGGCGGCTGTTGCGTGGGCCGGCGCTGATGGACCGCGTCCTCGCGGTCGACACCATGGTGATCAACATCATCGCGCTCATCATCCTGTTCGGCATCCAGCAGCGCTCCACGATCTTCTTCGAGGCGGCGCTGCTGTTCGCGATGTTCGGCTTCATCTCCACCGTCGCCTACTGCCGCTTCATCCTGCGCGGCGACGTCATCGAGTGAGCGGGGACCGCCCATGACCTTCGTGCTCGAACTCCTCGTCTCGCTGCTGATCGTCGGTGGCGGCGCCTTCCTGCTGATCGGCTCGATCGGCATGGTCAAGCTGCCCGACCTGCTCACCCGCCTGCACGCACCCACCAAGGCGACCACCCTGGGGGTGGGCGGTGCGCTGGTCGCCTCCATGGTGTTCTTCGCCGGGCTGGAGGGCACGCTGTCGATCCACGAGGTGCTGATCACCGCCTTCCTGTTCATGACCGCGCCGATCAGCGCCCACTTCATCGCCAAGGCCCACCTGCACGAACACACCGAGCTGCGCGACGGCCTCCCGCCCACCGGCCGCCCCGTCGGCTGGAGCACCTTCGATGCCGCTCCTGCGGCCGGCGAGGCCGACGGCGAAGACGATCGCCGCGGCGCGCACGACTGAGGCTGTCGATCGGCGATAATGCGGCCTCGAACCCTCGGGGAATCACGTTGAACACCATCCGCAGAAAGTCGCCCACCCCTCAACCCTCGCGCATCCAGGGCACGCTCGGCGTGCGCAAGCCCGCGGACGACGAACCGTCCGCCGAGGAGGCTCCTTCCGGGCGCGAGCCGGCTGCCGGGTCGCGCACACCGCGGGACGAACCCCCGGCGCGGCCCGCTGCCGGGGAGCGACCCTCGCGGCGCCCCGAGCGTGCGGCGAAGCCGGAACGCAGCGAGCGCGCCCCGCGGCGCGACGAAGGCGCCAAGCCCGCGCGCCGTGAAGACACCGCGAAGCCGGCGCGTGGCGAGCGTGCGGCGCGTACCCCGGGTGGCTCCCCGCGCGACAGCGAGCGTGCCCCGCGTGGCGAGTCGGCTGCGCGCCGCAGCGCCGAGGGGCGCTCGCCGCGGGGTGACGACTCCGCCGCGAGCCGCGGTGGCGAGCAAGGCCACTCCGATGCCGCCCGAGGTTCGTTCGAGGCACGCACCGCCTCCGCTGCCGCCATTGCCGAGGCGGCACAGGCGCGTGCCGCCGTCGAAGGCGTGCGGCTCTCCAAGCTGATGGCCGAGCGCGGGATCTGTTCGCGGCGCGAGGCCGATGAGTTCATCGAGCGCGGCTGGGTCTTCGTCGATGGCCGGCGGGTGTCTGAGCTCGGTGTGCGGGTCGCCGAGGATGTCCGCATCAACCTCGCCCCCGAGGCCACGCGCACCCAGCAGCAGCGCGCGACCATCCTGCTGCACAAGCCGGTCGGCTACGTCTCCGGCCAGCCGGAGCCGGGCTACGCCCCGGCGGTCGGGCTGATCGGCCCCGACAACCAGGCCGACCGCGACACCGCGCAGCGCTTCCATCCCAGCCACCTGAAGAACCTCGCCCCCGCGGGCCGGCTCGACATCGACTCCACCGGCCTGCTGGTGCTGACCCAGGACGGCCGCGTCGCCCGCCAGCTGATCGGCGAGGACTCCAAGGTCGAGAAGGAATACATCGTCCGCGTCGAGGGCACGCTGGCCGAGAACGGGCTGGCGCTGCTCAACCATGGCCTGTGGATGGACGACCGCCCGCTGCGCCCGGCCGAGGTCGAATGGATCAACGACGAGCAGCTGCGCTTCGTGCTGCGCGAGGGCCGCAAGCGCCAGATCCGCCGCATGTGCGAGCTGGTGGGCCTGAAGGTGGTCGGGCTCAAGCGCGTGCGCATCGGTCGGGTGAAGCTGGGCGACCTGCCGCTCGGCCAGTGGCGCTTCCTGCGCGAGGACGAGCGTTTCGGATGAGATCGGAGCGGGTGCGGGGGGCCGGTTCGGGGCGCCCGCGGCGCAACGCGAATCTCCGGTAGGCGCGACGCACGTCTCGATTGCCGCGTTTCCGCCTCGACCACGCCCGTCGCCGCCGCACCGCAGGATCGCGACTTGCGTCGCTCCTACATTCCACCCGGTGCGCCGGGCTTCGGTGGCGGGGCTCGCGGATCCGCTTCGGCAAGCGCTTCCTTCTCCGCTCCCGCGAGTGCGTCCCCGAGCGGCCCGGTGACTGGCGGGAGATCCGAGCGATGCGCCGCTCGCGCCATGGCGTGGGCGGCGAGTGGAGCGGTGGCGAGGAGGATCGCCATCGCGAACAGCGCGGCGAGCGCGAAGCCCCCTTCGCTGGCGGCGGCCACCCCGGCGAGGATCAGCGCGGCGCCGAGTGCGCCGGCCTTGCTGGCGGCGTGCAGGCGGGTGTAGCTGTCGGGCAGGCGCAAGACGCCGATCGCGCCGATCAGGCCGATCAGCGCACCGAGCAGCAGCAGGGCCGAGGACAGCCAGGCAAGGAACCCGTTCATCCGACCGCCTCCCTGTTCTCGTGTGCGTCCGTCCTTCCCGTCGGACTCCCCGAGGCGTTCCTCGCGTCCTCTCCTCCGGGGGGGGCGCCCGTCCCCGCAACCCCCGCGAGTCGCCGTCCATCCGCCGGGTGCGCCGTCTCTCCCGCCCCGCGGTCGCGACGGCGGAACAGCAGGATGAACGCGGTGGTGCCGAGGAAGGACACCAGCGAGAGGATCACGGCGGCGTCGAGCAGCATGGGCTGGGCGGTGGACAGCGCGAGCAGGGCGATGACGGCGATCGCGATCATGGTCAGCGCATCGATCGCCACCACACGGTCGGGCGCGCGCGGGCCGCTCACCAGGCGCAGCAGGATCAGTGCGGCGCTGAGGGCGAGCAGCGCGAAGGTCAGCGGAAGCACCCACGCTGCCCCGGCAATTCCGGTGTTCATGCGGAGTCCCTCCCGTTTCCATCCACTGCGGCCGCCGTTCCGTCGGCATCGAGCCAGCGCAGCAGGCGGCGCTCGATCTCGCGCACCCCGGCCTCGACCTCGGCGGCGGTGCGCGCGTCGAGCGCGTGGATATACATCAGGCCGGATTCCGGCCGGTAGTCGAGCGCCATCGTGCCCGGCGTGAGCGTCAGCAGGCAGCCGAGCAGGGTGGCGAAGCCCTCGTCCCGGCACGCCAGGCGCATCGCCACCACCGCAGGCTGCGGCGCCACCTTGCGGCCGAGCACGATGCGCGCGACGTCGATGCTGGCGCGGAAGACCTCGGCGACGAACCAGAACGCGAACGCGGTGCCGAGCTCGAGCCGGCGCAGGTAGCGGCGGATGCCGAGGAGGTCGATCGCCAGCCGCAGCGCGACGTAGATGATCACGAAGGCCGCCGCAACGCCGAGCGGGCCGAGCATGTCGGCGTAGGCCGCCAGACCGACGGCGAGGAGCAGGTGGAGGCCCAGCATGCTCAGTGCCCTCCCGCGCGCACGACTGCGTCGATATAGGCCGCCGGGGCGGCGAGCTGCTCCGCCGCGGCCACCGCGTAGTCCATCACCGGCCCGGCCGCGAGGCCGATCGCCACCGTCATCGCGGCCAACGCCGTCACCGCCCACAGCGCGGGCCGCAGGCCGGCGGTGCTGCGCATGCCAGCCGTGCCGGCCGGGTGGGGCTTGAGGAAGGCCTCATTCCAGATCTTGCTCATCGACAGCAGCGTGAAGATGCCGGTGAGCAGCGCCACGCCGGCGGCGATCCAGGCGCTCGCGTCCAGGCTGGCCTTGACCAGCACGAACTTGGCCCAGAACCCCGACAGCGGCGGGATGCCGGCCAGCGACAGGGCCGGTATCGCGAACAGCAGCGCCAGCCAGGGCGCGCGCGCATACAGCCCGCCCATCGCGGCCAGGCGCTCCGAGCCGGTCAGGCGCGCGGCGATGCCGCCGATGAAGAACAGGTTGGCCTTCACCACGATGTGATGGATCAGGTAGAACACCGCGCCGGCGAGCGCGAGCGGGGTGGCGATCGCCAGCCCCAGGATCATGTAGCCGACCTGGCTGACGATGTGGAAGGACAGGATCCGCCGCACCTCGACCTGGGCCGCGGCGCCGAGCACGCCGATCAGCATGGTCGCGCACGCGACCCACAGCAGCACCTCGTGGGCGATGCCCGCGTCCGGCCAGAACAGGGTCACGATACGGATCAGCGCATACACGCCGACCTTGGTGAGGAGGCCGGCGAAGAGCGCCGAGACCGGCGTCCACGCCACGTGATAGGACGCCGGCAGCCAGCCGAACACCGGGAACAGCGCGGCCTTGATCGAGAACGCGGTCAGCATCAGCACCACCGCGGCGTGGGCGGTGGCGGGCACCTCGCCGGCGGCGAAGGCCTGCGCCAGCAGCGCCATGTTGAGGCTGCCGCTGGCGCCGTAGAGCATGCCGGCGGCGAGCAGGAACATCATCGTCGCCACAAGGTTGAGCACCACATACACCACGGTGCCCGACAGGCGGCGCCTGCCGCCGCCGAGCACCAGCAGCGCGAACGAGCCGACCAGCAGCACCTCGAACCAGACGTAGAGGTTGAACACGTCGCCGGTGATGAAGGCGCCGCACACCCCGACCAGCAGGCCGTGCACCAGCGGGTGGAAGTCGCGGCAACGCGCCGGGTCTTCGTCGCGCGCCATCGCGAACACGATGGTGGCGCTGCCGACGATGCCGGTGATCGCCACCATTGCCGCCGACAGGCGATCGACGACCAGCGTGATGCCGTAGGGCGCGGCCCAGCCGCCGGCCTGGCTGGCGAGGATCTGCCCCTGCGCGGCGAGGCCGACCAGCACCAGCCCGGCCGCCGTGAGCGCCAGCGCGCCGGCCAGGCTGATCGCCGCCACCGCGCGTGGGTCACGGCGCACCAGCAGGGTCGCCACCAGGGTGGCGAGCGGGATCAGCAGCGGGGAGACGATGAGCGCGTTCATGCCTTGTCCCCTTGCGGCGGCAGGTCCGGCGCCGGCTCCTCGGCGACCGCGGTGACGAGGTCGGTCTCGACCTTGCCGTGCAGTTCCCAGCTGCGCTTGAGCACCGCGAGTGCGAACACGAAGAGCGCGAAGCCGATCACGATCGCGGTCAGCACCAGCGCCTGCGGCAGGGGGTTGGCGGCGAGCGCCGGTGCGCCCGCCTCGGTCACGAAGGCGGCGGCGCGGCCGTCCAGCCGCCCCGCGGAGAACACAGCCAGGTTCACCCCGTTGCCGAGCACGACCACCCCGAGCACCACGCGCAGCAGCCCGCGGTCGAGCATCATCCAGATGCCGATCGCGACCAGCGCGCCGACGGTGAGCGAAACGAGGATTTCCATGTTCAGGCCTCCCGCTCGAGCAAGCCGAGCAGCATGTGCAGCACCGCGCCGAGCACGGTGAGGAACACGCCGACGTCGAAGAGCAGCGGCGTGCCCAGCGGCAGCCCTGCAGGGAAGATCCAGTTGCCGGTGAGGAAGGGCTCGCCATGGAAGAGACCGACCAGGCCGGCGACGGCCGCGATGCCCAGCCCGCCCGCCAGCATCGCCAGCGGCGGCACGCGCAGCAGCGCGCGTGCCCGCGTGGTGCCGAAGGCGAGTGCCACCAGCACCGCCGCGCTCGCCGCCACCAGGCCGCCGATGAAGCCGCCGCCGGGCAGGTTGTGGCCGCGCCACAGCAGCATCAGCGCGACCAGGGCGAGCAGGGCCGACAGCGGCAGGATGCCCTGGCGCAGCAGCACCGAGCCGAAGTCCGCGCTGCCCTCGGTGGCGCCCGCGCCCGGCGCGGCCTCGTCCTCCCGCCTGCCGCCGGCGAGCAGTCCGGCCGCAGCCAGCCCGGCAAGACCGACGACGAGGATCTCGCCGAGCGTGTCGAGCGCGCGGAAGTCCACCAGGATCACGTTCACCACGTTGGCGCCCTGGCCGCCCGGCAGGCTGTTGTCCAGGTACCAGCGTGCGATCTCGCCGGGCAGCGGCTGGCTCACCGTCATCAGCATCATCGCCGCCACCACCGCGCCGATCACGATCGCCACCACGGCGTGGAAGCGCTTCGCCGCCGGCTTGCGCGAGCCCACCAGCCGGGTCGGCGGCAGGCGGCGGAGCACCAGGGCGAGGAAGATCACGGTCAGGGTCTCGACCATCAACTGGGTGATCGCCACGTCGGGCGCACGCGCGGCGAGGAAGAACATCGCCATGCCGAGCCCGCTCGCCCCCAGGGTGGCGACCAGCGCCACCCGGCCGGGGGTGACCGCGGCTGCCGCCGCACCCGCGACCGCGAGCACGCAGCCGAGCAGGGCGGCGAGGTTGACCGGGCTGCTCACGGCCGGCCAGGCGAGGTCCTCGCCGGTGGAAGCGAACAGCCCGATCAGCGCGAAGCCGGCGATCGCCAGCACCAGCGCGCTGATGTGCTGGCGCAGCGAGCCGTGCTGGAAGCGGTCGGCCACCCGCGTGGCGAAGGCGAACACGCGCTTCAACAGGCGGTCCCAGATGCGGTCGCCGCTCACCCGCCACAGCACCCGCCACAGCGACAGGCGGCGGCGCAGCCGGGTGCGCTGCAGGTAGAAGGACACGCCCAGCGCCACGGTGAGCAGGCTGGCGAGCAGCGCCGGGGTGAAGCCGCCCCACAGATACAGGCTGACCGGCACCGTGGCGCGCGACACCGCCTGCACCGCGGCGTCGATCAGCCAGACCTCGGCGAGATTATTGAAGGCGCCGAAGACGAAACCGCCGATCGCCAGCAGCATCGGCCCGATCCACATCGGCACGCCGACCTCGTGCGGCGGGTGGGGGTAGCGCCCCTCCCGGCCGAGGAAAGCGCGCACGAAGACCAGACCGGCGGCCGTCAGCAGCAGGGCGTTGGTGAGGATCATCACCGCGGTGGTGACCCAGCCCGCCAGGCCGAGCTCGATCAGCCCGGCGTACTTGAATTCCTTGGCGATGAAGCCGAAGAAGGGCGGCAGGCCGGCGTTGGAGAAGGCCGCCAGCGCCACCGCGAAGCCGGTGAGCGGCATGTGGCGGATCAGGCCGCCGAGCAGCGCGATCTGGCGTGTGCCGGTGGCGTGGTCGATCGACCCCACCGCCATGAACAGCGCCGCCTTGTAGAAGGCGTGCGCCACCAGGTAGATCGCGAAGGCCTGCAGGCCGTAGTGGGTGTTGGTGCCGAGCAGCATGGTGAGCTGGCCGAGCACGGTGACCGTGGTGTAGGCGAGCACGCGCTTGAGGTCGGTCTGGCGGATCGCCAGCACCGCACCGACGAGCGCGGTGGCGGCGCCCACGGTGATCAGGATCGTCCCCCAGCTCGTCGAGCCGCCGAGTGCCGGGTTGAGGCGGGCGAGCAGATAGACGCCCGCCTTCACCATGGTCGCCGAGTGCAGGTAGGCCGACACCGGCGTGGGCGCCGCCATCGCGTTGGGCAGCCAGAGGTGGAAGGGCAGCTGCGCCGACTTGGTGAAGGCGCCGATCAACACCAGCACGAGGATGGCCGGGTAGAGCGCATGGTCGGCGATCGCCTGCGCCGACAGCCCCGAGAACTGCCAGCTGCCGCCGACGTTGCCGAGCAGGATCAGGCCGGCGAGCAGCGCCAGCCCGCCGCCGCCGGTGATCAGCAGTGCCTGCAGCGCAGAGCGGCGCGATTCGGCCTTGTCATGCTGGAAGGCGATGAGCAGGAAGGAGGTGACGCTGGTCAGCTCCCAGAAAACGAACATCGCGATCAGGTCGTCGGCCAGCACGAGACCGAGCATGGCCGCCATGAAGCCAAGCAGGTAGGCGTAGAAGCGGCCGAGGTGATGATGTTCGGAGAGGTAGGCGCCGGCGTAGAGGACGATCAGCGTGCCGATGCCGGTGATGAGCAGGGCGAAGAGCAGCGACAGGCCGTCGAGCCGGAAGGCGAGCTCGACCCCGAGCGCCGGCACCCAGGCGAGGGTCGACTCGATGACGCCGCCGCCTGCCACGGTCGGCATCTGGGTCAGGAAATGAATGAAGGCTCCCAGCGGCGCGAGTGCAAGCAACCAGCCCGCGCGCTGATCCAGGCGGGCAGCCAGCGGCACCGCGGCCAGCATCGCGAATGCGATCAGGCCGATGCTGGCGAGCATGGCTTACCCCGGTGGGCGGTCGTCAAAATGGAATCTCCCGAATGAAGAGCAGGCACTTGAATTCACAGGCCTTGCTCGTTTCTTTCGGGAGACTGACTGCAAACTTGCTTGGAGGGTTCCGTAGGTTCCAGGTTTGGTGCTCCCCGACGGGGTCGTGGGGAGCACGGGTGCGATGTCTGGATCCGGCGCTAGTGCGCGTGATGGGCGATGCGCGGCTGGCCATGCGCGCCGATTTCCGGATGGGCTTCGTAGAGGCCGCTCTGGCGAGCGAAGCAGCCGTTCAGCGGGCATTTCTGACCCGGCGGGCAGCCGTGTTCGAAAGCGCATTCCCTACGGGTTTCGTCCAGCAGCACCATTTGATTCATGGCTTCGCAACGGGCGATCGGGGCGTCGAATGTACACATGATGGTCTCCTTCCTGCGTCACGGTCTCTTGTCGGTTGAGTTGGAAAACCGTGACTTATTTCACGAATTGCACGCTTTCAATCTAGGTGTTTGTTGTAGGGATGCATCGTGAATGTGGAGAAATGTTGACCCTTGTCAACCTTTTCCAATTTGCGCATCGGATGTCGCTCGCTCTCCCCAATCCGGCAGCACCCCCCCGCCAAGGCATCCATCGCCGCATTCGCGCCTCGCGGCGCTCCTGCAGGGGGCGGAGGCGTGTCGGTTCATGTGGGCGCGCCGCCAGGCGCGAATGCAGCGCATGGGTCCCTTCCACCGTCGCGCTCATTCGACCGCCCGGTTCGCGCCTCGCGGCGCTCCACAGGGGCGGAGGCGTGTCGGTTCATGTAGGAGCGCCGCCAGGCGCGAATGCGGCGCCGGGCACTCACTCCGCGCGCAAGGCCTCTACCGCGTCGAGCCGCGCGGCGCGGCGCGCGGGCAGCACGCCAGCGGCGAGACCCACGACCACGGCGACCACCTCCGCCGCGAGCGCGTACTGCCAGGGCGTGGCCACCGGCATCGCCGGCACCAGCAGCCCGACCAGCTGCGCCAGGCCCGCGCCCGCGAGCAGGCCGAGCAGGCCGCCGATACCGGCCAGCACCACCGCCTCGCCGAGGAAGAGCGTGAGGATGGTGCGCCGGCGCGCCCCCAGCGCCACCAGCAGGCCGATCTCGCCGGTGCGCTCGGTGACCGCGATGCTCATGATGGTGACGATGCCCACTCCGCCCACCAGCAGCGAGATCGCCCCGAGCGCGCCGACCGCCGCGGTGAGCAGGTCGAGGATGTTCGACAGCGTTGCGAGCATGTCCTCCTGGGTCAGCACGCTGAAGTCCTCGCGGCCGTGGCGCGCGATCATCAATTTCTTCACCGCCTCCGCCACGTGCGCGGCGGGGGCCTCGGGGTCGTAGGTGAGCGCGATCTCCATCAGGCCGTCGCGCTGGTACAGCGCCATGCCGCGCACCACCGGGATGTAGGCGGCGTCGTCCAGATCGATGCCGAGGAACTGCCCCTTCTCCTCCATGATGCCGACCACGCGGAAGCGCTCGGCGCCGATCTCGACGCGCTCGCCGAGCGCGTTGGCGCTGCCGAAGAGCTCGCGCGCAAGCTTGGGCCCCAGCACCACGAAGGCGCGCGCGCTCGCCGCCTCGTCGGGCGGCAGGAACTGCCCCACGCCCACCCGCATCGAGTACACCTCCTGCATCTGCGGCCCCACGCCGAGCACGGTGCTGCGCCGCACCCGGCCCTGCGCGCGCACCTCGGCGTTGCCGCTCACCGAGCCCGAGACGTTCCGCACATTGGGCAGGCGGGCGAGCGCGGCGGCGTCGTCCAGAGTGAGGTCGCGCGCGGTCGAGGGCAGGCCGGGCGGGCCGCCGCGCGCGCCCTGGCGCCCCGGGTGGAGGTTGATCACGTTGGTGCCGAACTGGCCGAACTCAGCGAGCACGAAGCGGTGCAGGCCCTCGCCGATCGAGGTGAGCAGGATCACCGCGGCGATGCCCACGCCGATGCCGAGCAGGGTCAGGAAGCTGCGCAGGCGGTGCGCGGTGATCGCGCGCAGGGCGAGGTGGAGGCTGTCCTGCCAGCGCATGGCCGCTACCGCTTCGACAAGGCCTGCACCGCATCGAGCCGGGCGGCGCGGCGCGCGGGCAGCACGCCGAACAGCACCCCGGTGCCGAGCGCGGTGGCGAGCGCGGCGACTACCGCCCAGTCGGGCGGCCACGCCGGCAGCTCGGGAAAGGCCAGGCGCACGCCCCAGGCACCGGCATGGCCGAGCGCGAAGCCGGTGAGCGCGCCGGCGACGGAGAGCAGCGCGGCCTCGGCGAGGAAGGCGGCACGGATGGTGCCGGCGCGCGCGCCGAGCGCCTTGAGCAGACCGATCTCGGCGGTGCGCTGGGTGACCGCGACCAGCATCACGTTCATCACCAGGATCCCGGCCACCGCCAGGCTGATCGCGGCGATGCCGGCCACGCCCAGGGTGAGTGCGCCGAGGATGCGGTCGAAGGTGCCGAGCACCGCGTCCTGGGTGATCACGGTGAAGTCGAGCTCGCCGTCGCGGCGCGCGCGCAGGCGCTCCTCGACCTGGCGCTGCGCGCCGGGCAGGGCCTCGCGTCCGCGCGCCTCGACGAAGATGCGGAACAGCCCGCTGGTGTCGAACATCGCCTGCGCGGTCGCTACCGGCACCAGCACCAGCTCGTCGGTGGTCATGCCCAGCCCGCGCCCGGATGGCGCGAGCACGCCGATCACGCGCAGCCGGGTGTCGCCGACGCGGATCATGCGGCCCACCGCGCTCTGCCCCGGGAAGAGTTCGCTGCGCAGCGCGTCGCCGATCACCGCCACCGCCGAGGCACGGTTGAAGTCCTCGCGTGGCAGGAAGCTGCCCTGGCCGATCTCGAGCCCGCGCAGCTCGAGGAAGTCGGTGCTGGTGCCGACCACCGTGGCCTCGCGCAGCCGGCCGCCGACAGCGATTTCGGAGTTGCCCACCGCGAGCGGCGCGACGCGCTGCACCAGCGGCAGGCGCAGCAGCGCGGCGGCGTCGGCGTTGGTGAGCTCGCGCGGCGTGCTGCTGACGAAGCTGCCGGCATTGACGCCGCCGGTCTCGGTGCGCCCGGGGAGCACGATCAGCAGGCTGGCGCCGAGCGCGGAGAATTCATTCACCACGTAGCGCCGGGCGCCGTCGCCGAGCGCGGTGAGCACCACCACCGCGGCGACGCCGATCGACATTGCCAGCATCATCAGCGCGGTGCGCAGCGGCCAGGCGGTGGCGGCCCGGGTGGCGAAGCGCAGGGTGTCGGCAGGGGTCATGGCGGCGGGGCGGTGGAACCGGAGCCGGGGGACTCGGGCGCTGCCGCCGCGGCCCGCAGGTCCTGCCGGATCGCGCCGTCTTCCATCAGGATGCGGCGGCGCGCGCGCTCGCCCATCGCCGGGTCGTGGGTGACGACGATCAGCGTGGTGCCGGCGGCGTTGAGCGCCTCGAGCAGCGCGGTGACCTCGTGGCCGGTGGCGCGGTCGAGGTTGCCGGTGGGTTCGTCGGCGAGCAGCATCGCCGGCCGCATGATGGTGGCGCGCGCAATCGCGACGCGCTGGCGCTGGCCGCCGGAGAGTTCGTCGGGGCGGTGGTGGGCGCGGCCTTCGAGGCCGAAGTCCTCGAGCGCCCGAGTGACGCGCGGCGCGCGCTCGGCCGCCGGGACGCCGGCGAGCACCAGCGGCAGGCCGATGTTCTCGGCCGCGCTCAGGCGGGGGACGAGGTGGAAGCTCTGGAACACGAAGCCGATGCGGGCGCTGCGCACGGTGGCCTGCTCGTCTGGCGAGAGCGTGGTGACGTCGCGGCCTTCGAGCCGGTAGGCGCCGGCGTTGGGTCGGTCGAGCAGGCCGAGCAGGTTGAGCAGCGTGGACTTGCCGGAACCCGATGGGCCCATGACCGAGACGTACTCGCCGGCCTCGATGCGCAGCGTGACGTCGCGCAGGGCGTGCACCTCGCTGTCGCCGAGCCTGAAGATGCGGTCGATGTGGTCGAGTTCGATCTGGGCCATGGTGTGTTTCTGGATCGGGCTCAAGGCCTTGGCGTTTCTGTTGTTACGTGGGCGGATTCAAACCTTCTCCGCTTTACGGCTCGCTGCTGGGGATGCGCACGGGGTGTCCCTTCCGGGGCTGCACCGCTGCGCGGTGCTTTGCGGAGGGTACGCAAATGAGCGCCATCGCTGCGCTCGGCTCGGACAGTCCTCGCCCCTTCAGGAATACCCCGCGCGTCCCTGGCGGATCGTCGCCCCGATCCTGTCAGGCCCCCTTACGGCTGGACGACCACAGTCGCCCCAGCCCGCACCCCCTCCCGCTCCAGCGACGTCACCACCCGTTCCCCCTCCGCCAATCCCGACACCACTTCGGTGAATTCCCAGTTCGCGACCCCGGTCTGCAGCGTCCGCTCGACCAGCGTGTGGCCTTCCACCACCAGCACCTTGCCACCCTCGCGCAAGGCGATGGTGGGGATGCGCAGCACCTCGGCGCGCGTCGCCAGCACGATCTCCACGTCGGTGCTGTAGCCCACCAGCATCCCGCGCGCCTCGTCGGGATTCACAAAATCCACATCCACCGCCACCGTGCGCGCCTGCTTCTCCACCGCGGTGATGTAGGGCGCCACGCGCCGCACCGTACCGGCGAACACCTTGCCGGGAATGGCCTCGAGTGTGATGCGCACCGGCAGGCCGGGCTGGATCCTGGGCGCGTCGATCTCGTCCATCGGCGCCTTCACGTACAGGCAGGAATCGTCGATCAGGTCGATCGCCGGCGGCATCGGCACGCCGGGCGGGGAAGGGGTGGCGTACTCGCCCAACTCGCCGCTGATCTTGGCCACGGTGCCGGCGAAGGGGGCGACCAGCACCAGGCGCTGGCGATCCGTTTCGGTGGCGACGAGCTGGGCCTCGGCGGTGGCGACGTCGGCCTGCGCGGTGTCGCAGGCGGCGCGGCGCGCGCGGGCCTCGGTGCGCGCCTTTTCCTCGGCGCTGGCGGAGACGAAGCCGCGCTTGACCAGCTGCGCCTGACGCGCGGCCTCGCGCTCGGCGTTGGCCGCCACCGTGCACACCTCGTGCACGCGCTGGCGCGCGGTGGCGAGCTGGGCGCGGGCGACCGCCGCGCGCGCGTCGAGGTCGCCATGCCACAGTCGCATCAGCACCTGCCCGGCCTCGACGCGGTCGCCTTCCTCCACCCCCAGCCACTCGATGCGCCCGCCGGCGATGGTCGCCATCTTCGCGCGCTGGCAGGCCTCGACCTCGCCGGCGCGGGTGTTGGTCAGCGTGGCCTCGACGGTGCCGCGGGCCACCTCATGCACCACCACCTCGACCGGCTTCGGGCGGGTTAGCCACCACCCCCCCGCGCCCGCCAGCGCGGCGAGGAGGGCGAGGAGAAGGAGGCGGCGCAGGGTTTTCATGGAGAGGACGAGTTCAGAGGTCGTCGAAGAAGTCAGTGTCGAGGCGCTTCAATTCGATTTTGCGCTTCACCGACACGCCGACGTTGTGTTCAACCGCGAGCCGCGCGAGCTCCTCGCCATCGATCAGGACCAGCCGGAGGTGGGGTAACTCGACCGCACGCCTCGCGTCCTGCGTGAATCGACTGGTGGTGACGAAGACGCCGCGGTTGGCTCCGTGCTTTGCGAGGGCGCCGAGGAATCCGTTGATGTCCGGGCCGCCCACCGGTGCATCCGCCCAGCGCTTCGCCTGCAGGTAGATGCGGTCGAGCTTGAGCCGGTCCTCGTAGATCACGCCGTCGATGCCTCCGTCGCCGGAGCGTCCGGTCACTTCGCCGACCCCGTACCCCATGGCGGCCAGCAGGCGGACGACGAAGCGCTCGAAGCTTGCCGGGTTGACCGACCGAAGCTGGGTGAGGACTTCCTGCTCGAGCGCTTCCTGGAGTTCGGCAAGTGTCTCGTCGATCTGCTCTTCTGGAGTCAATGTTTCGTCGGGCCTTGCTTCGGGCCCTGCGCTCGATGCGGGGGGAGCCGAAACACTCTTCCAGCTTCCCAGTCCGCGCGCCTCGAAGTATTTCCGATCGAGTTGAGGCGGAAGTTCAGGAAGCGCGTTACTGCCCCTCTCAGAGATCCGGAAGAGGCCGCGCCCACAACTCTCAATGAGACCGGTCTTGTTTAGATCGCTTTTCGCCCAACCGACACGATTGAGATATCGCGGATAGCCGCTCGGCAGAGTTTCGGTCAAGTCCTCGTCCGTGAGGGACAGCCGCTCCGCAAGCTCCTGCGACGCTTCTCGCAGATTGCGGGGGCGTCCATCAGCGACGAGATCGAGCAGCGGACGAATTAGCTCGTGATACTTGGGTACCGTCACGGAGATCCCGCCGAGCCATTTTTCGCGTTGCTCAACATCGCTTCAGCCCAATCCAGCAGCGCAAGGATCTCCAATCGGGTGCGTTCTCGATTCAGGGAAAAGCTTTGATCCAGTTCACTGTCGTATCGGGCGGCAACCCCGAAGGGGGTAAGCCTCTCGAGGAAGACATCCTGATCGGGAGCCTGAATTCCGTTCTGTTGTAGCAGAGCAAGCAGCATCGCGATGTTGTGCGTCCTCGGGAAGACGACGTTCGCATTCGCGAGAACGGCCTTGATAGCCTTCTCTACCGCCTGCTGGGCATGGAATCCGATGACCCAGTCCGGTGCTGCGGGATCTTGCGCCAGGCGGTCGACCACGTAGCCATCGTCCCGTGCCCTGCGTAGCAGGCCGAGCGCGAGTTCACTGGGGGAACGCATGGACCCGTCCTTCGCGAGCGGCGCGCCAGGCGAGTGTGTTCGGCTGGGCGCGCTCCTGCTCGAACGCTTCATCGCTCATCACGACCACGTCGGCCGGGATCAATTCACGGCCGAGCAGGGAGGCGAGGCGGGCCATCTCGTCGAAACGGTTGTGGACCTCCGGCTCCACGACCAGCAGGTCGAGGTCGCTGTCGTCGCGGGCCTCCCCGCGTGCTTGCGAACCGAACACGATCACGCGGCTTCCGGGTGGCAGGTGGCCGCGTAGACAGGCGAGCGAGGCTGCGATCGGATCGGTCGTTCGGGTTGCGATAGCCATGCTTGCGCTCCTGTCGGTGAGGGCCTACTTCCCGCCCTTGGCCCACGAATCCTTCAGCGTCACCGTGCGGTTGAACACCGGCGCGCCCGGCTTCGAATCCACGCGGTCGGCGACGAAGTAGCCGTGGCGTTCGAACTGGAAGTGTTCTTCCGGGCGGGCATCCTTGAGCGCCGGCTCGAGATACGCGGTGATGATGCGCTTGCTGTCCGGGTTGATGTCGGTGAGGAAGTCGCGCTCGAAGTCCGGCGCGTCGCCCTCGCGGCGCTGGCCGGGGTGGGGGTGGGCGAAGAGGCGGTCGTAGATGCGCACCTGGGCCTCGTAGCCGTGCGCGGCGGAGACCCAGTGCAGGTTGCCCTTGACCTTGTAGTTGTCGGCGCCCGGGGTGCCGGACTTGGAGTCGGGCATGTACTCGGCGAGCACCGCGGTGATGTTGCCGTCGGCGTCCTTCTCGCAGCCGGTGCATTTGACGACGAAGCCGTAGCGCAGGCGCACCATGTTGCCCGGATACAGGCGGTGGAAGCCCTTTACCGGCTCTTCCATGAAGTCCTCGCGCTCGATCCACAGCTCGCGGCCAAAGGGCATGTCGCGCTTGCCGAGCTCGGGCTTGAGCGGATGGTTGGGCGCCTGGCACAGCTCGGATTCGCCCTCGGCGTAGTTGGTGAGCACGAGCTTGAGCGGGTCGAGCACCGCCACGCGGCGCTCGGCAGCCTCGTTGAGGTCGTCGCGCATGCACTCTTCCAGCACGCTCATGTCGATCCACGAGTCGGCCTTGGACACACCGATGCGCTCGGCGAAGCGGCGGAAGCCGGCGGCGGTGAAGCCGCGGCGGCGGGCGCCGACGAGCGTGGGCAGGCGCGGGTCGTCCCAGCCGTCGACGTGGCCCTCGTTCACGAGCTGGATCAGCTTGCGCTTGGACAGCACCACGTAGGTCAGGTTGAGGCGGGCGAACTCGATCTGCTGCGGGAGCGGGCGCGGGAAGCGGCCCTCGGTGGCGAGCGCGTCGAGCAGCCAGTCGTAGAACGGACGCTGGTCCTCGAACTCGAGCGTGCACACCGAATGGGTGATGTTCTCGATCGCATCCTCGATCGGGTGGGCGAAGGTGTACATCGGGTAGATGCACCACGCGTCGCCGGTGCGATGGTGGGTGGCGTGGCGGATGCGGTAGATCGCCGGGTCGCGCAGGTTGATGTTGGGGCTCGCCATGTCGACCTTGGCGCGCAGGATGTGCGTGCCCTCAGCGAACTCGCCGGCGCGCATGCGCGCGAACAGGTCGAGGTTCTCCTCGACGCTGCGCTCGCGGTACGGGCTGTTCTTGCCCGCTTCGGTCAGCGTGCCGCGGTTGGCGCGCATCTCCTCGGCCGACTGCGAATCCACGTAGGCCTTGCCGGCCCGGATCAGGCTCAGCGCGCAGTCGTGCATGCGGTCGAAATAGTCCGACGCGAAGTACAGGTGCTCGCCCCACGCGAAGCCGAGCCACTGCACCGCCTCGAGGATGGCGTCGACGTACTCCTGCTCTTCCTTCTCGGGGTTGGTGTCGTCGAAGCGCATGTGGCAGACGCCGCCGTAGGACTCGGCGAGGCCGAAGTTCAGGCAGATCGACTTGGCGTGGCCGTAGTGAAGGTAGCCGTTGGGCTCGGGCGGGAAGCGCGTCTCGACGCGGCCGCCCCATTTCGCCGTGCGGATGTCCTCGTCGATGATGTTGCGGATGAAGTTGGAGACGACGGGCGCTTCGGCTGCGGGTGCGGCGGGGTTCTTTTCGGGTTTCATCGGAAAGGCGGGAGTCGGAAGATTCGGCTGGAAGCCCGGGATTCGGGCGGAAGCTGGCGCCGGATCCGCGGGCGGTCGGCTTGATCGCCCGATTGTAGCCGATCGCGCGTGCGCGCTCGGTGAGCCCGGACCGCCGCGGCGATCCAGCTCCGGCTCAGCGCGCCGGTGCCGCGAGCGCCTTGTGCAGGGTCTCGAGGTTGGTGCGCATCATCCGGACGTAGGTCGGTGCCGGACCGTCGGCCTTCGACAGCGCGTCGGAATACAGCGTGCCGCCCACCGCGGCGCCGCTCTCGCTGCGGATGCGCTCGATCAGGCGCGGATCGGCGACGTTCTCCAGGAACACCGCAGGCACCTTCTCCGCCTTCAGTTGGCGGATCAGCCGAGCCACGCCCTTCGCGGTCGGTTCCGCGTTGTTCGCCACGCCGACCGGCGACAGGAAGCGGACTTCATAGGCGCGGGCGAAATAGCCGAAGGCCGCGTGCGAGCTCACCACCTTGCGCCGCTCGGCGGGCAGCGCCGCGAAGGCGGCGCGGATCTCGGCGTCGAGAACCTTCAGTTCGCCGTCGTAGCGCTCGGCGGCGGCACGGTAGACGCTGGCGCCCTCCGGGTCCGCGGCCGCAAGCGCGGCGGCGATGTTGGCGACGTAACGGCGTACGTTGGCCACGTCCTGCCACGCGTGCGGGTCGACCGCCTTGCCCTTGCCGTGATCGTGGCCATGATCGTGGCCATGGTCATGCCCGTCGTCGCGCGCCATCTCCAGCGTCGAGATCCCCTCGCTCGCCACGACCACCGTGCCCTTGAAGCCGCCCGCACGTGCGAGCCGCGTCATCCAGTCGTCGAACCCGAGTCCGTTGACCACCACCAAGGCGGCGCTGCCGATCTCGCGCGCGTCCGAGGGGCGTGGCTGGAAGGCATGGGCGTCCTCGTCGGGGCCGACCAGGGCGCGCACCTTGACGCGTTCGCCCCCGACCTCGGCGACGAGGTCGCCGAGGATGCTGAAGCTGGTGGCCACTTCGAGCGCCTGCGCGTGGGCGCCGCCGCCTACCAGCAGTGCGGCGCACGCCGCGAGGGTGCGCAGGCGGTACAAACGGGAGGAGGATTTCATCGTCGTCGGATCCAGGGTTGACAAAAAACAGGGCGCAATCGCGCCGTACGTTCTGCTCCGCCGCATTCGCGCCTTGCGGCGCTCCAACATTGAAACCACGCGCGGCGGACGCGCAGGCCGCCGGGAACCCTTGTAGGAGCGCCGCGAGGCGCGAACGCAGCGGCTCCGGAAGCGCCGCAGCCCCCTGCAGGCGCAAATGCACTCACGACTCGAGGTGGTGCCGCACCGGCAGGCGGCCGGCGAGCAGGCCGCCGGGGGCGGCGAGCAGCGACACGAAATACACCACGCCGCACACCAGCACGATCGCCGGCCCCGCGGGCACGTCGACGTGGAAGGACAGCAGCAGCCCGCTCGCGCCGCTCCCGAAGGCGAACAGCACCGCCAGCAGCAGCAGCATCGGCAGGCCCTTCGCCCACAGGCGCGCCGCGGCCGAGGGCAGGATCATGATGCCCACCGCCATCAGCGTGCCGAGCGCGTGGAAGCCGCTCACCAGGTTCACCACCACCAGCATCAGGAAGCCGTAGTGCGCCACTGGCGACCACCGGCTCACCCCGCGCAGGAAGGCGGGGTCGAAGCACTCCATGACCAGCGGGCGGAACAGCAGCGCGAGGCACACCAGGGTCACGCTGGCGATGCCTGCGATCAGCAGCAGCGAGGCGTCGTCGAGCCCGAGCACCGAGCCGAACAGCACGTGCAGCAGATCGAGGTTCTGCCCGCGCAGCGAGACGATCATCACCCCCGCGGCGAGCGAGAGCAGGTAGAAGGCGGCCAGGCTGGCGTCCTCCTTGAGCACCGAGGCGCGCGTCACCAGGCCCGCGGCGAACACCACCACCAGGCCGGCGACGATGCCGCCGATCGTCATCGCGCCCAGCGACAGGCCGAAGGCGAGGTAGCCGAGCGCGGCCCCCGGCAGGATGGCGTGGCTCATCGCGTCGCCCATCAGGCTCATGCGGCGCAGCAGCAGGAACACGCCCACCGGCGTGGCGCCGAGCGCGAGCGCCAGGCAGCCGGCGAGCGCGCGGCGCATGAAGGCGAACTCGGTGAAGGG
>JAEUNQ010000231.1 GCA_016790365.1 Thauera sp. | reverse complement strand
ACCCGGCGCAGGCCGTAGGAGTGGCGGGCGCTGGTCGGGCGCAGCGCGATGCGCGCCGCGAGCGCGGCCAGCCCGAGCGAGGCCGCGTCGGTGAGCATGTGGCCGGCGTCGCCGAGCAGGGCGAGCGAGCCCGACCACCAGCCGGCCATGGCCTCGACCGCGGCGAAGCCGAGCGTCAGCACGAGCGCGAGCGGCAGGAAGCGGCTCGCCGAGTGGTCGTGGGCGTGGTGGTGGTCGTGCGCATGCCCGCCCCGCCGGGCATGGCCGGGGACGTCAGGGGCGTGGTGGTGCTCGTGACCGTGATGGGTGTGCATGGCAGCGCTTCCCGGAAGGGCTTCGGTGGATTATGCCTGTGGCACCGGTAGGCCCGGCAAGCCCGAGCGCCCGCGCTGGGGGCGCACGCGCGCCGTCGCCCCTCCTGCGCCCATCGGATCAGCGTTGCAGCAGGCCCGAGAAACGTTCCACCACCTTCACGACCTCGTTGGCGCCGTTATGGATGCCGTCGATGACCTCGCCGGCCTCGCGCGCCAGGTCGATGCTCGCGGTGGCGGTCTCGTGCATGCCGTGCACCCGCGAGATCGCCTGGTGGGTGGCGTCCTGCACGGTGGAGATCATGGAGCTGATCTCGGTGGTCGCCTTGGAGGTGCGCTCGGCGAGCTTGCGCACCTCGTCGGCGACCACGGCGAAGCCGCGACCGTGCTCGCCCGCCCGCGCGGCCTCGATTGCGGCGTTGAGGGCGAGCAGGTTGGTCTGGTCGGCGATCTCGCGGATGGTGTTGACGATGGTGGTGATCCGTCCGGTCTCGTCGCCGAGCTGGCCGAAGGTGTGCACGGCGTCCTCGGCGCTGCCCGAGATCGCCACCATCTGCGTGGTTGCGCGCGCGATCACTGCGGTGCCGCGCTCGGCGAGGTGGGCGTTGTCGCGTGCGCGCTCGAGCGCGGCGTCGGCGTTGGCGATCTCTTCCTCGAGGGCCTCCATGCGGGCACTGATGTCGGAGGCGAGCTTGATGAACTTGTAGGGCCGGCCGACCTCGTCGAACACCGGGTTGTAGCTGGCCTCGAGCCAGACCGTGCGGCCGTTGCGGGCGAGGCGCCGGAAGCGCCCGGAAAAGTATTCGCCGTGGCGCAGGCGCTCCCAGAACCTGGTGTACTCGGGCGTATCGGCATCCTCCGCGGAGCAGAACACGCGATGGTGGCGGCCGAGCACCTCGTTGCGGGCGTAGCCCATGGTGGCGAGGAAGTTGTCGTTGGCGTCGAGCACCTTGCCGTCGAGGTCGAACTCGATCATCGCCATCGAGCGCTCGATGGCGGCCAGCATTGCGCGGTGCTCGGCGCCTTCGCGGATCTGTGCGGTGATGTCCGTGGCGAGCTTGACCACGCGCAGCACGCGACCGTCGGGACCGAACACCGGGTTGTAGGTGGCCTCGAGCCAGACCGGCTCGCCGCTCGCGTCGCGGCGCTCGAAGCGCCCGCTCACCGGCTCGCCGCGACGCAGGCGCTGCCAGTGCGCGAGGTATTCCGCCGAATTCGCGTAGGCCTCGTCGCAGAACATGCGGTGATTCCTTCCGAGCACCTGTTCGCTGCGATACTTCATCGTCGCGAGGAAGAGTTCGTTGGCGAACAGGATGGTGCCGTCGGGTGCGAACTCGATGCGTGCGGTTGCGCGGTCGATCGCGTCGATCACCGCCTGGCGCGCGGCGAGTTCGGCCTGTTGTTCCTGAAGGGTGATCTTGAGCTTGCGGTTGAACATGGTCGGGTGGCCGTGGTCGGGAGTCGCGATGGCGGGTGAGCGTCGGTCGCCTGCCCGGAGGCTCGGCGTGCCGGGCGGGACCGTGACGGGACAGGGTGTCGGCGCCGGACGCGGGGCGTATCCGGTATAACGGCAGGCCAGGGTCATTCTTTACATCATGTCGAAACACGTATGAAGAAGACGATCGCACAGCATGAACGGGGTGTTCGCCTGCTGAGCTGGAACATCCAGTGGGCGCGCGGGGCGGACGGGCGGGTGGATCTGGCGCGCACCTGCGACGCGATCCGGGCCGCGGGGCCGCTGGACGTGATCTGCCTGCAGGAGGTGGCGAGCAATTTCCCCGGCCTCGCCGGCGGCGCCCGGGAGGACGAGCCAGCCTGCCTCGCCGAGGCCTTCGCGGATTTCGAACCGGTGTTCGGTGCGGGCATGGATGTACCCGACGGTGAGGGCGGGCGAGCGCGCTTCGGCAACCTGCTGCTGTCGCGCCTGCCGGTGGGGCAGGTGTTCCGCCACCTGCTGCCATCGCCTGCCGACCCGGCGTTTCCGGCGATGCAGCGGGTGTGCGTGGAGGCCGTGGTGGAGGCGCCGTGGGGGCCGCTGCGGGTGATGAGCACCCACCTGGAGTATTACTCGGCGCGCCAGCGCCGCGCCCAGGTCGAGGCCTTGCGCGCGCTCCAGGCCGAGGCGGCGGACCTGGCGCGGCTGCCGGCGGCGGGCAAGGAGTCCAACCCCGCCTTCGCCGCACGCCCGCGCCCGGCCACTGCGGTGTTGTGCGGGGACTTCAACTGCGAGCCGGACTCGGCCGAATACCTCGCGCTGCAGCGCCCGCTGCCCGCGTCCGAGCACGCGCCGGAGGCCCACCGCCCGCACTGGGTGGATGCCTGGCCGCTCGTGCACGGCGCGCGTACGCACGCACCCAGTGTGGGCTTGCACGGCGCGGAGTGGCCCGACCGCGCCTATTGCTGCGATTTCTTCTTCGTGACCACCGACCTGATGCCGCGCGTGCGCGCGGTCGAGGTGCTCGCGGACACCGCGGCGTCGGATCACCAGCCGGTGGTGCTGGAGTTGGCGTGAGGCGTGAGGCGTGAGGCGTGAGGGGGGCTGACGGCCGCCCCGCGAGGCTCAGTCGCTCCAGAGCAGGGCGCGCACCACGGCGACCGGATCTTCCTCCTGCATTGCGTGACCGCAGCCGGCCAGCTCGACCCGCCTCACCTCGCCACCGCCGGCGTGCAGGGCTTCGTGCAGCGGGCCGATGGCCTTGACCGGGGTCATGCGGTCGAGCGCGCCGCACAGCAGCAGGGTGGGACAGTCGCGGCGCGTGGCTGCGGCCAGCCCGTCCTGCCACGCGTTGCAGGCGGCGAGGTCGCGCGCGAGCGCCTCGCTGCCGTTGCGTTCCATGCGCTCGTGGTTGCCGGCCTCGAGCGTGCGCCGACGTTCCTCGCCGAGGACCTCGGCGGGGGCGAAGGAGAACTTGTTGATCAGCGCGTGCGCCTGCGCCGGGTCGCTGCGCGCGGCATCGAGCAGGAAGGGCGCGACCGGCATCGGCGCGAGGCTGCCGAGCAGGTGCAGGCGGGCGATGCGCTCCGGCGCGGCGGCCGCGGCGGCGAGCGCGACCAGCGAGCCCATGCTGTGGCCGGCGAGCTCGAAGCGTTCGAGGCCGAGCGCGTCGGCGAAGGCGAGCACCCATGCTGCCATGGCGTCGACCGCGCCCGCCGCCTCGCCTTCCGAATCGCCGTGGCCGGGGAGGTCGGGGACGATCACCCGGCGGCCGGCGGCGGCCAGCCCGGCGGCGACCGCTTGCCATACGCCGCGGTCGTGTCCGGCGCCGTGGATCAGCAGGATGGTCGGCGCGGCGGCGGGGCCGGACTCGTCGAAGGCGGCGCGGCGGCCGTCGAGCTGGAGGGTCTGGGTCATGGGCGTGTTCTTGGAGGGTTCGGGGCAGCCGACCGGCACAGGCGTCCGGGAGGAGGCTCTGCGACGCCGTGCCGGCCGCGTGCGGGTTCAGGCAGCCGGGCGTTCAGCCGGCCGGGTGGAGTGTCGAGCCGGCGGGGTGTTCAGGCGCGGGGACATTCAGGCATATTCGTCGGGGTCGAGCATGTGCTCGATCGCGACGATGCGGTCCTTGAGCGCGAGCTTGCGTTTCTTGAGCCGGCGCAGCATCAGCTCGTCCTCGACCGGGTTGTCGGCGAGGCGGGCGATCGCGTCGTCGAGGTCGCGGTGCTCGAGGCGCAACTCGTCCAGCCGCTGGCGCAGGCTGGTCACCTCGTCGAAGCTCTCCCCGGTCATGCTCGTTCCCCTCGCTTGCGTGCCGAC
>JAEUNQ010000219.1 GCA_016790365.1 Thauera sp. | reverse complement strand
ATGACGCGGCGCTTGAGGCGCGGGTCGAGCACCGGGAAGGCGATCTCGATGCGGCGGAAGAAGTTGCGGTCCATCCAGTCCGCGCTCGACAGGTACATGTGCTCGGCGCCGTCGGCGTGGAAGTGGAAGATGCGGTGGTGTTCGAGGAAGCGCCCGACCACCGAGCGCACGCGGATGTTGTCCGACAGGCCGGGGACGCCCGGGCGCAGCGCGCACGGGCCGCGCACGATGAGGTCGATCTCGACGCCCGCTTGCGAGGCCTCGTAGAGTGCCTCGATCGTCTCCGGTTCGAGGAGCGCGTTCATCTTCGCGATTACCCGCCCGCGCCGACCCTCGCGCGCGATCTCGGCCTCGTGTCGGATCGCCGCTACCACGTTGGGCTGCAGGGTGAAGGGCGCCTGCCACAGGTGGCGCAGCTCGGTCGCCTTGCCCAGGCCGGTGAGCTGCTTGAACACGGTCGCCACGTCCTCGCCGATCTCCTTGTTGCAGGTCAGCAGGCCGAAGTCGGTGTAGAAGCGCGTGGTGCGGGGATGATAGTTGCCGGTACCCATATGCACATAGCGGCGCAGGCCGTCTTCTTCACGGCGTACGATCATCAGCAGCTTGGCATGGGTCTTGTAGCCGAACACGCCGTACACCACATGGGCGCCGACCTCTTCCAGGCGGTTGGCCAGCGTGATGTTGGCCTCCTCGTCGAAGCGCGCCATGAGCTCGAGCACCACGGTGACTTCCTTGCCCTTCTGCGCGGCGCGGGCGAGGTGCTCCATCAGCACCGAGTCGGTGCCGGTGCGGTAGACGGTCATCTTGATCGCCAGCACCTGCGGGTCGTCGGCCGCCGCGCGCAGCATCTCGATCACCGGAGCGAAGCTCTGGAAGGGATGGTGGAGCAGGATGTCGCCGCCGCGGATCGCGGTGAAGACCTGGCGGCGCTTGTCGAGCACCTTGGGCAGGCCGGGCACGAAGGGGCTGTATTTCAGGTCCGGGCGCTCGACCCAGTCGGGCACCTGCATCAGGCGCACCAGGTTCACGATGCCGGGCGTGCGGTAAAGGTCGTCCGGGGTGAGGTGGAAGTGCTGGAGCAGGAAGCTTGCCATCTCCTCGGAGCAGTTGTCCGCGACCTCCAGGCGCACGGCATCGCCGAAGTGGCGCTGCTGCAGCTCGCCCTTGAGCGAGGTGCGCAGGTCCTTGACCTCTTCCTCGTCGACGAAGAGGTCGGAGTTGCGGGTGACGCGGAACTGATAGCAGCCGAGCACGTGCATGCCCGAGAACAGCTCGCCGACGTGGGCGTGCAGCACCGAGGACAGGAAGACGAAGCCGTACTCCTGCTCGCACAGTTCGCGCGGCAGGCGGATCACGCGCGGCAGCGCGCGCGGCGCCTGCACGATCGCCGCGCCCGAGTCGCGCCCGAAGGCGTCGCGGCCTTCCAGCTCGACGGCGAAGTTCAGGCTCTTGTTGAGCACACGCGGGAAGGGGTGTGCCGGGTCGAGTCCGATCGGCGTCAGCACCGGCATGACCTCGCGCATGAAATACTCGTGGATCCACGCGCGCTGAGCCTCGGTCCACAGGCTGCGGCGCGGAAAGACCACGCCTTCCTTCTCCAGCGCGGGCAGGATGTCGCCGTTGAGCAGCTGGTACTGCTCGGAGATGATCTCGTGCACCTCGTCGCTGACGCGTGCGAGCAACTCGGCGGGCGCGATGCCGTCCTCGCCCGATTTACGGCTGCCGATGCGGATCTGCTCCTTGAGGCCGGAGACGCGGATCTCGAAGAATTCGTCGAGGTTGCTGGAAACGATACACAGGAAACGCAGGCGCTCGAGCAGCGGCACGTTCGGGTCGGCGGCCTGGGCAAGCACGCGGCGCTGGAATTGCAGCAACGAGAGCTCGCGGTTGAGGAAGTGTTCGGGGGGGTAGTTCAAGGTCATGCGGTCGGCGTGCATTCGGGATTCCTGTGTGCGGAAGTTCGCTCGCGATTATGTGACATTTCCATTTCGGTTTCATGACTGCCCGAGCGCCATCCGCTGGCACCGGAAATGCCCTGCCGGCTTGGCTCGGAAGGCTTTTGCAGGGTGTTAGAATCCACGGTTCCGGCGCCCCGGGGTGCCAGCTGCCGACACCACAATGCAAGATCTGATCGCTGCAATCGACCTCGGTTCCAACAGTTTCCGGCTGCAGGTGGGCCGTATCGTCAACGACCAGATCTATCCGCTCGATGGCCTCAAGGAGGCGGTGCGCCTCGCGGCCGGTCTGTCGCCCGACAAGATGCTGGATCTCGCCTCGCAGCAGCGCGGCGTCGCCGCCCTGCAGCGCTTCCACGAGCGCCTGCGCGACTTTCCGCCCACCCGGGTGCGCGCGGTGGCCACCAACACCTTGCGCGTGGCCAAGAACGCGCCCGAGTTCCTGATTCGCGCCGAGGCCGCGCTCGGCTTCCCGATCGAGATCATCGCCGGCCGCGAGGAGGCGCGCCTGATCTACGTCGGCGTCGCGCACACGCTCCCGGATCCGCACCGCCAGCAACTCGTGGTCGACATCGGCGGCGGTTCGACCGAGTTCATCGTCGGCAAGAGCTTCGAATCGCAATTGCTCGAGTCGCGCTACATGGGCTGCGTCGGCTACAGCCTGCGCTTCTTCCCAGATGGCCGCATCGACAAGCGCGCCTTCAAGGAAGCGGAGCTCGCCGCCCGCCGCGAGCTGCAGACCATCTCGGCCGCCTATCGCGAGGCCGGCTGGGAGGAGGCGGTGGGCTCGAGCGGCACCGCCAAGGCGATCGTCGAGATCCTCGAGCAGAACGGCCTGTCCGCGAGCGGCATCACCCGCGAGGGCCTGGAGAAGCTCAAGGCCCTGTTGCTGCGCGCCGGCAGCCTGGACAACATCGACCTCGCCGGCCTCAAGGGCGACCGCCTGCCGGTGATCCTCGGCGGCTTCGCGATCATGAGCGCGATCTTCAAGGAGTTCGCGCTCGAGCACATGGTGTTCTCCGAAGGCGCGCTGCGCCTCGGCGTGCTCTACGACCTGCTCGGGCGCTACCACCACCACGACCTGCGCGACGCCACGGTGAGCGCCTTCGTACGCCGCTACGGGGTCGACCTGCGCCAGGCCCAGCAGGTCGCCGACACCGCCTGCCACCTGCTCGCGCAGCTCGAGCCCGAGACCGCCGATCCCGAGCACGACGACCATCGCTTCCTGCGCTGGGCGGCGCTGCTGCACGAGATCGGCATCTCGGTGGCGCACTCGAGCTACCACAAGCACAGCGCCTACATCGTCGGCAACGCCGACATGCCCGGCTTCTCGCGCATGGACCAGGCCCGCCTGGCGCGCCTGGTGCTGGCGCATCGCGGCAAGCTCGAGCGCGTCGCCTCGATCGACCCGGGCAGCGTGGACTGGCTGCTGATCGCCTGTATGCGCCTGGCGGTGGTGATCCATCGCGCGCGGGATGCCCGCGGCCTGCCGCCGGTGACGCTGCGCCGCGAGGGCCGCGGCTTCAGCCTCACCGCCGCGCCGGGCTGGCTGCAGAAACTCCCCCTCACCGCGGCCGCGCTCGACGAGGAGCAGCGCCAGTGGCAAGGACTCGGGCGCGCGCTCTACATCCGCGCGCTCAGCCTGCGAACTTCTGCCGCCTGAGCGTCGATGGCAGGGCGCGCGCTCGACGAAGTGTTCGTAGCAGGAGCCTCGGGTATCCGCCTTGCGGGCGACTGGACCCTGCGTGGCCTCGACGGCCTGCTGCCCGCTTTGCGCCGTGCGCTCGCCGCGGTGCCTGCCGATGCGAACTGGTCGCTGCGTTCGATTCGCCGCATGGACAGCTTCGGGGCGATGTTGCTGTGGCAGGCCTGGGGGGGACGCTGGCCCGTGGCGCTGGATGCCGACGAGGCACAGCGGGCGATCATCGGACGCATCGGGAAGGTGACCGCGGCGGCGTTGCCGATGCCGCCGCGCATCTCCGCCGCCGATGCGGTCGCGCTGCTCGGTGCGCGCCTGCTCGGTTTCGTCGACCACCTCGGTGGCTTCGTCGCGCTGCTCGGCCGCCTGGTCCTCGACCTCGCCCACCTGCTGCGCCATCCGCGCGACTGGCCCCTGCTCGAGATCTCCGCCAACCTGTTCAAGGTCGGTGCCAAGGCGATGCCGGTCTCCGCCCTGGTGGGTTTTCTCATCGGAGTGGTGCTGTCCTATCTGTCGGCGCTGCAGCTGCGCACCTTTGGCGCAGACGCGTTCATCGTCAACATCCTCGGCATGGGCATCATTCGCGAACTGGGTCCGGTGCTGGTTTCGGTCCTCGTCGCGGGGCGCTCGGGTTCGGCGATGACCGCGCAGCTCGGCGTGATGCGGGTGACCGAGGAGATCGACGCGCTCGCGGCGATGGGGGTTTCGCGCAGCCTGCGCCTGGTCCTGCCCAAGGTCGTGGCGCTGACGCTGGCGATGCCGCTGCTGGTGCTGTGGACCTCGGCGATCGCGCTCTTCGGCGGCTGGGTCTCGGCCTGGGTGGAGCTCGACATCAGCCTGCATTTCTTCCTGCAGGCGCTGCCCGACGCGGTGCCGGTTGCCAACCTTTACATCGGCCTGGCCAAGGGGGCGGTGTTCGGCTTCCTGATCGCGCTCATCGCCTGCCACTTCGGGCTGCGCGTGCAGCCCGACACCGAGAGCCTGTCGACCCACACCACCGCCTCGGTGGTGGCTGCGATCACGGTGGTGATCCTGGTCGACGCGGTGTTCGCGATCGCCACACGCTCGATCGGGTTGCCGCTGTGACGGGACCGGTGGTGAAGGATCCCGCACAGTTCGACACGAGCACGGGGGGGGCGGTGGTCCGCCTCGAAGGCATCTGCACCCGCTTCGGGCGCAATGTCGTGCACGAGGGCCTGGATCTTTCCATCCGCGCCGGCGAGATCGTTGCCCTGGTGGGCGGTTCGGGCAGCGGCAAGACCACCCTGCTGCGCCACGTCATCGGCCTCACCCGGCCGGCCGCTGGTCGGGTGGAGGTGTTCGGCGAGACGCTCGACGCGGGCGGGGCGGCCGAACGGCTCGCTCGCCAGCGCCGCATGGGGGTGCTGTTCCAGCACGGTGCGCTGTTCTCGGCCTTCAGCGTTGCGCAGAACATCGCCTTTCCGCTGCGCGAGCTCGGCGTGATGAGCCGGCGGGAGATCGACCGACTCGTCGCACTCAAGCTGGAGATGGTGGAGATGGAGCCGGCACACGCACTGCTGATGCCCGCCGAGCTTTCGGGCGGGATGGTCAAGCGGGTGGCGCTCGCACGTGCGCTTGCGCTCGAGCCCGAACTCCTGCTCCTCGACGAGCCGACCGCCGGGCTGGACCCCGACCGCAGCGCGAGCTTCATCCGCCTGATTCGGGCGCTACACCGCGAGCTCGGGCTCACCGTGGTGCTCGTCACCCATGATCTCGATACACTTGCGCAGATGGCCACGAGCGTGGCGGTGCTTGCCGAGCGCCGCATCGTCAGCCACGCCTCGCTCGACGAGACGCTCGCTGCCGATCACCCCTTCGTCGCCCGCTTCTTCCGCGGGCTGCAGGCGCGCCACGGCCAGTCGCACGGCGCAGGAGCAGGCTGAAATGGAAAACCGTGCCCATGCGCTTGCCGCCGGGCTGTTCGCAATCATGCTCGGCGCCGGAATCGTGTTCGCGATCTGGTGGTTTTCGGACCAGCGCGCGCCGATGCGCGAGATCGTGCTGGAGGCTCGCGGCGACATCAACGGCCTTGGCGAGCAGTCGCGGGTGCGCTACCGCGGCATGGCGGTCGGCAGCGTGCGCGCGATCGGCATCGATCCCGCGGATCTGCGCACCTTGCTGGTACGTATCGCAGTGCCGGTCGACCTGCCCCTGACCCGGGGCACGACCGCGACCCTCGGGACGCTGGGAGTGACCGGACTGGCCTTCGTGCAACTGGACGACCGCGGCGACGATAGCAGGCTGCTGCTCGAGGAGAATGGGCGGGCGCCGCGCATCGAGCTGCGCCCGGGGCTGGTCGAAGCGCTCTCCGGACGTGCGCTCGGAGCCCTCGATGAGTTGCATGCACTTGCCGAGCGGCTGGCGCGGCTGGCCGACGATCGCACGATCGAGCGCCTGCATGCCACGCTCGGCAGCCTGGAGTCGGCAGCCGCGGGCGTAGATCGCGGGGTCGCCGAACTGCCGGCGACCCTGGCCGCGCTGCGCGCAGCGCTGAGCACCGGAAACATCGCGCGGATCACCGCCATGCTCGGCCATCTCGAGCGCGGCTCGGCCGAGGCCGCGCCGGCAATGGCCGAGCTGCGTCGACTGATCGCGCGTATCGATCGCGCGACCGAGCAGCTGGAGGGCAGTGCTGGCGCGGCAGGCACCGATCTCGTCGAACGCACCCTGCCGCAGCTCGACGTCCTGCTCGGCGAACTCACCGTCACCTCGCAGCGCTTCGGCCATCTGGTCGAGGACCTCGAAGCGGCGCCGCAGCTCCTGCTGACCGGCCGCAGTCGGCCGCAACCCGGGCCGGGGGAGGCGGGTCACGAGGGCTTCGTGAGGGAATCCAGATGAGCAGGCGGGACGAAGACATGCACTCATCACACCTCGGGCGCCGTCGAGGCAGTTCAGCTCTGCTCGCGGGCTTTGCCGCGACGCTGCTGCTCGCTGCCTGTCAAGTGCTTCCCGAGCGTCCGCCCGCTGCGGCGACTTACGATCTCGGCGCGGGCGAGCGCGGCCCGCTTGCACAAACGCTCACGCCTGCACGAGTGACGGTGAGCGCACCCGCCTGGCTGCAGGCGACGACGATGCATTATCGCGAGACGTGGACCGACCCCGGGCGTCGCCGTGCCTATGCCGACAACCGCTGGACGGCGGCACCTCCCGCCATGCTCGGGCTGGTGCTCGAGCGCGCGCTCGGCGCGGGCGAGGGCGCAGGGTGCCGACTGCAGGTGCAGCTCGACGAGTTCGAGCAGGTCTTCCGCGCGGCCGACCGGAGCGAGGCTCGCCTGGTGGTGCGCTTCACGCTGCTGCCGGTGCGCGGGGCCGAGTCGATCTCCAGCGGCACGCTTGCCGTTCTCGAGCGCGCAACGACAGCCGACGCTAGCGGAGGCGCCGCCGCCTTCCGCATCGCCTCGAGCCGCCTCGCGGACGCTATCGCGCAGTGGCTGGCCGAGGTCGATCGCGCGCTTCCGGGAGGGCTCTCCGCCCCGGGGCGCTGCCGGCGTTGAGCCTAGTGGCACCTTCCGCTTCGACCGGTTCGCTGGCGCGAGCGCCGATCATCGGGTGGCGATCACCACCCGGTTGCGTCCGTTTTCCTTGGCGCGGTAAAGCGCCTCGTCGGCGTGCTGCAGCACCGATTCCACGGTCTCGCCCGGGGCGGCCAGGCAGGCGCCGACCGTGACGGTGAAGGCTTCTCCGGAGGCCGCGCTGCCCTGCTCGATGTCGGCGCGGACCCGGGTGGCGATCGCTTCCAGCGTGGCCGCGTCGCACGGGGAGAGCAGTACGAGGAACTCGTCGCCTCCCCAGCGTGCCGCGCGGTCGTAGGGGCGCAGGCAGCTCTCCAGCACGCGGGCCAGGGTTGTCAGCGCCTCGTCGCCGGCGCCGTGGCCGCGCCGATCGTTGATCTCCTTGAAGTGATCGACGTCCAGCCAGAGCAGGCCGAAGTGGCTGCCCTGGCGCTCGGCACGGGTGATCTCGGCTTCGAGGAACTCGGTCATGCCGCGGCGGTTGGTCAGGTTGGTGAGCGGATCGATCCGCGCCAGGCGGTGCAGGGCGTCCGTGCGCTCGCGGACCTTGGCCTCGAGCTCGGCCGTGTGTGTGCGGATCGCGCCTGCCATGGCGTCGAAGTGCTGAGTGAGGCGGCCGATCTCGCCGCGCGCCTGTGGTAACGGGGCCGGACTGAGATCGCCGTCGCGCACACGCAGCATGGCCAGCTCCAGCTTGCCGAGCGGGTCCAGGATCAGGCGCCGCAGGAGGAGGTGGACCAGGATCAGCGAAGCCAACAGGGTCAGCACGAAGGCGACAGCCACCGGCGTGAAGGCTGCGACCGGCATCAGCACGTCGAGGTCGAGCAGGGTGATCTCGTACCAGCCGATCTCGGGCACGAAGGCGATGCCCAGCAGGGTCCGTCGCCCGTCGGACTCGACGAAGCGGTTCAGCACCCGCGGCACGCCGTCGCCCGAGGCCGCCAGGGCGGTCATCGTCTCGCGCAGCTCGGCGCGGTCCGCCTCGCGGTCGAGGAGCTGGAATACCAGGCTCTTCTGCCCCTCCGGTTTGACCAGGCTGGCGAAATCGATGAGCTTCGCGTCACGATGGAGCTGGATCGCCCCGGACAGGTCGACGAACAGCGTGCTGACCCCGGCCTGGTGCAGGTCCACGATCTCGTCCAGAAAGCGGGCCAGCTCGATGCCGGTGCCGACAACGCCCAAGACCTCGCCACCGTCGAGGATCAGCACGTCGATCCACAGCTTGGTGACGCCCAGCTGAGCGTCCGGATTGACGTTGAGATGGAATTCGCGTCCGACCTCGATCAGCTTGTAGAACCAGGCGTCTGCCGGTTTGGCGGGGTCCAGGTGATAGCGGAGCTGACGCCCGGCAAACTCGTCCTCGGCGTTGTTGTGGTAATAGGCCCCGGAGGCGCGCAGGGCGACGAAGTAGTTGCCGGAGCTGAAATTGCGCCGGAAGCTCTCCATTTCGCGGACCGCCTCGGCTTCCAGGGCCGGGTCCTTCGGCATGCGGGCCCAGCGCTTGAGCACGAGCGAGTCGGCCATCTGGCGGGCCAGGGCGATCTCGCGCTCCAGCGGCTGAAGGAGGCGTGCGCGGTCGTAGCGCACCTGGATCTCCGCCACCCGTTGTCCCCACTGGACGACGATCTGCCTTGCCACGTGGTGGAAGACAGCCCATGCCAATACCGATCCGACCACGATCAGCGCGGAAATGAGCAGGAGAAAGCGAGTTCTCAGGTTCAAGCGCCGACACTCCCTTTGTTCGGGTTCTTGTCCGTGGCTCCATGTCGCAGTCTGGCCTGATGCGAGCCGCCTGCATGTGCGTTTTCTCACGCCGGAGTTCAGCGCATGCAGAATCGTCCGCTGGGGGGCGAGCGTTCGAAGCGCTGGCGTAGCGAGCCCGTTGACGTTAACGTTGCCGCCCGTGGCTGCATGAGCCACGCCAAGACGAATCCCGAAGGAGAGAGAACGATGAACGCCGAAACCCGCCACGACGCCGAACCCCCCATCCTGCGCCGCGAGGACGCCGGCGGCGTGACCACGCTCACCCTGAACCGTCCGCAGCAGTTCAACGCGCTCTCTTTCGAGATGCTCGAGGCGCTGATTGCCGCAGTGGACGAGATCGCGCGCGACGCGACGGTGCGCGTCGTGGTCATCGCCGGCGAGGGCAAGGCCTTCTGCGCCGGGCACGACCTCAAGGAGATGCGCGGCAACCATACGCTGGACTTCCAGCAGCGTCTGTTCCGCCTGTGCGGCAAGTTCATGATGAAGCTGACCGAGCTGCCCCAGCCGGTGATCGCGCGGGTGCACAGCATCGCCACGGCCGCGGGCTGCCAGCTGGTGTCGATGTGCGACCTGGCGGTTGCGGCGGACAGCGCACGCTTCGCGGTTTCGGGCATCAACGTCGGCCTGTTCTGCGCCACGCCCGGCGTCGGCCTGTCGCGCAACATGGGGCGCAAGGAGGCCTTCGAGATGTTGGTGACCGGCGATTTCATCGACGCCCACGAGGCGCAGCGCCGCGGGCTGATCAACCGTGTCGTGCCGGGCGCGCAGCTCGACGACGAGGTCGGCCGCCTCGCCGCGTCCATTCTCGCCAAGTCGCCGGCGGCGATCCGCATGGGCAAGCAGATGTTCTACAGGCAGCTCGAGATGGGCCTGGATGCAGCCTACCAGCTCGCCTCCGAGACCATGGCCTGCAACGCCATGTGCGAGGACGCGGCCGAGGGCATCGACGCCTTCATCGCCAAGCGCAAGCCCGAGTTCAAGGGACGCTGAGCGGACGCGGGCTCGTCTCCGTCAAGCGATGCGAGGCCTGCCGGTGCTGATCGATACCCACGTCCACCTCGACGCTGCGGAGTTCGACGATGACCGCGAGCAGGTCATCGAGCGCGCGCGCGCGGCCGGGGTGGGGCGATTCGTCGTTCCTGCGGTCGAGCGCCAGGGGTTCGATGCGGTCGAGAGGCTCGCTGCGAACGATCCCGGCGTCGGCCATGCCCTCGGCATCCACCCGCTCTACACCATGCGGGCGGAGCGGGAGGACCTTGATGTTCTCGACCAGCGCCTGAAAACAGGAAGGGCGATCGCCGTCGGCGAGATCGGGCTCGACCACTACGTGACCGACGTCGATCGTGGCGTGCAGCTCGAGTTCTTCGCCGCGCAGCTCCGTCTGGCGGCAAGACACGGGCTGCCGGTCATCCTTCACGTGCGCCGCGCGATCGATCCGATCCTCGCGCAGCTGCGCCGCATCCCGGTGCCGGGTGGAATCGCGCATGCGTTCAACGGCAGCCGCCAGCAGGCGGACATCCTGATCGGGCTGGGGTTCAAGCTGGGGTTTGGCGGATCGATGAGCTATCGCGGCTCCACCCGGATCCGCGAACTCGCCGCCTCGCTGCCGATCGCGTCGATCGTCCTCGAGACCGATGCGCCCGACATTCCGCCGGAATGGGCACGCGATCGGCGCAACGAGCCCGCCAATCTCGCCCGCTACGCCGAGATCCTTGCGGGCTTGCGCGGGATGCGGCCCGAAGAGGTCGCCGAAGTGACCACGCGTAACGCCACCGAGGTGCTGCGCTGGCCAAGTCCTCTAGGCGCGTAGGTGGGACGGATGCACATGACGCGGGCAAGTCTCTGTCGAATTTTCTTACACATTTTTTCAGGGGCCCTTCGAGCGATTCCACAAGTGTCTGTATCGATTGAAAAGAGCTCTCTGGTTCGAAAGTTGCTTTAGCTGAACGGTCGCGGTCAAGCAGGCATCCCCTCGCTCCGCGAAGCCTCGAGTTAACGCATTCGGGACGGGCCCCGCGCGCCCGCAACCAGGAGACACTGCCATGAAGACCGGAATCGCACTGCTCGCTGCCATCGGCATCGCCACCCTTTCAGCGAGCGCGCAAGCTGCGCTCATCCGCCTCGAGGTCTCGGGCAATCTCGCCTACGGGACCGATCGGACCAACGTTTTCGGCTTGGGCACCAACGCCAGCCTCGCCGGGCGCGCTGCGACCTTCTCCTGGCTGATGGCTTCCGACGCGCTGGGGCCCGACCGCAACGCCGATCCGACGATCTCCAATTACGGATGCGGTTCGGTGGTGCCTGGCTGCACCTACTTCATGAGCGCGTCGGTTACCATCAACGGTGTCGCGCGCACGCTCGCCGGGCGCGGAAGCGACCTCACGAACGACGTGCGCATGTTCGCGGACACCGATGGCGCAGGCCCTGCCTCGGCGGACGGCTATTACCTTCGGATGGGGCAGACGCGGGAGGTCGGGAACTGGTATCTGGACGAGGCCGGAAACTGGTATCGGGCGGCAACGCGAATTGCATCCAAGGTCGAGATCGGCGTAAACGATGCGGTCGACTCCATCCTCGCCGGCCTCGATCCGGCGGAGCTCCATGGCTGGTCCACGAGCCGGCTGACGGGTACGGGCGACGATGGCAGCACCGTCTTCGTCTTCAGCGAAACCGACCTCAACGGCGTGCAGGTGTCCGAGTTTGCAACCGGTGGCCTGCTTCTGGCGGACAGCTCCACGCGCTGGTGGACCGAGTCCACCGCCGGTACGGGGCAGGGTGCAGGCGGTACCAACAACTCGAGCGGTGGCGGCAGCACGAACGGCCCTGCCGGGACGGTGCCGGAGCCCGCGACATTGGCGCTGCTCGGATTCGGGCTCGGCATCTTGCGCAGGAAGTCCAGGCGTCGTCCCAAGGGAGCGTGATTCCGTTCTTCGACGCTCGCGCGCAGCCATCGCGTTCCTGCGCGCTGTCGCGCAAGCCCTAGGCGATCAACCTTGATGGCGAGCGTGCGATCAGTTCGGCGATGTCGCGCTTGAGCCGGGTGACATCGTGGTCGAACTTCTCGTAGATCATCAGCGAGACGCCGAACACATAGGCATAGAGCAGCATGCAGCGGCTGGAGGCCTCGTCCATCGGCACGCCGCAGGCGAGGAAGAGATCGCGCGCGCAGCGCAGACGGACATCGTCGACCTCGGCCACGATCGCGGCAGCCTCGGCATCCCGGCGTGCCCAGTCACGCACGGCGAGCTCGATCATCATGCCGCGGCGGCTGCGGCTCGCGCTGTACACGTCGATGACGTGGTAGATCTGCTCGAGCTCGCGGCCCGGCTGGGCCCGTGTCTGCTTGATGATGTCGCGGATCCGACCGTCCTTCCACTGCGCGAGCACCGCCATCAGCAGGTCGCGGCGGTCGGTGAAATGCCAGTAGAAACTGCCCTTCGTGACCTTGAGGCGTTTCGCGAGCACTTCGACGCGCAAGCCCGCGATGCCTTCCTCGGCGAGCACCTCGGTCGCGCCCGCCACCCAGGCGTCTCGATCGAGTTGGGTACGCGGCTTTTTTGCAATGTTTTCCATACGGCGTAGTATTGACGATTCGGCGACCATACGCTACCGTATGCGCCATACTTGACCGTATGGAATTGCTGCCATGCAGCAGTGCGACCGGCCAAGGGCGGTGACATAATCCGGAAACGGGCCCGCTTCTCGGGCCCAACATTCCCTGCAAAGAAAGAGGAGCGCGTCAGAGTGAAGATTCTCGTACCCGTAAAGCGCGTGGTCGATTACAACGTCAAGGTTCGCGTTAAGGCCGATGGCAGCGGCGTCGACCTGGCCAACGTCAAGATGAGCATGAACCCCTTCGACGAGATCTCGGTCGAGGAGGCGGTGCGCCTGAAGGAAGCGGGGGTGGCCACCGAGGTGGTGGCGGTGTCCTGCGGCGTGGGTGCGTGCCAGGAGACCCTGCGCGCGGCGATGGCGATCGGTGCCGACCGCGGCATCCTGGTCGAGACCGACGTCGAGCTGCAGCCGCTGGCGGTGGCCAAGCTCCTGAAGGCGGTGTGCGACAAGGAGCAGCCGCAGCTGGTGATCTGCGGCAAGCAGGCGATCGACGACGACGCCAACCAGACCGGCCAGATGCTGGCGGCGCTGGCGGGCTGGCCGCAGGCGACCTTCGCGTCC
>JAEUNQ010000188.1 GCA_016790365.1 Thauera sp. | reverse complement strand
TTGGTGGTCGACGCCAACCCCGAAGGCGGTACCATATTTACCTTCACCCTGCCGACGGAGTCCGCAATTGAGCGCAGTGCCCGCAGCGCCTGACCAGATCGTACATGTCGTCGACGACGACGAAGCCCTGCGCGACTCGCTTGCCTGGATGCTGGAGGCCAACGGCCATGCGGTGGTGGCGCACGAATCGGGCGAGGCCTTCCTCGCCGCGTGCACGCCGGGGATGACCGGCTGCGTGCTGCTCGACGTGCGCATGCCGGGCATGAGCGGGCTGGAGGTCTTCGAGGAGCTCGGGCGGCGGCGCTGCGGCCTGCCGGTGGTGTTCATCACCGGCCACGGCGACGTGCCGATGGCGGTGTCCGCGCTCAAGCAGGGCGCGGTGGACTTCGTCGAGAAGCCCTTCGGCGAGCGCGAGATGCTGCGTGTGGTCGAGCAGTGCCTGCGCCTCGAGCGCGAGACCCGCGACCGTCGCCTGCAGGAGGCCGACACCGCGCGCCGGCTCGAGCAGCTCACCCAGCGCGAGCGCGAGGTGCTCGAGCTGATCATCGTCGGCAAGCTCAACAAGCAGATCGCCGACGTGCTCGGCATCAGCATCAAGACCGTCGAGGTGCATCGCGCGCGCGTGATGGAGAAGATGGGCGCGCACTCGCTGGCCGAGCTCGTCCAGCACGTGGTCGCGCTCGAGCCCGGCGCCGCCATGCGCTGACGCCGGCGCGCGCCACTGCGCGCCACAGCCAGACCTCCGCGGCGGTGCGCGCAGGAACTTTCTCCCGCCCGGGCGTCTCCGCCCCAGGGGCGCGCCATCGCCGCGCGCGCCGCCAGAACTTGCCGAACGTCCCTCCCCAGCGGCCGGACCCGACCTCCGAATGACCGGAATCAACGCGCTCTTCCTGCTCACCGGCCTGCTGCTGTTCATCAGCGTGCTCGCCAGCACCATCTCCGCCCGGCTCGGCCTGCCGCTGCTGCTGCTCTTCCTCGGCGTCGGCATGCTCGCCGGCGAGGACGGTCCGGGCGGCATCGTCTTCGAGGACTTCTTCATCGCCTCGCTGATCGGGCAGGCCGCGCTCTCGGTGATCCTGCTCGACGGTGGGCTGCGCACCAAGGTGAGCAGCTTCCGCGTCGCGCTCAAGCCGGCGGCGGTGCTGGCGACCTGGGGGGTGATCGGCACCGCGGGCCTGCTTGGGCTCTTCGCCACCTGGATCCTGGACGTCGACTGGCGGCTCGGCATGCTGCTCGCCGCGATCGTCGGCTCCACCGATGCGGCGGCAGTGTTCGCGCTGCTGCGCAACAGCGGCGTGCGGCTCAACGAGCGCGTACAGGCCACGCTCGAGATCGAGTCCGGTGCCAACGACCCGATGGCGATCCTGCTCGTCACCGCGCTGGTGGGCATGCTGCTGAAGCCCGAGACCGCCAGCGTCGGCGGCTTCTTGTGGATGCTGACGAGCCAGCTCGGGCTCGGCGCCATCCTCGGCCTCGCCGGGGGCTGGGTGCTGTCGCGGCTGATGGCGCGGCTGTCGCTGCCCGACGGGCTGTATGCGCTGCTGATCCTGTCCGGTGGCACGCTCGTCTTTGCGGCGACCAACCTGCTCGATGGCAGCGGCTTCCTCGCGGTGTACCTTGCCGGCGTGGTGGTCGGCAACCGCCGCAGCCACGCCACCGAGCACGTGCTGCGGGTCATGGACGGCCTGGCCTGGCTCGCCCAGGCGGGCATGTTCGTGGTGTTGGGGCTGCTGGTGACGCCATCGAAGATGCTCGACTACGCGACCGAAGCCTTTGCGATGGCGGTGTTCCTCACGCTGGTGGCGCGTCCGGTTGCGGTGGCGATCGGGCTGGCGCCTTTCCGCTATCCGCGCAACGAACTGCTCTATGTGAGCTGGGTCGGCCTGCGCGGCGCGGTGCCGGTCACGCTGGCGATCGTGCCCGTGGTGATGGGCGTGCCCGATTCGCAGCTGCTGTTCAACGTCGCCTTCGCGGTGGTGCTGCTGTCGCTGCTGGTGCAGGGCGCGACCGTGCCGCTGGCGGCGCGCTGGCTGGGCGTCGAGGTGCCGCCGCGCGACGAGCCGCGCGACAAGCGCGAGGTCTGGGTGAGCGAGGCGGCGGCGGTGGACATGCTGGAGTTCTGCGTCGAGGCCGGCGCCAAGGCCGAGGGTCGCCACCCCGACGAGCTCGGCAGCGACCACCCCGGCCACGACGTGCGCTGCGTGGCCCTGGTGCGCGAGGGCGGCCTGCACCGCCTGACTCCGGACACCCGCCTGCGGCCCGGCGACTCGGTGTGGATGATCGCGCCCGACGAGATCTCCGAGCGGCTCGCGCGCAGCTTCGCCGGCAGCCGCGGCGAGCTCACCGCCAATGCCAGCTTCTTCGGCGAGTTCGTGGTCGACCCCGGCAGCCGCGCGAGCGACCTCGCCGACGCCTACGGCCTGCGTATCGAGGAGGCCGAGCGCGCGCTGGGGATGGGCGAGCTGCTCGCGGTCCGCCTCGGCCGCCCGCCGGTGGTCGGCGACCGCGTCGAGATCGGCGCCTTCGTCCTCACCGTGCGCGAGATGGGCGACAAGGGCCGCATCACCGCGCTCGGCCTCAAGTGCCCGCCGCTCGGCGGGGGGCGTTGAGCGCTGAGCGGGCCGCCGTCGCCGCGATGCTGTAAAATCCCCGCTTTTTTCGGGGGCTTGAAGGATGACCGCTCGCATCATCGACGGTAACGCGCTGTCTGCACGCGTGCGCGGCGAAATCGCCGAACGTGCGGCCGCGCTCACGGCGCGTGGCGTGCAACCCTGCCTGGCGGTCATGCTGGTGGGCGCCGATCCGGCCTCCGCCGTCTACGTGCGCAACAAGGTCGCCGGCTGCGAGAAGGCCGGCATCCGCTCGCTGCGCTTCGACTACCCCGAGAACGCCACCCAGGAAGAGGTGATGGCCAGGCTCGCCGAGCTCAACGCCGACCCGTCCGTGCACGGCATCCTGGTGCAGCTGCCGCTGCCCAGGCACCTTGACGAGACGGCCGTGCTCGAGGCCATCGACATCCGCAAGGACGTCGACGGCTTCCACGCCGAGAACGTCGGCCGCCTGTCGCAGTGCCGCGAGGCCTTCATCCCGTGCACCCCGCACGGCGTCATGAAGATGCTCGAGACCGCCGGCGTGCAGGTGCAGGGCGCCGAGGCGGTGGTGATCGGGCGCTCGAACATCGTCGGCAAGCCGATGGCCACGCTGCTCACCAATGCCGGCGCCACCGTCACCGTGTGCCATTCGAAGACGAAGGACCTCGCCTTCCACACCCGCCGCGCCGACATCCTGGTGGCGGCGATCGGCAAGCCGCGCTTCGTCACCGGCGACATGATCAAGCCGGGTGCCACCGTGATCGACGTCGGCATCAACCGCCTGCAGGACGGCCCCGACGCCGGCAAGCTGTGCGGCGACGTGGATTTTGCATCCGCCAAGGAAGTCGCCGGCGCCATCACCCCGGTGCCGGGTGGCGTGGGGCCGATGACCATCACCATGCTGCTGGAAAACACCGTGATTTCCGCCGAGCGCGCCGCGAGCGATCGCAAGCTCGCGGCCGGCAAGTGAGGACTGCGAGATGAGCGAAACCCAACCCGTCGTCGGCATCATCATGGGCTCCAACTCCGATTGGCCCACCATGAAGGCCGCCGCGAAGATGCTGGAAGACTTCGGCGTGCCCTTCGAGGCGCGGGTCGTCTCCGCCCACCGCACGCCCGACCTGATGTTCGAGTACGCCGAGGCTGCGCGCAGCCGCGGGCTCAAGGCCATCATCGCGGGCGCGGGCGGCGCGGCGCACCTGCCGGGCATGGTCGCGGCCAAGACCACGCTGCCGGTGCTGGGCGTGCCGGTGCAGTCGAAGGCGCTGTCGGGGCAGGACTCGCTGCTGTCCATCGTGCAGATGCCCAAGGGCATCCCGGTCGCCACCTTCGCCATCGGCGAGGCGGGCGCGGCCAACGCCGGCCTGTTCGCGGTGGCGCTGCTCGCGGTCGAGGACGCCCGGCTGGCGCAGAAGCTCGCCGACTTTCGTGCCCGCCAGACCCAGGCGGTGCTCGACATGAGCCTGGATTGAGAGCCGCACCATGATCCTCCCGCCTGCCACCCTCGGCATGCTCGGCGGCGGCCAGCTCGGCCGCTTTTTCGTTTCGGCCGCGCACGAGATGGGCTACAAGGTCTGGGTGCTCGACCCCGACCCGCACAGCCCCGCCGGACTGATCGCCGACCGCCACCTGGTCGCCGCCTACGACGACTACGTCGCGCTCGACACCCTGGGCAGCGAGTGCGCTGCGGTGACCACCGAGTTCGAGAACGTCCCCGCCGACACGCTCGACTACCTCACCAAGTTCATCCCGGTGCACCCGGCGGCGAGCGCGGTCGCGGTGTGCCAGAACCGCATCGCCGAGAAGACCTTCCTCGCCGACCACGGCCTGCCGCACGGCCCCGTCGCGGTCATCCGCGGCGAGGACGACGTGCGCAACGCCAACGCCGAGCTGTTCCCGGCCATCCTCAAGGTCGCCCGCTTCGGCTACGACGGCAAGGGCCAGGCCCGCGTCGCCGACCGCGATGAGGCGATCGCCGCCTTCCAGCACTTCAAGGGCGAGCCCTGCGTGCTGGAGAAGATGCTGGCGCTCGATTTTGAAGTGTCGGTGGTGCTGGCGCGCGACGAGGCGGGCAATGTGCGCGCCTTCCCGACCGGCGAGAACCGCCACCGCAACGGCATCCTCGACGTGACCATCGCGCCGGCGCGGGCGTCGGCCTGCCCCAGTGAGGGTACGCAACTGAGCGCGCAGGAGATCGCCGAGCGCATCGCCGACAAGCTCGGCTACGTCGGCACGCTGGGGGTGGAGTTCTTCGTCTGCCGCGGCGAGCTGGTGGTCAACGAGATGGCGCCGCGCCCGCACAACAGCGGCCACCACACCATCGACGCCTGCGACGCCAGCCAGTACGAGCAGCAGGTGAG
>JAEUNQ010000178.1 GCA_016790365.1 Thauera sp. | reverse complement strand
GCGCGCCATCTTGGCCGAGCCGCCGGCGGAGTCGCCCTCGACCAGGAAGAGCTCGTTGTCGGCGAGGTCCTCGGACTCGCAGTCCGACAGCTTGCCGGGCAGCACGGCCACGCCCGAGGTCTTCTTCTTCTCGACCTTCTGCGCGCTCTTCTGGCGTGCGAGCGCCTGCTTGATCGACAGCTCGGCGATAGCCTTGCCGGCCTCGACGTGGTTGTTGAGCCAGATCTCGAAGGGGTCGCGCAGCTGCGAGGACACCAGCTTGACCGCCTCGCGCGAGTTGAGCTTCTCCTTCACCTGGCCCTGGAACTGCGGGTCGAGCAGGCGTGCCGAGAGCACGAAGCTCATCCGCCCGCACACGTCCTCCTGCTGCAGCTTGACGCCGCGCGGCAGCAGGGTGTGGTGGTCGATGAAGGACTTCATCGCCTCGAACACGCCGGCGCGCAGGCCGGATTCATGTGTCCCGCCATTCACCGTGGGGATGAGGTTGACGTAGGACTCGCTCGGCACCGTCGACTCGAACCAGGCCAGCGCCCAGGCCGCACCCTCGCCGAGGGCGAAGGTGGGGTCGTCCTTGCCGGCGTACTTCTCGGCGGTGAAGATCGGCGCCACCGCCTCGACGTCGCCCGCGAGCTCCTTGAGGTAGCCGGCCAGGCCCTCGGGGTAGGACCAGGTCTTGGTCAGCGCCGGGCCGGCGGCCTGCTCGATGTCGAGCCGCACCGCGACACCCGACAGCAGCACGGCCTTCGAGCGCAGCAGGCGTTCGAGCTCGTTCATCGGCACGCGCGGCGACTCGAAGTACTTTCCGTCCGGCCACACGCGCACCCGGGTGCCGGTCTGGCGGCCGCAGTCGCCCTCGACGCGCACCGGGCTGATCGTCTCGCCGCCGTCGGCGAAGTCGATGCGGTGGATCTTGCCGTCGCGCTTGACCTCGACCTCGATGCGGGTCGACAGCGCATTGGTCACCGACACACCGACCCCGTGCAGGCCGCCCGAGAAGGCGTAGGCGGAGTTGCCCTCGCGCTTGTCGAACTTGCCGCCGGCGTGCAGCCGAGTGTAGGCCAGAACCACCACCGGCACGCCTTCTTCGGGGTGCAGGCCGACCGGAATGCCGCGGCCGTCGTCGGCCACGGTGACCGAGCCATCGAGATGCAGCGTGACGTGGATCTTCTTCGCGAAGCCGCCGAGCGCCTCGTCGGCGGCGTTGTCGATCACCTCCTGGATGATGTGCGCCGGGCTGTCGGTGCGGGTGTACATGCCGGGACGCTCGCGCACCGGCTCCAGCCCCTTGAGGACGCGGAAGGAGGATTCGTCGTACTGCTTTGGAGTGTCTTGCTTGCCGGCCATGCTGCCTGCCCGTTCGAACTTGCGAAGGGCGCAAGGATAGCAGAGCGATGGGCTGTATGTATGTTCAGGCGCTGCCGAGCATCCGCCCGCCGCCGATGGCGCGGGTGTTGCCTTCGGCGTCGTAGAGGGGTGGCTGGTCGGCCGCCGAGAGCAGCAGGCTGAGGGCGGCCTGGTTGTGCGCCATGCGCTCGGTGATGAGCTTGCCGTTGAGGGCGTTGCGCTCGCGCGCGGCGCGGGCGAGGGCGATCACTTCGTCCCAGCGCGCCAGCACGCGCGGCAGGCCGTCGAGCCAGGCGCGGATCACGGCGTCGGAGACCGGCTGGCCACTACGGCCGAGCAGCAGGCTGCGGTCGTCGGAGAGCCGCTGCAGCCGGCGGTAGCGTTCGTTCTTGTCGTGGCAGAGCGCGACCAGCGCTTCGACCTCGCCAGCGACCAGCAGCGCCTCCTCGCGTGCGAGCAGCTCGACGAACTCGCCGAGCTGGATCGCCTCCGCCTCGATCAGCAACGCGAGGCGCTGGCGGTCGGCGGAGGCAGGGGAAGCCGCGGGCTGGTTCATGTGCGAGCGAGCCGTCAGCGCTGGTTCGCGAGCATCTCGCGGACACTGTCGATCAGTCCGTCGGCGATGCGCCCCGCGTCGATCTTGAATTCGCCCTTGGCGATGGCTTGCTTGATCTCCTCGACACGCTGGCTGTCGACGACTGGCGCCTGGGCGATGCTCGCCTCGGCCTTGGCCAGGCTGGACGACAGCGAAGAGAGCTGGACCTTCTCGGTGCCTGCGGAGACGGTGGTACCGGGAGTCTCGGGGCTACGCGGACGAACCTCCGCCGCGTTGGAGGGGGCAATCGCCTTGCCCGAGCTTTCGATTTTCATGGCGCAGTTCCCATACAGAGTGGCTCTGACCTTCTCTTCGGCGCGATCCTGTGGAACTTGAGCGATTAAGGCGTGAAATATCGCACGGCCGCGTCGTCTGCCCGGCGGTCGCTCTCAAGAAACAAAACTAGCCGGGGCGGTTTTCATGCGGCTGCCCCGATGGGGTTGATCTGGAACCCGAGCGCGGTGGCTCGGCGTTTGAGTGCAGCGATGCTGCGCTCGCGTTGCAGTTCTTCGTATCGCTGCTGC
>JAEUNQ010000169.1 GCA_016790365.1 Thauera sp. | reverse complement strand
GGGTTGCCTGCTCACCTTTGCCCGCCCTGTCGAAACCGGTACACCCCCACCCAAGCACACTCCCGAATGCACTTGGGTGGAGGTGAGGGGAATCGAACCCCTGTCCAGAACGCCTCCAGATTGCCGGGATTACAACCATGCCCGCGATCTTACGCAGGTCGGCCGCCGCATTCAATGCCTGGTCGTGGAGAAGGCGCGATCCGTTTGTAAGCAATTGCACCGCGACGGCCGAACTCCCCGCCCGACGCGCCCCCAGCCCGCGAGCCCTCACGCCTCACGCCTGACACCTCGCGCCTCACCCCTTCGGCACCCTCCCCATCAGATAGAAGGGCTCGTTGGGCGGCGTGCCGGTCAAATGCACCAGCCGGTTGCTCATGCTGAAGAAGGCGGTGATCGCGCCGATGTCCCAGATCGCCTCGTCGTCGAAGCCATGCGCGCGCAACGCTGCGAGGTCGCTCTCGTCAACCTCGCTGCCGCGCGTGCTGAGCTTGATCGCAAAATCGAGCATCGCACGCTGGCGCGGGCTGATCTCGGCCTTGCGGTGGTTGGTGGCGAGCTGGTCGGCAAGGCGCGGATTCTTCGCACGGATGCGCAAGATGGCGCCATGGGCGATGACGCAGTACAGGCACTGGCCGGCGGCCGAGGTGGCGACGACGATCATCTCGCGCTCGGCCTTGCTGAGGCCGACGTCCTTCTCCATCAGGGCGTCGTGGTAGTCGAAGAAGGCGCGGAACTCGGCCGGGCGGTGGGCGAGCATCAGGAACACGTTGGGCACGAAGCCCGCCTTCTCCTGCACGGCGAGGATGCGCTCGCGCACGTCCTCGGCGAGTTCCGCGAGCTCGGGCACCTTGAAGCGGCTGATGGTTTCGGTCATTGGAAGTCTCCTCCGGTGATGCATCTATGCTCGGGTTCAGCGATTGACATCGACGACGATGCGCCCGCGCTCCTTGCCGTCGAGCAGCGCGGCGGCGGTGTCGACCACCTCCCCGAGGCCGATCTCGCGCGTCATGCGTTCGAGCTTGCTCACGTCGAGGTCGCGCGCGAGGCGGCTCCAGGCCTCGATGCGCTCCTCGCGCGGCGCCATCACGCAATCGATGCCGACGAGGGTGACGCCGCGCAGGATGAAGGGCGCGACCGAGGCCGGGAAGTCCAGGCCTTGCGCCAGGCCGCAGGCCGCGACCGTGCCGCGGTACAGCGTGGTGGCGCAGGCGTTGGCCAGGGTGTGGCTGCCCACGGTGTCGACCACACCCGCCCAGCGCTCCTTGCCGAGCGCACGGCCGGGCTGGCCGAGCTCGCTGCGCTCGATGATGCCGGCCGCACCCAGTTCGCGCAGGTAGTCGGCCTCCTGCGGACGACCGGTGGAGGCGACCACGGTGAAGCCCAGCCGCGACAGCAGCGCGATCGCCACGCTGCCCACGCCCCCGCTGGCGCCGGTGACCAGCACCTCGCCGCGCTGCGGGACGACCCCGTGGCGCTCGAGCGCCATCACGCACAGCATCGCGGTATAGCCGGCGGTGCCGATCGCCATCGCCTGGCGCGGAGAGAAGGCCGCGGGCAGCGGCACCAGCCACTCGCCGCGCACGCGCGCACGCTGCGCGAGCCCGCCCCAATGCACCTCGCTGGTGCCCCAGCCGTTGAGGATAACCTTGTCGCCCACCGCGACGCCCGGGTGTGCGCTGGACTCGACCGTACCGACGAGGTCGATGCCTGCGACCATCGGGAACCTGCGCACCACCGCGCCACGTCCGGTGATCGCCAGGCCATCCTTGTAGTTGAGCGAGGAGTATTCCACCCGAACGCCGACGTCGCCCTCGGGCAGCGCGGCGTCGTCGAGTTCCCTCACCGCCGCGCGATAGCCCGCGTCGTCCTTCTCGATCAGCACTGCCTTGAACATTTTTCTCCCCCCTGGCGCACCTCGCGCCGGTTTCGCAGTCGAAACCGCATGTTAATCGAAGCCGGCACGCCTCTCGAACTTGGGTGCAAGCCTGCTCTCGGGTGATAATGACGGACTGCCGAATCAACGGACTCCAAGCAATGAAGCGTGTAGATGACTTCCGCCTGAAACTGGGCTCCCAGGAACTCGTGCCGATCATGGTGGGCGGGATGGGAGTGGACATTTCCACCTCCGACCTGGCGCTCGAGGCTGCCCGGCTGGGCGGGGTCGGGCACATCTCCGACGCGATGCTGCCGACGGTGTCCGACCGGCGCTACAACACCAAGTACGTCAAGAACAAGCTGCAGCAGTACAAGTTCAACGTCGCCAACACCGACAAGTCGGTGGTGCAGTTCGATCTCGGCCTCATCGCCGAGGCGACCGCGACCCACGTCAGCCGCACCATGGAACGCAAGCGCGGACCGGGCATGGTGTTCATCAACTGCATGGAAAAGCTGACGATGAACGCGCCCAAGGAGACCTTGCGCGTGCGCCTGCGTACCGCGATGGACCACGGCATCGACGGCATCACGCTCGCCGCAGGCCTGCATCTGGGCTCGTTCGCGCTCATCGAGGACCACCCGCGCTTCCGCGACGTGCAGCTGGGCATCATCGTCAGCTCGCTGCGTGCGCTCCAGCTCTTCCTCAAGAAGAGCGCGCGCACCGGCCGCATGCCCGACTACGTGGTGGTCGAAGGCCCGCTCGCCGGCGGCCACCTCGGCTTCGGCATGGACTGGGCGCAGTACGACCTCGCCACCATCGTCGCCGAGATCCGCGACTGGATGCGCGAGCAGCAGCTCGACATCCCGCTGATCCCCGCCGGCGGCATCTTCACCGGCACCGACGCGGCGAACTTCCTCGAAGCCGGCGCTGCGGCCGTCCAGGTCGCGACCCGCTTCACGATCACCAAGGAGTGCGGCCTCCCCGACGAGGTCAAGCAGGACTACTTCAAGGCCAACGAAGACGAAATCGAGGTCAATCAGATCTCGCCCACCGGCTATCCGATGCGCATGCTCAAGAGCAGCCCGGCGATCGGCAGCGGCATCCGGCCCAACTGCGAGGCCTACGGCTACCTGCTCGACTCGAGCGGCAACTGCCAGTACATCGAGGCCTACAATCGCGAGGTCGCGGCCCACCCCGACGCCAAGAAGATCAAGGTCTTCGACAAGACCTGCCTCTGTACGCACATGCGCAACTTCGACTGCTGGACCTGCGGCCACTACACCTACCGGCTCAAGGACACGACGGTGCGCGAGGAAAGCGGAGACTATCGCATCCTGTCCGCGGAGCACGTGTTCAAGGACTACCAGTTCAGCACCGAAGGGCGGATCGCCCTGCCCGAATGAGGCATCTCGCGCGGACGTGAGAGCGTCCGCGCAATAGTTCCTCGGCGGACATCACCGGGATGCAGATACTTAGCGGATGAACTTCCCACTCGACCGTCCGATGCAGGTCGCGGTCGTCGATGACACGCTGCTCAACCTGACCCTGATCGGCAAGCTCGTCGACCGCACTCCCGATGCCCGGGCCCACACCTTCGAGCGCCCCACCCCGGCGCTCGAGTGGTGCCTGGCCAATGAGCCCGACCTCATCATCGTCGATTACATGATGCCCGAGATGGACGGCCTGGAGTTCATCCGCCGCATCCGCGCGCACCGCGACCGCGACGATCTGCCCATCCTGATGGTCACCGCCAGCCACGAGCGCGACGTGCGCTACAACGCGCTCGACTGCGGCGCAAGCGACTTTCTCACCAAACCGATCGACGGGCGCGAGTTCGAGGCGCGGCTGCGCAACATGCTCAAGCTGCGCGAAGCCCGTCTGGCCAGCGAACATCGCGCCGAAACCCTCGCCGCCGAAGTGCGCCGGGCGACCGCCGACATCCTCGACCGCGAGCGCGAAACCATCACCCGGCTGTCACGGGCGGCCGAGTTCCGCGATCCCGAGACCGGCGCCCACATCCAGCGCATGTCGCACTACTCGGCCCTGATCGCACGCGCGCTCGGCCTCGGGGAGGGCCTCGCCGAGGCCTTGCTGATGGCCGCGCCGATGCACGACGTGGGCAAGCTCGGCATTCCCGACACCATCCTGCTCAAGCCCGGTCGCCTGACACCGGAAGAATTCGCGGTGATGAAGCGCCACCCGCAGATCGGCCACGACATCCTCAAGGGCTCCTCGTCCAGCATCCTGCGCCTGGGCGCGACGATTGCGCTGACCCACCACGAGAAGTTCGACGGCAGCGGCTACCCGCACGGGCTCGCTGGCGAATCGATTCCGATCGAAGGCCGCATCGTCGCGGTCGCCGACGTCTTCGACGCCCTCACCTCGTCGCGGCCGTACAAGCCTGCCTGGCCGATGTCGCGCGCAATCTCGCTGCTGCGCGAAGGCCGCGGCAGCCACTTCGATCCTGCCTGTGTAGACGCCCTCTTTCGCGCCTGGGACCAGGTCCTCGCAGTGCAGTCGCGCTACCAGGACGAGCCGGCCGAGCCCGTCCTGCCCTCCTGCTGAGGCCGGCAAGCCGCCGGCTGTGCCGGCCGGCTCCCGCCGCTCAGCCCTTGCGCTCGATCAGCTCGACCTTGTAGCCGTCCGGATCCTCGACGAAGGCGATCACGGTCGTGCCGTGCTTCATCGGCCCGGCCTCCCGCACCACCTTGCCGCCACGTGCGCGGATGTCATCGCAAGCCTTCTTCGCATCCGCCACCTCGAGCGCGATATGGCCGTAGGCGGTGCCGAGCTCGTACTTGCCCACCCCCCAGTTGTGGGTCAACTCCAGCACCGCGGCCTCTGCCTCGTCCTGGTAGCCGACGAAGGCGAGCGTGAACTTGCCATCGGGGTAGTCCTGGCGGCGTAGCAGGCGCATGCCCAGCACCTCGGTGTAGAAGGCGAGCGAGCGCTCGAGATCGCCGACGCGCAGCATGGTGTGAAGGATTCGCATGGGGTTCTTCCTGTGTTGGAGGGGTTCAGTCTTCGCCGGCGAAGCGGCCGCGATCGCTCGCGGCGGTCGCGATCACCGGCAGCGTCGCCGCCGCGCGGCGCAGGGCGGCACGCGCGGCGCGCCAGTCCGGGTACAGGCGCTCGACCACCGCCCAGAAACGTGGCGAGTGGTTCATCTCGGCCAGGTGCGCGACCTCGTGGGCGACCACGTAGTCGATCAGCGCCGGCTCGAGGTGGATCAGCCGCCAGTGCAGGCGGATGCCGGAGCGGGTGCTGCAGCTGCCCCAGCGCGTGGCCGCGCTCGACAGGCTCAGCGGCGGGACCGGAACACCGAGGCGGTGGCAGTACTCCTCCACGCGTCCGCGGTACCAGTCCAGCGCCCGGGCGCGCAGCGCGCGCACCAACGCCCGCTGCGGATCGACGCCCACGGGCAGCAGGAGTTCCTCGCCACCATCCGCCGCCCCGCGCCAGCGCGCCGCACGCGCCGGCACCAGGCGCAGCACCAGCGCACGACCGAAGAACGGCACACAAGCGCCGTCGGCCACCTCGAGGACCTGCGGCTGCGGCGCCTGCGCTCGCGCGCGCAGGCGGTCGAGCAACCAGGGACCGTGGCCATGCACGAAGCGCTCGACTTCACCCAGCGGGGTGCGCAGCGGCACCGACACGCGTGCGCCGCGGTGATCGACCTGGAGTGCGAACGAGCGCCGCGCCGATCGGCGCAAGACCAGATCGACACGGACGCCTCCGACCAGCAGGCTGTGGGCCTCTTCCGAGACCGCCGCCCGAGCGCTCAAGCCTTGTCTTCCCACTCCAGGCCACGCGTGGAGAGCTCGGCCCGGATCACCGCCATTGCCGCCGCTACGCGCGCCACCGGCCCCTTCATGCCGAGTTCGAGCGAGCGGCGCTGCCCCTCGGCGGCGATGGTCGGCAGGCTGAACAGGGTGGTGTCGGGAAAATCGGCAGTGACCTGGCGCATCAGCCCGATCAGCTGGCCCTCGTAGGCGTCCCACACGGTCACCGCCTGCTCGACGTAGTCCTCGGCGTGGTGCAGGTGGGCGTACTTCGTGTCGAGCACCCACTCCACCATCGGCCAGGCCATCACCGGGAAGCCCGGGGTGAAGTAGTGCTGGCGGATCGAGAATCCGGGGATGCGGTTGAAGCTGTTGGGGATGATCTCGCTGCCCGCCGGATAGACCCCCATCTGCAGGCGCTCCGGAGTGATCTCGGCACCGAAGCGGGCGCGGATCTCGGCCTCGGCCTCGGGGTGCAGGGCGAGTTCCAGGCCGAGCGCCGCGCCCGCGGCCTCGCGCGTGCGGTCGTCGGGCGTGGCGCCGATGCCGCCGAAGCTGAACACCACATCGCCGGTGGCGAAGGTCTGACGTAGCGTATCGGTGAGGCGCGCGAAGTCGTCGCCGACGTAGCGCGCCCACGACAGCTTGAGGCCGCGCGCGCCGAGCAGCTCGATCAGCCTGGCGAGGTGTTTGTCGCTGCGGCGGCCGGAGAGGATCTCGTCGCCGATGATCAGGGCACCGAAGTTCATTCGAGTCTCCGCAGGTCGGCGCCCGGCTCGGCGTCGAGGACGGTGATGCCGTACTTGATGCGGTGCTGGCGCAAGGTTTCGAGCATGTAGTGGACGAAGGCGAGACCGGCAAAGGCCGGCGCCACCAGGTTGATCACCGGCACGTAGGCGAGCAGGGCCGTGCCACCGCCGAGCAGCAGCATCTGCGGCCGCCAATCTTCGCGCAGGCGCTGCAGCTCGCCCTTGTCGGCGTGATACATGAGCGCGTCGTAGCCGAAGGCGCGCTGGTTGAGCCAGCCGGTGAGCGTGACCGAGATCAGCAGGCCGGCGCCCGGGATCAGCCACAGCGGCAGCGACAGCACCAGCGCGAGCAGGAACAGCACGCCGGCGAGGATCGAGTTCCATGCGCTGCCCAGGTTGGAGCCGCCGCGGCGCTGCTCGAGGTCGGCGTAGTCGGTGCGCGCGACGCGCTCGAGCATCAGCGGCAAGGCCACGGTCGCCACCAGCATCGCGGCGGTCACATAGACGAGCGGCACCACCAGCAGCGCGGTGGCGATCTGGATCAGCACCAGCACGATCGCGGCGGTGGTCTCCGAGGCCGACAGCCAGCCGCCAACGAAGGACCAGCCGCTCACCGCGGCGTAGATCCATTCGGTGACCGGCGTCCACGCGTAGAACGCAATTCCGGCCCAGATCACCAGGGCGATCAAGCCGGGCCACAACAGATGCCAGAAGATGTCGCGCCGCCCCAGGCTGCGACCGGCGCGCCCGAAGGCGACGAGGATGTCCTTCATGCGTCCGCCTCCCTCAGCGCGGCATGCCCGGGAGTCCGCCCGGCATCATGCCCTTCATCGCCCGCATCATCTTGTTCATGCCCCCCTTGGAGAACTGCTTCATGACCTTCTGCGTCTGCTCGAACTGGTTGAGCAGGCGATTGACCTCCTGCACCGTCACCCCGGCGCCGGCGGCGATGCGGCGCTTGCGGCTGGCCTTGAGGAGTTCGGGCTTGGCGCGCTCGAGCGGGGTCATCGAGTTGATGATGCCCTCGATGCGCGAGATCGCCTTCTCCTCGGCCCCGCCCTGCAGCTTGCCCGCGGCCTGCGCGAACTGCGCCGGCAGCTTGTCCATCATCGACGACAGCCCGCCCATCTTGCGCATCTGGGCGATCTGCTCCTTGAAGTCGTCGAGATCGAAGCCCTTGCCGGTCTTGAGCTTCTGCGCGAAGGCCTTGGCCTTCTCCTCGTCCACGCCGCGGCGGGCGTCCTCGACCAGGCCGAGGATGTCGCCCATGCCGAGGATCCGGCTGGCCATGCGGTCGGGGTGGAAAGGCTCGAGCCCGGAGAGCTTCTCGCCGATACCGGCGAACTTGAGCGGCTTGCCGGTGACGTGGCGCACCGACAGCGCCGCGCCGCCGCGCGAGTCGCCGTCGAGCTTGGTCAGCACGATGCCGGTCAGCGGCAGCGCCTCGTTGAAGGCGCGCGCAGTATTGACCGCGTCCTGACCGAGCATCGCGTCGACCACGAACAGGGTCTCGATCGGCTTCACCGCGGCGTGCAGGGCCTGGATCTCGGCCATCATGGCCTCGTCGACCGCGAGCCGGCCGGCGGTGTCGACCAGCAGCACGTCGATGTGATGCTTGCGCGCGTAGTCGAGCGCGGAAAGCGCGATATCGACCGGCTTCTGCGCGGTCTCGGAGGGGAAGAAGCCCACCCCGGCCTGCGCCGCCACGGTCTTCAGCTGCTCGATCGCTGCCGGGCGGTAGACGTCGGCGGAAACCACCAGCACCTTCTTCTTTTGCTGCTCGTGCAGCAGCTTGGCGAGCTTGCCGGTCGTGGTGGTCTTGCCCGCGCCCTGCAGGCCGGCCATCAGCACCACCGCGGGCGGCTGGGTGGACAGGTCGAGCCCCTCGTGGGCGCCGCCCATCAGCGCCTTGAGCTCGTCGTGCACCACGCCGACCAGGGCCTGACCGGGGGTCAGCGAGCCGATCACCTCCTGGCCCACCGCCTTCTCCCTGACCTTGGCGACGAAGTCCTTGACCACCGGCAGCGCGACGTCGGCCTCGAGCAGCGCCATGCGCACCTCGCGCATCGCCTCCTGGATGTTTTCTTCCGTCAGGCGGGCCTGGCCGCGGAGGGTCTTGACGACCTTGGACAGGCGTTGAGTCAGATTGTCGAGCATGTTCGGGCAGGCCTTGGGCGCGTGACTTGGAGTAAACTGCGGCTACGTATGCGCACAATTCTACTTCATCTCCTCCCCGCCTCGCTTTACGCCGGCCTGGGCGTGTTCTTCTGGCGCACCTGCATGGCGCGCGGAAGCGCGCTGCAGCCGCGCCGCGAGTGCATGAGCACGCGCGAGCGTCTGCTCCTGCTCGGCGCCATCGTCGCGCACGGCGCGGCGCTGCACCTGGCGATCTTCCCGGGCAGCGAGATGCGCTTCGGCTTCGGCGTGGCGATCTCGCTGATGGTCTGGCTGGCGGTGTGCTTCTACTGGGTCGAGACCCTCTACACCCGGCTCGACGGCCTGCACGCTGCGGTGATGCCCGCGGGCGCGATCGGCAGCCTGGTGCCGTTACTATTCCCCGGCGACCATGTGCTCGCCAACGCCACCTCGCCGGCCTTCCGTGCCCACTTCGTGGTGGCGATGCTCGCCTACAGCCTGTTCACCCTGGCCGCCCTGCACGCGATGCTGATGGCGGTGGCGGGTCGCCAGCTTCACAACGCACGCTTCAGCCGACTGCTCTCCGGCCTGCCGCCCTTGCTGACCATGGAGGCCTTGCTGTTCCGCCTGATCTCGATCGCCTTCGTGCTGCTGACGCTGACGCTGGCGAGCGGCGTGCTGTTCTCCGAGAGCCTGTTCGGCCAGGCCTTCCGCGTCGACCACAAGACGATCTTCGCCTTCGTGTCCTGGTTCCTCTTCGGCGGGCTGCTGGTCGGCCGCCACCTCTGGGGCTGGCGCGGCCGGCTCGCGCTGCGGTGGACGCTGGCCGGCTTCGTCGCGCTCATGCTCGCCTATCTGGGCAGCCGTTTCGTCATCGAAGTGGTACTGCATCGCACCTGAGGCCCGCTCGCCGCAGCCCGCCCGCGCAGTTGCCCTTATTGACAGCGTCCTGAGGGGCTCCAATACTCGGGGCCCCTTTCCTTGGCCCCGCCCCACGTGACGGACCTCACGCTCACGCTTCAACTCGTCGCCCTCGTCGTGCTGCTGGCCCTGTCGGGGTGCTTCTCGATGTCCGAGACGGTCATGATGGCGGCCAACCGCTATCGCCTGCGCTCGCTCGCCAGCCAGGGCAACCGCGGCGCGACCCTCGCCCTCGACCTGCTCGCCCGCACGGACCGCCTGCTCGGCGTGATCCTGCTGTTCAACAACCTGGTGAATACCGGCGCCGCGACCCTGGTCAGCGTGATCACCCTCGAGCTCTTCGGCAACGAGAGCTGGGCACTCGGTGTCGCGACCCTGCTCGTCACCTTCGCGATCCTGGTGTTCTCCGAGATCACCCCCAAGGTGATCGGCGCCAACCACGCCGACCGCCTCGCACCCATCGTCGCCTATCCGCTCACCGGCCTGCTGCGTGCCTCGTATTTCGCGGTGTGGTTCATCAACCTGTTCTCGCGCGGGCTGCTGAACCTGATGCGCCTGCAGCCCAAGGAGGAGACGAACTCGGCGCTGTCCGTCGAGGAACTGCGCGCGATGGTGATCGACTCGGGCCAGTACATCCCGCACAAGCACCGCAGCATGCTGCTCAACCTCTTCGACCTCGAGAGCATCACAGTCGAGGACGTGATGACGCCGCGCGGCGCGATCGAGAGCATCGATCTCTCCGACCCGGACGACGTCGTCCGCCGCCAGATCGCCACCAGCTTCCACACCCGGCTGGCGGTCTACGACGGCGACAGCGAGCACGTGATCGGCGTGCTGCACCAGCGTCGCCTGCTCGGCCACCTCCTGGAAGACGACTTCACCACCGAGGGGATCCGCGAGCTCCTCGTGCGCCCCTATTTCGTGCCCGCCGACACCCCGCTGTACTCGCAGATCCAGTTCTTCCAGGAAAACCAGCAGCGTCTCGGCTTCGTGGTGGACGAATACGGCGAGATCCTCGGCCTGATCACGCTCGAGGACATCATCGAGGAACTCATCGGCAAGTTCACCACCAGCACCCCGGACGTCGGCGACCGCATGCACTGGGGCGAGGACGGCAGCGTGCTGGTCGACGGCACGTCCAATCTCCGCGAGCTCAACCGCCGGCTCGAGCTCGGGCTCCCCACCGACGGCCCGAAGACGCTCAACGGCCTGATCCTCGAACACCTCCAGGACATCCCCGAGACCGGGGTCTCGATGAAGATCGCCAACACGCCGATCGAGGTGGTGCAGACGCAGGACCGCATGGTGCGCACCGCGCGCATCTTCCGGCCCCTGATCGACGACACCGAGCAATGAGCGCCAACGGCCGGGCGACGACGACCCGCATCTTTACAAGGCGGGGGGCGGCGGGCAACATCGGCCGCACTCCGGACACGAGCAAGGCATGGCGGCGACCTCCAAACCGGCCCTGAGCGGCTTCGCCAGGGCGCTGATCCAGCATGGCCACCTGAAAGAGGCGGACGCGATCGCGTGCACCATCCAGGCAGGCGAGGCCGCGACCGCCTTCATCCTCGAGGTATCCAACCGCAGCCTGATGAGTTGCGCGGCGATGGCCCGCTTCGCGGCCGAGACCTTCGGCTATCCGCTGCTCGACCTGGCCGCGTTCGACCCGGCAAGCTTCGCGCGCGAGTCGGTCGACCGCAAGCTGCTCGCCAAGCACCAGGTGGTACCGCTCACGAAGCGGCAGAACCGGATCACCCTCGCCACCGCCGACCCGTCCAACCTGCGCGCACTCGACGAGATCCGCTTCCAGACCGGCCTCCAGCTCGAGCTGGTGATCGTCGAGGCCGACAAGCTCAAGCGCGTGGTCGAAGCCCTGTCCGAATCGGCCGCCGACACCCTCAAGGAGCTGACCGGCGAAGCCTTCGACATGGACCTGCTGCAACAGGACGGGCCCACGCCGCAGCGCGACGAGGACGAGGCCAACGAGGTCGATGACGCACCCGTCGTCAAGTTCATCCAGAAGGTGCTGATCGATGCGATCAACGAGGGGGCATCCGACGTCCACTTCGAGCCCTACGAGAAGTTCTACCGCATCCGCGTGCGTACGGACGGCATCCTGCGCGACATCGCCCAGCCACCGCTGGTACTCAAGGAAAAGATCGCCGCACGCATCAAGGTGATCTCGCGCCTGGACATCTCGGAGAAGCGTGTGCCGCAGGACGGCCGCATGAAGCTGGTGCTGTCGCGCAACAAGGCGATCGACTTCCGCGTGTCCACGCTCCCGACCCTGCACGGCGAAAAGATCGTGATGCGCATCCTCGATCCGAGCTCGGCCATGCTCGGCGTCGATGCGCTCGGCTACGACCCGGAGCAGAAGGAGGCGCTGCTCGGCGCCGTCGAGCGCCCCTACGGCATGATCCTGGTGACCGGCCCAACCGGCTCGGGCAAGACCGTGTCCCTGTACACCTGCCTCAACCTGCTCAACAAGCCGGGGGTGAACATCTCCACCGCCGAGGACCCGGCCGAGATCAACCTCGCCGGCATCAACCAGGTCAACGTCAACGAGAAGGCCGGCCTGACCTTCTCAGCCGCGCTGCGCGCCTTCCTTCGCCAGGACCCGGACGTGATCATGGTGGGCGAGATCCGCGACATCGAGACCGCCGAGATCGCCATCAAGGCGGCGCAGACCGGCCACCTGGTGATGTCCACCCTGCACACCAACGACGCGCCCTCCACGCTCGAGCGCCTCAAGAACATGGGCGTGGCGCCGTTCAATATCGCATCCTCGGTGATCCTGATCACGGCCCAGCGCCTCGCGCGCCGGCTATGCTCGTGCAAGAAGGCGGTGGACATCCCCCTGCAGGCGCTCGTCGAAGCCGGCTTCGACCCCGAGGACCTCGACGGCAGCTGGCAGCCGATGGGGCCGGGGGGTTGCGAGCGCTGCAAGGGCAGCGGCTACAAGGGCCGGGTGGGCATCTACCAGGTCATGCCGATCAGCGAGGAGATCGCCCGCATCATCATGACCGGCGGCAACTCCATGGACATCGCTGCCCAGTCCCGCCGCGAAGGCGTGCTCGACCTTCGCCAGTCGGGACTGCGCAAGGTGCGGCAAGGCATCACCTCGCTCGAAGAAGTGCTGGCATCGACCAACGAATAAAGGACGTTCGATTTCATGGCCACTGCAAGCCGCGCGGCGCGTGCCACCGGTCCGAAGGAGGACCTGTACATCTGGGAAGGCAAGGACAAGACCGGCAAGGTCGTCCGAGGCGAAATCCGCGCCACCGGCGACGCCATGGTCCAGGCCATGCTGCGCCGCCAGGGCATCCAGGTGATCAAGATCCGCAAGCAGAAGATGGCGCGCGGCGGGCGCATCTCGGAAAAGGACATCGCGCTGTTCACCCGCCAGCTCGCCACGATGATGAAATCCGGCGTGCCCTTGCTGCAGGCCTTCGACATCGCGATGAAGGGCTCGGGCAACGCCGCGCTCGCGCGCCTGCTCAACGAGATCCGCACCGACGTCGAGACCGGCTCCAACCTCTCGCAGGCCTTCTCGAAGCACCCCGCGCACTTCGACCGCCTGTTCTGCAACCTGGTCGCCGCGGGCGAGCAGGCGGGCATCCTGGACGGCCTGCTCGACCGCATCGCCACCTACAAGGAAAAGATCCTCGCGATCAAGAGCAAGATCAAGTCGGCGCTGTTCTACCCCACTGCAGTGGTGGTGGTGGCCGGGCTGGTGGTCTCGGTGATGATGCTGTTCGTGATTCCCGAGTTCAAGAGCGTGTTCGCCAACTTCGGCGCCGAACTGCCCGCGCCCACGCTGATGGTGATCACCATCTCGGACGCCTTCGTCGCCTACTGGTACCTGATCTTCGGCGCCCTGATCGCCGCGATCGTGGCGATCGCCTGGAGCTACAAGCGCTCGGCGGCGATGCAGATCGCGGTCGACCGGCTGGTGCTGCGCATCCCGGTGGTCGGCGCGATCATCCGCAAGGCGACGGTGGCGCGCTGGACGCGCACGCTGTCGACCATGTTCGCCGCCGGCGTGCCGCTGGTCGAAGCGCTCGACTCGGTGGGTGGCGCCTCGGGCAACCACGTCTATCTGGTGGCGACGCGCCAGATCCAGGGCGAGGTCAGCACCGGCACCAGTCTGACGGTGGCAATGCAGAACGCCGACGTGTTCCCCACCATGGTGGTGCAGATGGTGTCGATCGGCGAGGAGTCCGGCCAGCTCGACGCCATGCTCGGCAAGGTCGCCGATTTCTTCGAGCAGGAGGTGGATGACGCGGTCGCCGGGCTATCGCAACTGCTGGAGCCGCTGATCATGGTCTTCCTCGGCACCATCATCGGCGGCCTGGTGGTCGCGATGTACCTGCCGATATTCAAGCTCGGCTCGGTCGTCTGAGCCATGCTCTCCCTCCTCTCCGACCCGCTCGCCTTCACGATCCTCGCCGGCCTGCTGGGGCTCTTCGTCGGCAGCTTCCTCAACGTCGTGATCCATCGCCTGCCGAGGATGATGGAGCGCGACTGGCACGCCCAGGCGGCGGAACTGCGTGGCGAGGAGCCGCCCGCCAGCGAACGCTTCAACCTCGCCACGCCGCGCTCGCGCTGCCCGCACTGCGGCCACCAGATCACCCTGCTCGAGAACATTCCCCTGGTGAGCTACCTGGTGCTGCGCGGGCGCTGCGGGCACTGCGGCGCCGGCATCAGCAAGCGCTACCCGACCGTCGAGGCGACCAGCGCACTGCTGTCGGCCTACGCCGCCTGGCACTTCGGCTTCGGCGCCGCCGCACTCGGCGCGCTGCTGTTCGTGTGGGCCATGGTCGCGCTCACCTTCATCGACCTCGACACCCAGTTGCTGCCCGACGACATCACGCTGCCGCTGTTATGGCTGGGCCTCGCCTTCAACCTCGGCGCGACCTATGCCGAATTACCTGCCGCGGTGATCGGCGCAATGGCCGGCTATCTCGCGCTGTGGTCGGTGTTCTGGGTGTTCAAGCTCGCCACCGGCAAGGAGGGCATGGGCTACGGCGACTTCAAGCTGCTCGCCGCGATCGGCGCCTGGCTGGGCTGGCAGATGCTTCCGCTTACCATCCTGCTGTCCTCGCTCGTCGGCGCGGTCGTCGGCATCGCGCTGATCGTCTTCGCCCGCCACGGCCGCAACGTGCCGATTCCCTTCGGACCCTACCTCGCCGCTGCCGGCCTGATCGCACTGTTCTGGGGTGAACGCATCACCGAGCGCTACCTCGGCCTGCTCTGAGCGCGCGCCGGAAGCCCGGCGCAGACCGCCGGTCGAGCGGGGCTTGAAGGCAGCCCGCCGTGCCCTCATCTAAAGCCTGCGCGTGACCGACCCGGACGCGCTTTTTCCTTATGCTGCATTGCGTTAGACTTGCGCACTTGTTTTCGGGAGCACGCCATGCCCATCTACGAATATCGCTGTCCGAGCTGTGGTTTCCAGAAGGAACACCTGCAGAAAATGAGCGACGAGCCCCTGTCCGTCTGTCCGTCCTGCGGCACGACCGGCTACGCCAAGCTGCTCTCGGCAGCCGGCTTCCAGCTGAAAGGCTCGGGCTGGTACGCCACCGACTTCAAGGGCGCCAGCAAGGCCGCCGCCCCGGCGGCCGACGCCACCCCCGCCCCGGCCGCTGGCGGCTGTGGCGGCGGCTGCGCCTGCCACTGAGCGGACCGATCCACCTCGCGGCAGGCCAGCCGCGGCGCGGCTGAAGCCGGCGGCCGCGGCGAGCGGCGGCCAGGAACTTCACTTGAAAAAATACTTCATCACCGGCCTGCTGATCTGGCTCCCCCTGGCGATCACCTACATGGTGATCGCCTGGATCGTGGGGACGCTCGACGCGATCCTGCTGTGGCTCCCCGCGGAATACCAGCCGAGCCGCTACATCGGCTTCGACATCCCGGGCGTGGGCGTCGTCGCAAGCCTGCTGCTGGTGTTCTTCACCGGCCTGGTCGCCGCCAATGTGCTCGGGCAGAAGCTCGTCCAGCTCTGGGAGGCACTGCTCGCGCGCATCCCGGTGGTGAAATCGATCTACTACAGCGTCAAGCAGGTCTCCGACACCGTCTTCTCCAGCAGCGGCCAGGCCTTCCGCAAGGCGCTGCTCGTGCAGTACCCGCGCGAGGGAGTATGGACGATCGCCTTCCTCACCGGGCAGCCGGGCGGGGATGCGGCCGAGCACCTGCGCGGCGACTACGTCAGCGTGTATGTACCGACGACCCCCAATCCGACCTCGGGCTTCTTCCTGATGATGCGGCGCAGCGAAGTCGTCGAGCTCGACATGAGCGTGGATGACGCGCTCAAGTACATCATCTCGATGGGGGTCGTCGCCCCCCCGGTGCGCAGGCCGGAACCCGTGCCCGCGCTGCCCGAGCCATGAACGACGCAAGACCCCCATTCCAGCAATCTCACCCTGCCGAATCCTGAATCCCTGGGCGCAAGCGCCCCCGAACCTGCGGAACCCGACATGCGAACTCACTACTGCGGCAAAGTCACCGCCGCCGACCTCGACCAGATCGTCACCATTTGCGGCTGGGTGCACCGCCGCCGCGACCACGGCGGCGTGATCTTCATCGACCTGCGCGACCGCGAGGGCCTGGTCCAGGTGGTGTGCGACCCCGACCGTGCCGACATGTTCAAGACCGCCGAGTCGGTGCGCAACGAGTTCGTCCTCAAGATGAGCGGGAAGGTGCGCCGCCGTCCGGCCGGCACCGAGAACGCCAACCTGACCTCGGGCGAGATCGAGATCCTCTGCCACGACATCGAGGTGCTCAACGCCGCCGCCACGCCGCCCTTCCAGCTCGACGACGAGAACCTGTCGGAAACGGTGCGCCTGACCAACCGCGTCATCGACCTGCGTCGCCCGCAGATGCAGAAGAACCTGATGCTGCGCTACAAGACCACGATGGCCTTCCGCCGCTTCCTCGACGGTGCCGGCTTCATCGACGTCGAGACGCCGATGCTCACCAAGAGCACGCCCGAAGGCGCGCGCGACTACCTGGTGCCCTCGCGCGTGCACCCGGGCCAGTTCTTCGCCCTGCCGCAGTCGCCGCAGCTCTTCAAGCAGCTGCTGATGGTGGCCGGCTACGACCGCTACTACCAGATCGTCAAGTGCTTCCGCGACGAGGACCTGCGCGCCGACCGCCAGCCCGAGTTCACCCAGGTCGACCTCGAGACCTCGTTCATGAACGAGCACGAGATCACCGCGCTGGTCGAAGAGATGATCCGCTATGTGTTCAAGGAGGCGATGGACGTCGAGCTGCCCGCGCCCTTCCCGCGCATGACCTACGCCGAGGCGATGCGCCGCTACGGCTCGGACAAGCCCGACCTGCGCGTCACGCTGGAACTGACCGACGTCACCGACGCGGTGCAGGACGTCGCCTTCAAGGTCTTCAGCGGCCCCGCCACCTCGGGCGGCCGCGTCGCCGCGATGCGCGTGCCGGGCGGCAACGCCCTCACCCGCGGCGAGATCGACGAATACACCAAGTTCGTCGGCATCTACGGCGCCCGCGGCCTGGCCTACATCAAGGTCAACGACGTCACCCAGCCCAACGATCAGGGCCTGCAGTCGCCGATCGTCAAGAACCTGCACGAGACCGCGCTGCGTGCCATCCTCGAGCGCACCGGCGCGCAGTCGGGCGACCTGATCTTCTTCGGCGCCGACAAGACCAAGATCGTCAACGACGCCATGGGCGCGCTGCGCATCAAGCTCGGCCACGAGAAAGGCTACGTGACGGGCGAGGCCTGGCGTCCGCTGTGGGTGGTCGACTTCCCGATGTTCGAGTACGACGAGGACGACAAGCGCTGGACCGCCTGCCACCACCCCTTCACCAGCCCGAAGGACGAGCACATCGACCTGCTCGAAACCAACCCCGGCGAGTGCCTGGCCAAGGCCTACGACCTCGCCTTGAACGGCTGGGAGATCGGCGGCGGCTCGGTGCGTATCCACCGCGCCGACGTGCAGGCGCGCGTGTTCGAGGCGCTCAACATCGGCCCCGAGGAGCAGCAGGCCAAGTTCGGCTTCCTGCTCGACGCGCTCAAGTACGGCGCGCCCCCGCACGGCGGCCTGGCCTTCGGCCTCGACCGCATCGTCACCATGATGACCGGCGCCGAGTCGATCCGCGACGTGATCGCCTTCCCCAAGACCCAGCGCGCCCAGTGCCTGCTCACCGACGCGCCGAGCGGCGTGGACGAGAAGCAGCTGCGCGAGCTGCACATCCGCCTGCGCCAGAAGGTCGAGACGCAGGTCGAGGTCGAGCGCGGCTGAGAAACCGCGCTTGCCCGTGGGAGCGGGCCACATGGCCCTGAAGCCCCCGCGACGAAGATGGATTTCTTCGTCGCGGGGGCTTCAGCCTTCGCACCGCCTGCCGTAATCTTCGGTCATGGCACGCCGCCGGCGTGCGTCCGCCACTCCATCCGATGCTCCTCCCCCACGGCTTGCAGGTCCTCGTCGTCGAATCCCAGTCGAGCATGCGCGCGCAGCTGCGCAACATGCTCGCCTCGATTGGCATCGACTCGCCGCAGTTCGCGGTGTCGGCGAGCATGGCGATGCGCCGCCTGCGCGCGCAGCCCTTCGACCTCATCCTGTCCGAGTACGACCTCGGCGAGGGCCAGGACGGCCAGCACCTGCTCGAGGACCTGCGCCAGCACGCCATCATCCCGCCCGACACGGTGTTCGTGATGATCACTGGCGAGCGCAACTACGAGCGCGTGATCAGCGCCTGCGAGCTCGTCCCCAACGACTACATCCTCAAGCCGCTCACCGCCGAGAGCCTGCGCGTGCGCCTGCTGCGCGCCTTCGAGAAGCGCGACGCCTTCCTGCCGGTATGGCAACTGATGAAGCTCGGCGACCCGGTCGGCGCGCTCGCCGCCTGCCGCGAGGCGCGCGACCGCCACCCGCAGTACCTGATCGACTTCATGCGCCTGCAGGCCGAGCTGCACGCCCAGATCGGCCAGATCGACGAGGCCGCGGCCCTGTACCGCGAGATCCTCGCTGCGCGCCCCATCCCCTGGGCCTCGCTCGGGTTGGCGCGCATGCTGGTGGTACGCGAGGCCTGGGTCGAGGCCGAGCACCTGCTCACCGACCTGGTGGCCCGCCATCCGCGCTTCATCGAGGCGCACGAGCTGCTCGCCCGCGTGCAGGAAGAAACCGGCCGCCCCGCCGAGGCCTGCGGGACCCTGCAGCGCGCGGCCGACCTGTCGCCCTACCGCCTCCCGCGCCTGCGCCGGCTCGGTGAGCTCGCCCTGCAGGCCGGCGAGCTCGACCGCGCCGAGCGCAGCCTTGCCGAGGCCGTGCGTCGCGGCGGCTACTCCGAATTCCGCGACCCCGAGGACCACGTCCGTCTGGTGCAGGCCCAGCTCGCCCGCGAGCGCCCGGACGAAGCCCTCGCCACGCTCGCCGACCTCGAGCGCAACCTCGTCCGCCACCCCAAAGGCGAGCTCTGCCTCGCCGTCGGCAATGCCCTCGTCGAGGGCCACCGCAACGACGCCGAAGGCCTGCACGGCGCCATGGTGCGCGCGCTCGCCAGCCCCGAGCGCATCCGCGAGCTCTCCCCTGGGCTGCGCCGCGACCTGCTCGAGCTGTGCTACGACCGCAAGCTCGAGACCGAGGGCCGCCAGCTCCTCGCCGACCTCATGCGCACGCATGGCGACGACCGCAGCCTGGCACGCACGCGCGCCGCGCTCGAGGCGCGTGGCTTCGAGAACCTCTCCTCCGAGGTCGAGCAGCAGGTGCAGGCCGAGGTCAGGACCCTGGTCGGCGCCGGCGCCGAGAAGGCGCGCAGCGGCGACTACGACGGCGCGGTCGCCGAGATGATGAACGCCGCGCGCAAGATGCCGGGCAACCCGCACGTGCTGTTCAACGCCGCGCTCGCCTTGCTGCGCCACATCGAACACCGCGGCTGGAACGAGGCCTTCGCCGCGCAGGCGCGCAGCCTGATCGAGCGCACCCAGCGCCTGGCGCCCGCCAACCCGCGCCTGGCGGCGATTACCGAATTCCGCCACGAGCTCATGAAGCGCTACGGTATCCGCCCCGAGCGCGCCCCCGTCACCCGCACCCGCCGCGCCTGAACCCCGATGCTGCGTACCGTCCTGCTCC
>JAEUNQ010000160.1 GCA_016790365.1 Thauera sp. | reverse complement strand
TCCATCGGCTCGCAGCTTATGCTCCACGCTTCCTCCCCACGCTCGGTCACCCTCACGCAGTTGCGCTTCACTTCGTTCGCTGTGATCAACTTACGGCGGGACTTGCACCCGCAGGAGTGCGCCCATGCTGGGCGCACACGTCAAAAAGCCGGAAGTGCGCTGTGCACTTCCGGCTTTCGAATTCTGGAGCGGGAAACGAGTCTCGAACTCGCGACCTCAACCTTGGCAAGGTTGCGCTCTACCAACTGAGCTATTCCCGCTTTGACGACAGGGCGCAAATTATAGACTGACTTGCACCTCACCGCAATACTTCTTTACAACTTTTTTACTTCTGGAGGCGCGACTCGGAATCGAACCGGGGTACACGGCTTTGCAGGCCGCTGCATAACCACTCTGCCATCGCGCCACGACCGTTTCGGCCGGCTGCCCCATACCACTTGGGACCACCTGACTGGGCACTGCCCGGCCTGCGAAATCTTTGGAGCGGGAAACGAGTCTCGAACTCGCGACCTCAACCTTGGCAAGGTTGCGCTCTACCAACTGAGCTATTCCCGCTCGGGAAAGACCGCCATTATAGGCAGTATTTTTTGTTCGTCAACCTCAACCTCAAATTTCTTGCGCCCTGCTTTAGTTTCCCTTTTCGCGGAGCAAGGGCATCGCGCGTTGCAGATAGTAGCCCATCGACCACAGCGTGAGCGCCGCGGCGACGTAGATCAGGATCTCGCCCGCCATCCGCAGGTCGAAGCCGTACAGGGAGGCATCGAACAGCAGCATCGGGATCGCGATCATCTGCGCAGTCGTCTTGAGCTTGCCGACATACGCCACCGCCACACTGGCGGACTTGCCGACCCGCGCCATCCACTCGCGCAGGGCCGAGATCGTGATCTCGCGCCCGATGATGACGACCGAAATCAAGGCATCGACGCGACCGAGCTGGACCAGCAGGATCAGCGCGGCAGCCACCATCAGCTTGTCGGCCACCGGGTCGAGGAAGGCACCGAAGGCCGAAGTCTGGCCGAGCGCACGGGCTAGGTAGCCGTCGAACCAGTCGGTCACCGCGGCGGCAACGAAGATCACCGTGGCCACGAGATTCTTGGTCGCGATCGGCATCCACGACTCGGGGAAGTAGAAGATGCCGACGAAGATCGGGATCATGGCGATCCGCGCCCAGGTCAGCGCGTTCGGGATATTGAGCGGCATGCCGGAGGGCGACTCGCAAAGGTTCGGTGAAGCAGCGAGTATATCAAGCACCCGCGCCCACGGAGGCGCCGCCGCATCCCCAGACGGCACGGACCGTGCCGGAAGTCCCGCACCAGGGGGCTTGCCGTCCACACAGGCTGGCGCGCGCTGGGTAAGATCCTCAAAAGCGTTCATCTTCCTTGCATCGGCCGTTCCCGGTCCCTTCCAATGCCTGCCCCCTCCTCCCTGGCCACCTGGCAAGCGCTCCTGCAGCGCCGCAGCACCCATCCACTGCCGTCCCTTCGCGACCTGTTCGCCACCGATCCCGGGCGTGCGGTGCGCATGCAGGCGAGCGCCTGCGGCATCACGCTCGATTACTCGAAGAACCTCCTCGACGACGGCACGCTCGCGCTGCTGCTGCGCATCGCCGACGAGGTCGATCTCGCCGGCCGCACCCGCGCGATGTTCGGGGGCGAACGCATCAACACCAGCGAGGCCCGCGCAGTGCTCCATGTGGCACTGCGCTGCCCGCCGGGTGCGCACTGGCCGGTCGGCGGCACGGACGTGGCCGCAGAGGTCCATGCGGTGCGCGCGCGCATGCGCGCCTTCAGCCGTCAGGTGCGCAGCGGCGACTGGCGCGGCCACGGCGGCGAACGCATCACCGACGTGGTCAACATCGGCATCGGCGGCTCCGATCTCGGTCCGGCGATGGTTTGCGAGGCGCTCGCCGACCACGCAGGCGACGGACCGCGCATGCACTTCGTTTCCAACGTGGACGGCGTGCAGATCGGTGAGGTGATGCGCCGCTGCGATCCGCGGTCCACCTTGTTCGTGGTCGCTTCGAAGACCTTCACGACCCAGGAAACGCTCGCCAACGCCCGTGCGGCGCGTGCCTGGCTGGTCGGCACACTCGGCGACGAGTCCGCGGTGGCGCGCCACTTCGTGGCCGTGTCGACCAACGCCGCTGCGGTGCACGATTTCGGCATCGACACCGCCAACATGTTCGGCTTCTGGGACTGGGTGGGGGGACGCTTCTCGCTGTGGAGCGCGATCGGCCTGCCCATCCTGCTCGCGCTCGGCCCCGAGCGCTTCGACGAACTGCTCGCCGGCGCGCAGGCGATGGACGAGCACTTCCGCGACACCCCGCCCGCGGCCAACCTGCCGGTGTTGATGGCGCTGCTCGGCATCTGGAACGTGAACTTCCTCGACGCCGCGAGCCAGCTCGTCGCCCCCTATCACCAGCGCCTGCATCGCCTGCCCGCCTACCTGCAGCAGCTCGACATGGAGTCCAATGGCAAGTCGGTGCGCCACGACGGCACACAGGTGGATTGCCGCACCAGCCCGATCCTGTGGGGCGAGCAAGGCATCAACGGCCAGCACGCCTATTTCCAGCTGGTGCACCAGGGCACACAGCTGGTCCCGGTGGATTTCATCGGCGTGCTCGACCCCGGCGGCGAGGACGAGGGCCTGCATCGGATCGCCTTCGCCAACCTGGTGGCGCAGGCCGAGGCCCTGATGCGCGGCAAGACCGCCACCGAGGCCGAGGCCGAGATGCGCGCCGCCGGCCTCCCCGAAGACCGCATCGCCGCGCTGCTGCCCCACCGCGTCTTCCCCGGAAACCGGCCGAGCAACGTGCTGCTGCTCGAGCGCCTGGCCCCCTTCACCCTCGGCGCACTGATCGCCGCCTACGAGCACCGCACCTTCGTCCAGGGGGTGGTCTGGGATGTGAACAGCTTCGACCAGTGGGGCGTCGAACTCGGCAAGCAACTTGCTTCGCGCGTGCTCGCCGAGCTCGACCCGTCCGCCCCCTGCCCGACGGCGGACGCACACGACGCCAGCACGCTCGGCCTGATCGGGCGCTATCGCGCGCACGCGCGCTGAGGTCGGATCCGTTTGGCGGGGTTTGCATGATGAGCGTCGTGGAGCGCAATGGGCGCGGGGTGCGGGGGAACATAAGATCCAGGTTCCTCTTCACCACCCCGGAGTCTCCACTGTGCTCGCCTTCCAGGACTACTACCCCGAGAACGTCGCCCATTGCTACGGCTGCGGCCGCCTCAACGACCACGGGCATCAGATCAAGACCTGCTGGGACGGCGACGAAACGCTGACACGATTCCAGCCGCGCCCGGAACACACCGCCGTTCCCGGCTTCGTCTATGGCGGCCTGCTCGCGTCGCTGATCGACTGCCACGGCACCGGCACCGCGGCAGCGGCCGCCTACCGCGCGGAGAACCGGCCGATGGACAGCGAGCCGCCGTTGCGCTTCGTCACCGCCTCGCTTCACGTCGACTACCTCAAGCCCACGCCGCTCGGCCCCGTGCTGGAGATCCGCGGGCGAATCAAGGAGATCAAGGGGCGCAAGGTGATCGTGGAAGCCGAAGTCTCCGCCGCCGGCGTGGTCACTGCGCGCGGCGAGATCGTCGCGGTCCAGATGCCCGACAGCTTCAAGGCCTGAGTCCGGATGGAGCCCTGGCACGGATCTTGATTGGAGAGGAAGGGAATTCCCCACTTCTTCCGCAGGCAGATCATGAAAATCGCCGTCTCCAGCCAGAACTTCCGCACCGTCACCGCCCACGCCGGCAAGGCCCGGCGCTTCATCGTATTCGACCTCGCGACCCCCTGCATGCCACGCGAGGTCGAACGCCTCGACCTGCCGCGCGAGCTCGCGATGCACGAGTTCCGCGGCCTCCACCATCCCCTCTTCGCAATGGATGCCGTGATCACGGGCGGAGCCGGGGAAGGCTTCGTCCGCCGGCTCGGCGCGCGCGGAATCGAGGTCGTGCGCACCGGCGAAACCGATCCGCTCCAGGCGGTGCACGACTATATCGCTGGCATCGTCAAGCCGCCGCTGCCGCACGAGCATGGCGATGACCACGACCACGACCACGCCCACGACCATGCGCACGCGCAGGGCGAGCCGGCCTGAGCCGGTCAGCCCCGCCAAAACTGTCAGCTGAACTGTCAGTCTGGCGCAAGTGACAGCAAAGCGGACCGCGGGCGCGACACGGAACGCGTGCAAAGTCTCGGCCTCCGTCCTCGCCGGGTGCTGGCACGATTCGTGTTAGTAGTCGGCAGAGGAGGCTGGCGCCTCGTGCGGAAAGGGCACATGGACTGCCGGCGTTGAGCGCCTCCCGATGCGAATCCGTCGCACCCATCCATCATCCGCCCAAGGGAGTTTTCATGCAGAACAAGCTGCTCGCCGACAAGTACCCGATCCACGTCCTCGAACTCGGCAAGAACGAGACCGCGCACGAGCATCTCGACGACCTGCTGAAGGCGATCGAGGGGAAGGCCGAGGCCGATCCGACGGTGCGCCTGATCGCGACCTTCGACCACCTCAGCCACACGAAGCTGATCGGCGGCGAGATCCGGCCCGACATCCTCGCGGCGAAGAACCTCATCTTCTGCTTCGGTGTGAAGCTGCTCGACCCGACCATGATGGCGGTGCGCCCGCGCTCGATCGGTTTCGCCGAGCTTCCGGACCGCTTCGTGATCAGCTTCCTCGAGGCCCCGATGCCCGAGGCCAACCGCAAGATGATCGAGTGGGTCACCGCCTTGCGCAAGGCCGCCTGAACACCCTGAACGCCCGCGCGAGCGGGCACGCCCCGCCATGTACTTCCATCCCCTGCACAGCCCCGATTCCAGCCTGATCGGCTACCTGCTCGCCGATCTCGACGAACAGGAAGCGGTCGTGATCGACCCACCGCCCCGCCAGACCGAGCTGATCCTCGCCCTCCTCACCGAGCGCAGCCTGCGTCTGTGCCACGTGCTGCGCACGCATGTGCACCACGTCGACGCGGCCGATTGCAGCGCCCTCTGCGACTGCACCAGCGCTCACCTGGTCGTCGGCGAGGCGGCGGCGCTGCCGCAGGACTGCACGGGCGACGTGATGCGCGTCGCGCATGGCACCCGCCTGGTATTCGGCAATGAAGTCGTGCGCGTGCTCAGCACACCGGGCCATACCCCCGGCTGCCTGAGCTACCTGTGGCGGGACCGGCTCTTCTGCGGCGACGCCTTCGACGTGGGAAGCTGCGGCGCCGGCAACGGCGAGTCCGATCCCGGCCAGCTCTTCGACACCCTGACCCGGCGTCTGTTCACTCTGCCCGAGCAGACCCTGATCTTTCCCGCGCATCCGATCAAGGGCCGTCACGTCGCCACCCTGGGCGAGCTGCGCGCGCGCTACGCGCCCCGCCTGCAGCAGAGTCGCGACGGTTTCATCACCGACATGATGCAGCGGCGCGCCCATCCCGCAACGGCGCGCATTCCCGCTTCGGCAGCGGAGGGCTGAGCGCGTGTGAAGAAATCGTGGCGAGCGGGCTCGAGTGCAGGGCGGGACTGAGCAACGCGGCAATCGATCCGCGCAGTCGACTCAGCCAAGGGATCCGACCCGGTCCTGGCCGAGCGGCTCCGCCTCGATCGGTCGGCAGCCCTCGACCCGCGTGGCAAACTCGTCGGCGAGGCGAACGCTCTCCGCAATCGCGCGTCGCCACACTTTCGCCCGCCCCGCGTGGTCCGCGCCATAGGCCTTGAAGTCGCGGCGATCGGGCAGCTTGGCATTGGGCAGGCGGGCGATCCAGTCGGCGTCCGGCACCAGCAGGACCACATTGTCGAGCCGCGCGGTGGCGCGATGACGCGCACGCAGCGACTTGTCCAGCCATCCGGGGACCACGCTGGCCTGGAAATGCGGGTAGAGCACCAGTCGGGGGCCGTCCTCGCGTGGCGTTTCCTGCCCGGCCCCCCAGCTCCCCTCGTCGCGCCCGTGCAGCGCCGAGGCGTAATCGAGGTGAAGGTGGTAATCGGTGATGCCGCCATCCCAGTACGCCCCTGGTGGTGCGCCCGGGATGTCGTGCACCGCCTGCAACCAGAACGGGATCGAGCAACTCGCCACCAGGGCCTCGAACGTATTGTGCGGTCCGAGTACGCAAGCGCTCCCGGCATGGTCGTCCATGCGGAAGGGCAGCGCCACACGCGGGTCGGAGAAGACCACGCGCTCCAGCCACTCGCCCATCCGTGCCCGGCTGCGCAGGTTGGCAGCGTAGGCACCCGCGTAACCGGCGAGCGTGCGCAGCCTGCCCTCGCGCCGCAGCAGGGGATGCACGCCGCGGCTGGTGAAGAGGTGCAGACGAAAGCGCGGATGGCGAAGCAGTTCGTCCGTACGCCCACCCAGATGGGTGGAAAGACGTGCGCGGAAGACACGGCTGACCGACTCCGCACCGGGCTGGCGGACCGGACGGCCGCTGGCGCGCGCGCGCTCGAGCGCGTCGGCGTCGAGGTAGCTCTCCTCGGTGTAATGGTGTGCCATCTCGGCGAGCGCCGCGTCGGCATCGGCGAGGCAGGCGCTCGCCATGCGCCACGCACCGATCGACGCGCCGAGCAGATGCACCGGTGCGCCCTCGCCCGCCAGCCAGCGCCCGAACAGGAAGCGGTCGAGCGGATTGAGGATCAGGCCCTTGGGCCCGCCTGCCGCCCCCGGGACGGCAAGCACATCCGCGGGCGACAGGCCGCGCTCGCGCAGGCGCGCACGGGCCACGGGACCTGCGAGGATGCGCAGCGCGGACTTCATCACGCCCGCGGCACCAGGGCCCGCCTCACGGCTTGATCGGCTCCCAGCCCGGGTGATCGTACTCGCGACCGTAGAAATTCAGGGTCTCCGCCACCCGCAAAAGGCCGAGGCGCTTGGCCTGCAGGCGCGGAGCGTCGCGCATCAGGCCGGCCCCGTCGGTGATGTCGCCGAGCAGCCACTGCAGGTGGCGACCGGGGCGGGTGTGGAAGTTGCGCCCCTCGCTGATGGCCGCCACCTGGCGCAGGATCTCTCCGGCGAGTGCGACCTGCCCGGCCTCGTCCGCGGCCGCATCGGAAACGCCGGCAGCGACGGTCTCACGCAATTGCAGCATGCCGGTACGCAGCTTCTCGTCGGTGGGGCGTGGCAGTTCGTCTGCCGGAGCCTGCAGCTTGGGTTGTGGGCGCGCGTCGTCGGCAGCGAGGACGGGCGCGGGGGCGGCGCACAGCACCGCGACTGCGGCGCACAGGAAGGCGAAGCGCATGCACGATCTCCAGTTGGATGAGAACGGCTGCCATCCTACCCGGGCTCGCCGCGAAAGGGCTTGAACTGAATCAAGCGGCACCGGCGTGTTCGTCGCGCCAGGATCCGCCCGTCAGCTCCCGCTCAAGGGCGCACCTGCCACGACCACGACCCTTTGCCCGGGTGCATCCGCATAAAGCGTGGGGCAGGGAGGGCCGGGGTCGGCCACGTGGATCACCGCACTCCAGTGCGCGTCGTCCGGCAACAGCTCGCCGAGCCGGTTCGGCCAGCGCAAGAGCTCGGGCTCCTCCAGCCGGTTGCCGGCCATCTTCGGGAAAAGCGCGAAGTACAGCAGGTCGGCCTCGATCAGCTCGTTGAGGAAGTGGGTGCCGAGCGAGACGTCGGGCACCAGATGCTCGTGCATGGCGACGATCTCGCACAACGCGGCGACGTGGTTGATCTCGGAGAACAGCACCGGGATGCCGAGGAAGGGATCCTTAGAACCCCAGCGCCCGGGGCCCAGCATCAGCACGCAGCGTTCGCCGGCGAGCGCGTTGAGGCGGCCGAGCACGCGCGTCACCGCGAGGCGCTGGGACTGGTCGAGCGCGGCGAAGGCGGCCGGGCGCACCAGCACGATGCGGTCGGGAAGGATCACCCGGCTCGGTCCGATCACCGCGCCGCGCGCCTCCACCAGGCGCGGCGCGTCGGCTGGCGGCTCCACGTCCTGAACGCCCTCCACGCTGCGCACCTGCATCGGCCGGCACTGCAGCAGGTTGATGCGGTAGCCGCCATCGGGCACGAAGTTGAGCGCGAACTCGATCTCTACCGGATGCGCGTAGGCGGCGTGCAGCACGCCCAGCAGCGTGCGCAGGTCGGCGACGAAGCCGGTGTGCGCGATCAGGCCGTCGAAGGTCAGGAAGGCCGGGCGGTCCTCGGCCTCGCGCGTCGTGAACAGCGCGTGCGGAAAATCCGCATGGCCGCGCACCAGCTCGGCGAACGGCCCCGAGACCACCTCGCCGCGCTCGAGGTCGAGGCTGTCCATGCGGCGCTGGGCGTGACGCGCGATCGCGCCGAAGCTGGTCTCCGGGCGCAGCTCGGGCGCGTCGAGCGCGATCAGGCGGGTGTAGTCGTCGTCGGCGCGATCGACCGCACGCGTGCCGAGGCCGGCGACCAGGCGCACCACGCCCGCCTTCATGTCGATGCGCGGGTTCCACGGGTAGGGATTCACCGACAGCCCGACGCCGGCCGCGTGGGGATTGAACCAGCGCCCGCCGGCGGTACCCGAGACACGCATGATCAGCAGCGCCATCTGCTCGTGCTCTTCGAGCAGGCCGCGGCGCTGGCGATAGCGCAACGCCGACTCCGACAGGGTGCTCGCATACACCTGGCGCACGGCGTCGAGCAGCGCGGCCAGGCGCTCCTCGCGCGTGCCGCGGTTGGCGCAGAACACGCTGTCGTACTGGCCGGCGAAGGCGTTGCCGTAGCGGTCCTCCAGGCGCGAGCTCGAGCGCACGATGAAGGGCCACTCGCCGAAGTAGTCCAGCATGCCCTCGAACTGGCGCAGGGTGGACTCCGGGAAGCGCCCGCTCAGGATGCGCGCGCGCGCGCCGTCCTCGCCCTCGAGCCCGTGCAGGAAGCCGTCGGCGTCGCGTTGGCGACGGCGCACCCACCACAGCCCGTTGATCACGAAGAAGGTGTCGAAGACCTCGCTGCCGACATGGAAGGAGTCGTGCGCCTCGAGGCGGGCGTGCAGTTCGGGCGCGTCGCGACGCACGATCGCGCGCGCGATCAGCATGCCCGCGGCCTTGCCGCCGATGGTGCCGATGCCGATCATGCGCGCGCGCACCGCGATCAGGTCTTCCAGGTTCAGGTAGCGCGCGATCAGCTCCTGCATGCCCGCCTCGTCGGGAAACAGCAGGCGCGCGAGGCGGGCGAAGGCGGCCGCCTCGCCGGCCAGCTCGGGCGCCTCGGCCGCGCGCAGGGCGGCGAAGGTGCGCGCCTGGTCGAAGAGCCGCTGCCAGTGGCTGCGGATCTGCATGTCCTCCAGCCCCGGCCAGCCCGAGCCGGCGAGGATCTCCGCCACCGTGCCGCTGTCGGCCACCGCGCGGAAGCGCTCGCCCGGCTCCCAGGCGTGGATCAGGTTCATCGCCGCGGCCGAGCGGTGCTGGACCTTGATCGGCCGGATGTAGAGCCGGCCGCGGCAGCGGAACACATCGAGCAGGTACTGCGTCGTCGCGGTGATCATGTCCATGCCGGCGCGCGCGTGGCGATGGCGCAGCACACCGAAGTAGGTCACCGTGTCGAGGTCGAACAGCCGCGGGCAGGTCAGGCGGAAGAAGTTGCCGAGCATGCGGTCGGACAGCCAGGCCTCGGCGAGATCCGACAGGCAGTCGAAGACGTACATGGTCTCCCGCCCGGCGGCCTCGATCACCGAATGCACCTGGTCGACGAAGGCGTCGAAGCCGTCCTCGGGGCGCGGGGTGAACACCTCGGCGCCGCTGTCCTCGGCGAGGAGCGGCGGATGCGCGGCGAAGCGGAAATAGATCAGCCGCCGCCCCTGTACCCGCGCCGCCGCCGCATAGGGCAGCACCAGCGCGCGGTAATCCTCCAGCGCCTGCACCTGCCAGACGATGTTGTCGCCACGCGCCACGCCCCGCAGGACGGCGTCCAGGCCGGGCAGGCCGGTGGTCGGCGCGAAATCGGCGGTGGGCGCCGAAGACGTGGAGGGCGAAATGGCGGGACTCGGAACGGCGGGTTTCATGCAAGGCACCTCGGACAAGGACGGCGAGCGCGATTATGCGCGCACGCCGGACGGGAACTTTCCCGCTGTCCGGCATTCTGTGCGAACGACTCGCACGTCGGAGGCTGCCGATCCGGCACAATCGGCGAGCTACTGCACGGGCCGGTCGCGGCCGCCCACATGCCGGCGACACGGCCTCTCGGTCCAGCCCAGCCCGGCACCTCCGGCTTCACCACCGATTACTCACGCCTTATTCCCCAATGCCCCGACCGACCACCGCCCGTACCCTCCTCCTCGCCCTGCCCGCAGTCCTTCTGCTCGCCTGTTCCTCGGAACCGCCCGACACTCATCCGGACAAGCCGGTCACCCAGCGCCGGGACGCCTTCAAGGCGATGCTGCGCAGCACCGAGCCCATGGGCATCATGCTCAAGGACAAACGTTTCGACGCCGATCAGTTCGCCCGTCTCGCCAATCAGCTCGCCGCGGCGCGCGAGACGCCATGGAAGCACTTCGGTGCGGACACGAACTACCCGCCCACCAAGGCCCGCCCCGCGGTGTGGGAGAAGCCCGACGAGTTCGAGCGCCGGCGCAGTGATTTCATCATCGCCACCGACCGCCTCCTCGCTGCCGCCGCGGCGCGCTCGGAGGACCAGGCCCGCAGCGCGCTGGCCGCCGTGCAGGACAGCTGCAAGGCCTGCCACAACGACTTCCGGCGCTGACCGCGCTCCCGGAGCGGGCATGCCAGGAACGCCCGCTGACCGCGTTTCCCTGCACAGACGCGGCGGCTACCGAGCGCCGCATTCGCGCCTTGCGGCGCGCCTGCATGAACCACCGCGTTCTCCGCCCTCTGTAGGAGCGGCGCAAGCCGCGAAGACGGCCGTGCCGCAAGCGAGGCGTGCCCGCCCGGGCTCCGCCGCATTCGCGCCTTGCGGCGCTCCTACATGAACCACAGCGTTCTCCGCCCTCTGTAGGAGCGGCGCAAGCCGCGAAGACGGCCGTGCCGCAAGCGAGGCGTGCCCGCCCGGGCTCCGCCGCATTCGCGCCTTGCGGCGCGCCTACATGAACCACCGCGTTTCTCCGCCCTCTGTAGGAGCGGCGCAAGCCGCGAAGACGGCCGTGCCGCAAGCGAGGCGGCCCGCCCGGGCTCCGCCGCATTCGCGCCTTGCGGCGCTCCTACATGAACCACAGCGTTCTCCGCCCTCTGTAGGAGCGGCCCAAGCCGCGAAGACGGCCGTGCCGCAAGCGAGGCGTGCCCGCCCGGGCTCCGCCGCATTCGCGCCTTGCGGCGCTCCTGCATGAACCACCGCGTTTCTCCGCCCTCTGTAGGAGCGGCGCAAGCCGCGAAGACGGCCGTGCCGCAAGCGAGGCGCGCCTAAAGGCGAGCCTCCATGCGTTCCGTGGCGGGCGCGTACAGGCGACCCTGCCAGCTGGCGCGGCGAGCGAGCTCGGCGGTGAGGCGAGGGGCGAGCTCGGAGAGGCGGATGTTCCACCGCGGGGCCAGCTTGAGCGCGGGGGGCACTTCGCTGCCTAGGCGCTGGAGCAGGATCGTGGGCGAGAGGCGCTCGACGAAGTCGGCGAGCAGCGCGATGTACTCATCCTCGGCGAGTAGGGGCACGCTTGCCGGATCACGCTCCCAGTCGCGCGCCATCGCGGTGCCCCGCACCAGCTGCAACTGGTGCAGCTTGATCGCCGCGATCGGCAGCGCCGACAGGTGCACTGCGGCCTCCAGCATGCCGGCACGGATCTCGCCGGGCAGGCCGAGGATGAGGTGGGCGGTCACCCCCAGGCCGCGCGAGGCGGCACGCCGGATCGCCTGCTCGCTGCAGGCGAAGTCGTGGCCGCGGTTGATCCGGCGCAGCACCTCGTCGTCGCAGGACTCCACGCCGATCTCGAGCTCGACGATGTGCTTGCGGGCGAGCTCGGCGAGATAGTCGAGCACCACATCGGGCAGGCAGTCCGGCCGCGTGCCGATCGCCAGGCCGCAGATGCGCGGGTGCGCCAGAGCGGCCTCGTAGCTCTCGCGCAGGCGCGCAAACTCGCCGTAGGTGTTGCTGTAGGTCTGGAAGTAGGCGATGAAGCGCTCGGTGCCCGGATAGCGCCGGTCGAGGAAGCGCAGGCCGGCGTCGATCTGATCGCCGATCGGGTCGCGGCGGTCGAGATAGCCGGGGGTGAAGCCGGCGTTGTTGCAGAAGGTGCAGCCACCGCTGCCCAAGGTTCCGTCACGGTTGGGGCAGGTGAAGCCGGCAGCCACCGAGACCTTCTGCACCCGCCCGCCCCAGCGCCGCTTCACATGGTCGTTCCAGGCATTGTAGCGGCGCTCGCCGAAGGGCGAGGTGGATGCTTTCACAGTGACGTCGGGCTCGGGTATGGGATCGTGACGGAGCGGGGTAACGGATGGGGGCGCGACAAAGCTCATGCGGAAAGCCGGGGCGGATGGACGAAGCGGGCGGCGGTGGTGGACGCGGACGGAAACCACGCCAGCGCGCGAGTGTGCCGCCGATCGCCCTTGCAACCCTTGACCGTACGCAAACGAAAGCCCCCAACCTCACGCATCCGAGCCCCCTCAGCCGCATTCGCGCCTCGCGGCGCTCCAAAGGTACCGATGCGTTTGCGGGTGCCGTGCAGGAGCGGCGCCAGCCGCGAAGACGGCGGAGCGGGAATCGACGTGGGCGGTACGATCAACGCCGCATTCGCGCCTCGCGGCGCTCCTACAGGTACCGACGCGTTTGCGGGTGCCGTGTAGGAGCGGCGCAAGCCGCGAAGACGGCCGCGCCACAAGCGACGGGCGCCCGCGCAGCCTCCACCGCGGCATTCGCGCCTGGCGGCGCTCCTACGGAAGCCGCCGCGATGCAGGAGGGGCGGCAGCCGCGAACGGGCCGGACAGGCTCAGGCTGCGCCCTGGTCGTCCTCGCCGATAAGCACCAAACCGTCGGAAAGCCATTTATGCGGCGGAATCTCGAGGTTGGTGGGGGCAGGCTGGCTGAGATACACGCGCCCCGCCAGGTCGAAGATCGAGCCGTGGCAGGGGCAAAGGAAGCCGCCAGGCCAATCCGACGTCATGCCCTCGGTGGTGCCGGTCGCGAACTTCTCGGACGGCGAGCAGCCGAGGTGCGTGCAGATGCCGATCACGATCAGGTATTCAGGCTTGATCGAGCGATGGCGATTGGTCGCGTACTCGGGCTGTTGCGGCTCCCCCGAGACGGGGTCGGCCAATCGTCCCTCGTTCTGGTCAAGCGTGGCGAGCATCTCGGGCGTGCGGCGCAGGATCCACACCGGCTTGCCGCGCCACTCCACGGTCATCATGTCGCCGACGGCGAGCTTGGAGACGTCGGCTTCGACGGGCGCGCCGGCGGCACGAGCGCGCTCGGAAGGTGTCAGGCTGGCGACGAAGGGGATGGCGGTGGCACCGGCGGCGACCGCACCGGCGGCGCTGGTGGCGATCAGCAGCTTGCGGCGCTGGGCGGCAAGCTCGGATGGCGTATCGGACATTGCAGGCCTCTCCCGGGGATGTATCGAGGTTTCCGGCGCGGACGGGCGGCGGAAAAAAGGGCGAAGCGGCCGGGGGGCATTCCATCGGAACAACGCTGCCAGGGGCAAGACCGTTGAGGGGGGACGATCATGCAGCGATCACGACGCGGCCTGCTTCGCTTGAGGTTCTATAAAGCAACCACCGTGCCAGGTCTAAAAAATACGCTTTGGCGCACGATTCACGCTCATTCACGCGCACATCGCCTGCCATATGCTGCCAACAGTACAATACCACCGCCACAACTGACAGTCGGACGAGCCTCGGCCCCCCGGTCGTCCCTTCCCCCCTTCGCAACGCCCGCTCAGCCCCCCTCGCCGCCTTCTTCTTCACCCTGGCCGCCGACCGCCTCGCCTTCCAGCAGCCCGAGCGCCTTGAGCCTTCTGTACAGCGTGCGCTCGCTGATCCCCAGCCGGCGCGCCAGCTCGCGCCGGCTGCCACGGTGCGTTCGCACCGCACGCAGCATGGCCTGGCGCTGCACCTCGTCGAGGTCGAGCGGGTCGGTGCTGTCCGCCGGCAGCCGGTGTCCGAGTGCGAAACTCGCCTCTGCGCTCTCGGACTCGGGATGCAGCACCTCCTCGGGCAGATGCTCGGGGCCGATCACCTCGCCGTCGCACATCAGGCTGGCGCGTTCGAGCACGTTGCGCAGCTCGCGCACATTGCCCGGGAAGGCGTAGTCGCACAGCACGCGCATCGCGCCCGGACTCAGCGTCAGCTTGCGCTTGGGCGCGACGCGCTCGAGCAGCGAGTCGATCAAGAGCGGCAGGTCGCCCTCGCGCTCGCGCAGCGGCGGCACCGTGATCGGGAAGGTGTTGATGCGGAAGTACAAGTCCTGGCGGAAACCGCCCTCCGCGATCATCCGCTTGAGCGGACGATGGGTCGCCGAGACCAGGCGGATATCGGCCCGGCGCAGCTCGGTGGAACCGACCCGCCGGTAGGTGCCGGTCTCGAGCAGGCGCAGCAGCTTGACCTGCATTGCGAGCGGGATGTCGCCGACCTCGTCCAGGAACAGGGTGCCGCCGCTCGCCGCCTCGACCAGGCCGGGCTTGCGCGCGGTGGCGCCGGTGAAGGCGCCGCGCTCGTGGCCGAAGACCTCGCTCTCGAACAGGGTCTCGGGCAGGCCGGAGCAGTCCACCACCACGAAGGGCCCCTCGGCGCGCCGGCTCGCCTCATGCACGGCGCTCGCGAGCAGTTCCTTGCCGGTGCCGGATTCACCCTGCAGCAGCACGCTCGCATCCGAAGGCGCCACCCGCGCAATCAGCTCGAGCATGCGCTGGAAGGCGGGCGAACGCCCGATCAGGCCACGATGGTCGGACACCCCGCGGGCGACGTGCATCGGCTCCATCTTCTCGATGAACCAGGCGATCTCGCCGCTGGCGTCGCGCACCGGGGAGAGCTCGATGTTCACGTACTCCTCGCCGCGTGGCGTGTGATGCAGGTGCAGCACGCGCTCGCGCTGGCCGGACTGCAGGCTGCGCGCGAGCGGGCAGGACTCGCCTGCGCGATCGCAGGGGACGCTGTAGTGGTGCGACACATCGTAGCAGGTGCGCCCGATGACGCTGCGCGCCTCCGGCCACGAGCGCCGGTAGGCTGCGTTGGCGGCGATGATGCGGTAGTCGCGGTCGCACAGGATGTGCGGTTCGGGGAGGGTCTCGAGGAAGGAGACCAGCTCGGGCAGCGGCCGGGTGTCGGGTGGCATGTTCTGTCAGGCATGACGGTTGATCTGTCACGAGTCTGCCTTGCTGACAGCATGAGCGTCAATCGACATCCGTGGCGGACCCAGCTAAAACCCTTGATTTACATCAAATCCAGACCATGACGGGAGGCTGGCACGGGTCTTGATACAGGGGACAGGGACAACCGGAGTCCGCCATGAACCCGACCGACCGCCGCCTCGTACGCGAAATCACCCTCGTCATCGTGCTCAAGCTGATCCTCATCACCGCGCTGTGGTGGGCCTTCATCCGCGACGCGAAGGTGGCGGTCGACCCCGGCGCCATGGCCACCCGGATTGTCGCCTCGGCAAGTGCAAAACAACACACGACATCTGGAGAATCCCATGGTCAGTGAGCAACTCGTCGACCTGTCGCGGCTGCAGTTCGCCGCGACGGCGATGTACCACTTCCTGTTCGTACCGCTCACCATCGGCATGGTGTGGATGCTGGTCATCATGGAAAGCGTTTACGTGATGACGGGCAAGACGATCTACAAGGACATGACCCGCTTCTGGGGCAAGCTCTTCGGCATCAACTTCGCGCTCGGCGTCACCACCGGCATCACGCTCGAGTTCCAGTTCGGCACCAACTGGGCCTACTACTCGCACTACGTGGGCGACATCTTCGGCGCGCCGCTGGCGATCGAGGGCCTGATGGCCTTCTTCCTCGAGTCAACCTTCATCGGCCTGTTCTTCTTCGGCTGGGACCGCCTGTCGCGCCAGCAGCACCTGCTGGTGACGATCCTGATGGCGGTGGGCACCAACCTGTCGGCGCTATGGATCCTGATCGCCAACGGCTGGATGCAGAACCCGGTGGGCTCGGAGTTCAGCTACGAGACGATGCGCATGGAGCTCACCGACTTCTGGGCGGTGGTGTTCAACCCGGTGGCGCAGGGCAAGTTCGTGCATACGGTGTCGGCGGGCTACGTGACCGGCGCGATGTTCGTGCTGTCGATCTCGGCCTGGTACCTGCTGCGCGGGCGTGATGTGGAGTTCGCCAAGCGCAGCTTCCGCATCGCGGCGGCCTTCGGCTTCGCCTCGATCTGCTCGGTGATCGTGCTCGGCGACGAGTCCGGCTATGCGCTCGGCGAGGCCCAGCAGACCAAGCTCGCGGCGATGGAGGCGATGTGGGAGACCGAACCGGCCCCGGCCAGCTTCAACGTCATCGCGCTGCCCAACGAAGCCGGGATGAAGAACGACTTCGCCCTCCACATCCCCTGGGTGATGGGCCTCATCGGCACGCGCTCGCTCGACAAGGAGCTGCCCGGCCTCAACCAGATCTACGCCGTGAACCGCGAGCGCGTGAAGGTGGGCGTGGAGGCGGTGAAGCTGCTCGAGGCGCTGCGCAAGAACCCGCAGGACGCGGCGCTGCGCGAGGCCTTCGACAAGGTCAAGGCCGACCTCGGCTTCGGCCTGCTGCTCAAGAAGTACGTCGCCTCGATGGACGACGTCACCCCCGAGCTGATCGATCGCGCCGCCCGCGACACGCTGCCCAAGGTGGCACCGCTGTTCTGGACCTTCCGCATCATGGTGGCGCTGGGCTTCGCGATGCTGGCGTTGTTCGGACTGGCGCTGTGGTACTCGATCAAGGGTGATTTCGCCGAGCGCCGCTGGCTGCTGCGCTGGGCGCTGTGGTCCCTGCCGCTGCCGTGGATCTCGTGCGAGATGGGCTGGTTCGTGGCCGAGTACGGCCGCCAGCCCTGGACCATCTACGGCGTGCTGCCCACCCACATGTCGGTGTCCACGCTGACGGTCAATAGCCTGTACGGCTCGCTCGCCGGTTTCGTCGGCTTCTACACCGTGCTGCTGATCGTCGAGATGTACCTGATGGTGAAGTTCGCCCGCCAGGGCCCGGGCAGCCTGGGCACCGGCCGCTACCTGAACGAAACCCATCACGCCCACGCCTGACCCCGGAGCGAACATCATGATTTTCGACTACCCGACCTTCAAGATCATCTGGTGGCTGCTGGTGGGCGTGCTGCTCGTCGGCTTCGCCATCATGGACGGCCACGACATGGGCGTGGGCACGCTGCTGCCCTTCGTCGGCAGGAACGACGAGGAGCGCCGCGTCGTCATCAACACCGTCGGCCCGCACTGGGACGGCAACCAGGTGTGGTTCATCACCGGCGGCGGCGCCATCTTCGCCGCCTGGCCGATCGTCTATGCGACCGCCTTCTCGGGCTTCTACTGGGCGATGCTGGCGGTTCTGTGGGCGCTGTTCTTCCGTCCGGTGGGCTTCGACTACCGCAGCAAGATCCACAACGCCACCTGGCGCAGCACCTGGGACTGGGGGCTGTTCATCGGCGGGGCGGTGCCGCCGCTGATCTTCGGTGTCGCCTTCGGCAACCTGCTGCAGGGCGTCCCCTTCCACTTCGACGACACCCTGGTGTCCCACTACAGCGGCTCGTTCTGGGGCCTGCTCAACCCCTTCGCGCTGCTGGCCGGCGTAGTGAGCACGGCGATGATCACCTTTCACGGCGCGATCTACCTCGCCCACCGCACCGAGGGCGACATCCAGCGCCGCGCCACCACTGCCGCGCTGATCTTCGGCGTGCTCATGCTGGCCGGCTTCACGGTCGCAGGGGCGTGGATCGCCAACGGCAGCTTCGGCTACGCCATCACGTCGGCGGTCGACACCGCGGCGCTGCCCAACCCGCTCGCCAAGACGGTAGCGCTGCAGCCGGGCGCCTGGCTGGCCAACTACGACAAGGCGCCGCTGACCATGCTGGTGCCGGCGCTGGCCTACGCGGGCGGACTCGCCGCGCTGCTGCTGGTTTGGAAGGGGCGCACGCTCACTGCCTTCGTCGCCTCGTCCTTCGCCATCGTGGGCGTGATCGGCACCGCCGGCGTGTCGATGTTCCCCTTCGTGATGCCCTCCTCCACCGTGCCGGGCGCCAGCCTCACCGTGTGGGACGCGGTCTCCAGCCACCGCACGCTGGGCATCATGTTCTGGGCCACGGTCATCTTCATGCCGATCATCGTCGCCTACACGAGCTGGGCCTACAGCGTGATGGCGGGCAAGGTCACCGCGGCCTACATCCGCGAAAACGAACATTCCGCGTACTGAACACGCGCCACGAGCAAGGAGAAGGTCATGTGGTATTTCGCTTGGGTCCTGGGCATCGGCTTCGCGGTGCTGCTCGCCATCCTCAACGCGCTATGGGGCGAGAACGAGGAGGCGCGCGCCGCCGCCCTCGCGGACGCGCGTGCGCAGGCGCGCCGCGGCAAGCTGCCGCCGGCGGGCTGAGGGGCGCACGATGAAGCCGCTCGGCTCCCCCCTCGGCTCCCCCCTCGCGCCCACCCTCGCGCCCACCCTCGCGCCCACCCTCGCGCCCACCCTCACGCCAGCGCAACCTGCGGACGCCAAGCGGGCCGTCGCCGCCCCGATCCGGGTGGCTGCCGTGGACAAGGCCCCTCTGGCGGCCGGCCCCGCAGCGACCGAGGAGGCGCCGCGCATCCGCATGCTGCCGTTGCTGCTGGCCATCACGGTGATGCTCGGCATCACCGCATGGCCGGGTGCGCTGGCCGGGCCTGCGGGCGCGGCCGACCACCCCGCGGCGATGGCGCTGTTCTGGGCGATGAGCGCCGGCTTCGTCGCCGGGGTCGGCTTCCGGCCGGAGAACCTGCTGATCCGCCTGCTGTTCTCTCCGCTCGCGTGCTGGCTCGGCGTGATCCTGGCGGGCTTGCGCATGGCCAGCCTGATCACATGAGGCCGCGGTGGAGATCGCATTTCCGGCGATTTTCCTTAACCTCTATTAAGTATTTACTTATATAGTTAGCTGTGCCGACTAAAAAGGCCGCACCCCACGGGGCAACGGCCGACCCACTTGGAAGGAGGAGACCATGAAGGACCAGCCGAAACGATCGCCGGAGCTCGCGGAGATCGACCCCGAGCGCCGCCGCCTGCTGCTCGGCGCCTCGGCCCTGCCGCTGGCGGCGGGCGCCGGGCTGAGCCTCGCGCCCGCGCGCGCGAAGGCCGCGCTCAAGACCTCGGCGCGCATCGTGATCGCCGGCAGCGGCCTGGCCGGCGTGGCCGCAGCCAACCGCCTCGCGCGCGAGCTCGACGGCGCCAGGATCACCATTGTCGATCGCAAGGAAATCCACAACTACCAGCCCGGCTACACTCTGGTCGCGACCGGCGTGTGGCCGGTGGAGAAGGTCAGCGACCGCAACGTCGACCTGATCCCGCCCGGCGTGGAGTGGGTGCGCGAGATGGTCGCCGAGTTCGATGCCGAGAAGAACGCGGTGGTCACCGACGGCGGCCGGCGCATCGAGTACGACTACCTGGTCGTCGCCACCGGCCTGCACATGGACTTCGGGCTGATCGAGGGCATGGACGTCGCAGCGATCGGACGCAACGGACTCACCAGCGTGTACCCCAGCCCGCAGGCGGCGCAGGCCACCTGGCAGGCGATGGACACGTTCCGCCAGAAGGGCGGCAAGGCGCTGATGACCCTGCCCTCCACACCGCTCAAGTGCGCTGGCGCGCCGCTGAAGATGACCTTCATGCTGGTCGACCGCCTCCGCCAGGCCGGCACGCGCGACCAGTCGCAGGTGAGCTTCCACTCCGCGCTCGACAACATCTTCAGCGTGCCGCGCATCAACCAGGAAGTGCTCGAGCGCTGGAAGAAGCTCGACGTGCCGGTGCATTTCCTCAGCAAGCTGGTCGCGGTCGACATCGGCGCCCGCCGCGCCACCTTCGCCAGCCCCGAGGGCGAACGCACCCAGCACGACTACGACTTCATCCACGTGGTCCCGCCGATGCGCGCACCCGACTCGGTCAAGAACAGCCCGCTGTCCTGGAAGGAAGGCCCCTTCACCGCGGGTGGCTGGCTGGAGGTGGACAAGGAGACGCTGCGCCATCGGCGCTTCCCCAACGTGTTCGGCATCGGCGACATCAACGGCACCGGCAAGGGCAAGACCGCCGCGACCGTCAAGAAGAGCACGCCGCTGGTGGTGCAGAACCTCATCGACGTCATCGCCGGCCGCGAGCCCTCGCAGCGCTTCGACGGCTACACCTCGTGCCCGCTCCTGGTGCGCGAGGGCGCCGCGCTGCTGATCGAGTTCGACTATGAGAACCGCCTGGTGCCCTCACTGCCGGCGATCGATCCGCTGCAGGACAGCTACTTCGCCTGGGTGATGAAGATCCGCCTACTCAAGCCCGCCTACATGGCGGTGGCCAAGGGCCGGGTATAAGGGAGACGAGACATGTACGAGATCTGGCTGACGCTCAACATCCTCTACGAACTGGGGCTGCAATACCTGCCGGTGGTGATCGGCACCGCGCTGCTGTGGCTGGCGCTGATGGCCGTCGCCGCCGCACGCGGCCGCGCGGGCTGGGCGCGGCCCTCAAGCCGGCGATCGCGATCGCGGTCGTGGTGACCGCGATCACCTTCTTCATTACCCCCGGCATGACCCAGTCGTCCTTCGCCAACATGGGCTACTGGGTGGACTGGGGCAACCTCCTCCTCTACGCCGCCGCCTTCGGTGCAGTGGGCGGTGCGCTGGCCTGGCCCGTCGCGGCGATGATGCGCCGCGCCTGAGCCCCAACCTCCCGCCCTGCCCTGGGTTTCGCCCGTGGCAGGGCGTTTCGTTTCCATCCGACCTCGAAAGGAGCCCCCCATGAAACGCCTGCTGATCGCCGCAGCCCTCGGCTTCGCCAGCCTCGCCGCGCACGCGGCCGACCTCGGCATCTCGGCGCAGGACACCTACGCCAAGATCCAGAACAACGAGAAGAACGTGCTCTTCATCGACGTGCGCGACCCGGTCGAGGTCATGTTCGTCGGCTTCTCCGACGCGGTGCACGCCAACGTCCCCTTCATGCTGGTCGATCGCACGCAGTGGAATGCCGAGAAGGGCGTCTTCCGCCTCTACCGCAACCCCGACTTCATCAACCAGGTGAAGCTGCAGCTCGCCAAGCGCGGCCTGAGCGCCGACGCCGAGATCATCACCATGTGCCGCTCGGGCAGCGAGCGCGGCGAGCCCAGTGCCACCTTCCTGCGCGAAAACGGCTTCCCGAACGCCCGCTTCGTGGTCGACGGCTTCCAGGGCGGCGCCATCAAGGAAGGCCCGCAAGCCGGCTTCCGCCTGCAGAACGGCTGGCAGAACAGCGGCCTGCCCTGGTCGGCGAAGATGAACGCCGACAAGATCCACCGCGTCGATCGCCCCTGAGCGCAGCCTCGCCCCGGCGCGCGAAGCCTCCGGAACGCGCGCCGGCTGCGCTAGACTTCGGCCCCGACGGGCACCTCGCCCGACCCCGAGATCCACTGGAGAAGCGCATGAGCCTGCTGGCCCAACTGAAGAAAGACTCGATGCTCGCACGCAAGGCCGCCGACGGCGTGCGTGCGACTCTGCTCAGCACCCTGATCGGCGAGGCCGAGATGGTGGGCAAGAATGCCGGCAACCGCGAGAGCACCGACGACGAGGTGCAGCAGACGATCCGCAAGTTCCTCAAGAACAACCAGGAAGCGCTCGGCGTGATCACGAACGCCGAGCGCCGCGCCGCGCTGGAACAGGAGTCCGCCATCCTCACCGCCTACCTGCCGCCGATGGCCAGCGAGACCGAGGTGAAGGCCTTCATCGCCGACACCGTCGCCAGCCTCGAGGAGCGCTCTCCGAAGCAGATGGGCGCGGTGATGGGCGCCCTCAAGGCAAAATACGGCAGCAGCTTCGACGCCAAGCAGGCCAACGCCTGGGTGAAGGAAGCGCTGACAGCTTGACAAGGGCTACTGCAGCAAGCGTTCGCGGCTTGCGCCGCTCCTACAGGGGCCTGTACGGCACGGTTTTCCGGTAGGAGCGGCGGAAGCCGCGAACAGTCGTGCAGCCATGACCGCAACGCGCTCGGGGCAGGCACGACCCAATCAGCGCAACGCAGCGTGGATCTGCTCCGCGAGCTTGCGGCTGACGCCCTCCACCCGGCACAGGTCCTCCACCGTCGCCTCGCGCACCCCATCCAGCCCGCCGAAAGCGGCGAGCAGGTTGCGCCGGCGCGAGGGCCCCACGCCGGGAATGTCCTCCAGCTTCGAGCCCACCCTCGCCTTGCCGCGCCTGGCGCGGTGGCCGGTGATGGCGAAGCGGTGCGCCTCGTCGCGGATCTCCACGATCAGGTGCAGCGCGGCCGACTCGCCGCCCAGGGCCAGCCCTTCGCGGCCATCGGGGAAGATCAGCGTCTCCAGCCCCGCCTTGCGCCCCTCGCCCTTGGCGACGCCCACCATCGCCACCGCCTCCAGCCCCACCTCGGCGAGGATGGCGCGCGCGGCGCTGACCTGGCCCTTGCCACCGTCGATCAGGATCAGGTCCGGGCACACGCCCTCCCCGGCCGCGACCTTGCCGTAGCGGCGCTCGAGCGCCTGGCGCATGGCGGCGAAGTCGTCGCCCCCGGTGATGCCGGCGATGTTGTAGCGGCGGTACTCGGCGCGCTTCATGGTGCCCGCCTCGCACACCACGCAGGACGCCACCGTGGCCTCGCCCATGGTGTGGCTGATGTCGAAGCACTCGATGCGCTGCGGCGCCTCGTCCATGCCGAGCGCCTCGCGCAGGGCCTCCAGGCGCTGCTCGATGCGGCCGGTGTCGCGCGCGCGCGCCTGGATGGCGAGGTGGGCGTTCTTCTCGGCCATCTCCATCCACGCCTTTTCCGCCTCGAAGCGCGGCGACACCACGCCCGGCGGGCGCTCGGTGATCTCGGCGAGCGCCTCCTTGACCGCCTCGGGCGGCAGATTGACCAGGATGCGGGTTGGGATGGGGTGCTGGCTGTAGTGCTGCTCGACGAAGGCGAGCAGGCTGTCCATCGCGCCCGACACTGCCGCGCCGCTGGGGAACTGCGGGCGGTCACCGAGGTGGCGGCCGCCGCGCACCATGGCGATGTTCACGCAGGTGAGGCCGTCGGCCTCGATCGCGGCCAGCACATCGACGTCCTCGTCCTTGCGGCTGTCGACGAACTGCTTGTGCAGCACGGCCTGAAGCACGCGCACCTGGTCGCGGCAGGCCGCGGCTTCCTCGAAGGCGAGGCGCTCGGCGGCCGCCTGCATGCGATTCGTGAGGTCGTCGATCACTTCGCTCGCCTGGCCGTCGAGGAAGCGGGTGGCAAGCTTCACCTCCGCGGCGTAGACCGCTGGTTCGACCAAGCCGACGCAGGGCGCGGTGCAGCGCTTGATCTGGTGCAGCAGGCAGGGGCGCGAGCGGTTGGCGAAGACGGTGTTCTCGCAGGTCCGCAGCTGGAAGGTCTTCTGCAGCAGGTGGATGCTCTCGCGCACCGCCCAGGCGTTCGGGAAGGGGCCGAAGTAGCGCGCGCCCTTGGTGAAGGCGCCGCGGTGGTAGGCCAGGCGCGGGAATTCGTCGGCGGAGAGCTCGATGTAGGGGTAGGTCTTGTCGTCGCGGAAGAGGATGTTGTAGCGCGGCGCCAGGCTC